>NZ_JBWKQH010000002.1:0-391257 GCF_059418665.1 Undibacterium sp. GW821-FHT07F11
GCCAGACCATTTGGGTCTGCTGGACGGTTGAAGTAGGCGATGTAAAGCTTTTGGATGTCTGCTGCTGTGTTGGCCATGTGAAGTTTCCTGTTTATTAATTGTTGGTATGAAACATAAAAATTCTAAATTTCTTTAGAGCTGATTCTTTTTAGCGACCGCAGATTAGCATGTGAGATTGTTTTTCTATGTGACACAAATCACATTAACTGAAAATGTGAAAAATATTTACGAGACTTTTAAATGGATTGTTTAAATTATTTCTTTTTCTGCAATCACCTTATGATTTTTATACATTGCTTCAATGTGTTGCGCCAAGTATTAATCACGTAATAATCAACATAAAAAGCCTATCTTGCATCTATACTAGAACTCGAAAACCATACCATGCAAAGCCAGACTTATATTGGAGAGCAGTATGCAATTAAAAATCAAATTAGCTATTAGTACCGCAATATTGCTTACCAATTGCAGTTGGGCTGCCAATAACATACAAGATATGCAATGGTTACAAGGTTGCTGGCAGGCAGCAGGTGCCGAGACGGGATCGGAAGAACATTGGCTGGTACCCGCAGGTGGTTCCATGCTGGGCATGGGCCGTACGGTGCGCAAATCCAAAACCGTCGCATGGGAATTCATGCGCATACAAGAAAATGGAGATAGCCTGATTTTTACAGCCCTCCCCTCAGGTAAACAAGAGGCCAGTTTTCAATTACTGTCACTGGAAAAGCAAAGGGTGGTTTTTGAAAATCCCAGGCCTGAATTCCCTCAGCGTGTCATCTATCAATTGAATGCAGACGGCAGCTTGCTCGGGCGCATAGAAGGCAAGATGAAAGATCAGGAAAAGGGAATCGATTTCCCTATGCAGAAGATTAATTGCAATAAACAATAATGAATTGCTTTTCCAACACCCAATAAAAAAACCGCATCAAGCGGTTTTTTTATTGAATATCTATTAGGTATATTGGGTGTTACGATCAAAACACTTTCATTACAGACCGGTATTTTTTGCGATGTAAGCTTTCATTGCATCCACATCGGCAGCCATGACTTCAAATCGTTGCGGCAGTGCTTCTATATTTTCAAAGCCAGCCGGGCGCTCAGCATCACGACCCAATGCCTCCTTGATCGTTTCGTTGAATTTGGCTGGCAAGGCTGTTTCCAGCACTACCATGGGCACACCCTCTTGCAGATGCTCAAATGCGACTTTAATGCCATCCGCAGTATGCGTATCGATGGTGATGTTAAATTCTTTCTCTACCTGACGTATGGTTTGCAAGCGGTCTGCATGCACAGATTTACCTGATACAAAACCAAACCTGGCAATCTTGTTGAATTCATCGCCATCGCTGCCTGGCTTACCTGACAAATCAAAGCCACCTTCGGTTTCAACTTTCCTGAACAGGGCCGTAACGCGGGTAGCGTCCCTATCCAGTAAATCATAGATAAAACGTTCAAAATTCGACGCCTTGGAGATATCCATGGATGGGCTGGTCGTATGCCAGGTTTCTGCCGATTTGCGCACGCGATAAATGCCGGTGCGGAAAAATTCATCCAGCACATCGTTTTCATTGGTCGCCACAACCAGCTTATCAATAGGCAAACCCATCATGCGGGCAATATGGCCAGCGCAGATATTACCGAAATTACCAGACGGCACAGTAAATGAAACTTTTTGCTCATTGCTGGTAGTCGCGCTCAGGTAACCTCGGAAGTAATACACCACCTGCGCTACCACACGTGCCCAGTTAATCGAATTGACCGTACCTATTTTTTGGCGGTTCTTGAATTCCAGATCATTTGACACTGCCTTGACCATATCCTGGCAATCATCAAACACGCCTTCAACGGCGATATTGAAAATATTCGGGTCTTGCAGACTGAACATCTGGGCAGTCTGGAAAGCACTCATTTTCTTGTTCGGAGACAACATGAAAACACGTATCCCCTTCTTGCCGCGCATCGCATATTCAGCAGCACTGCCAGTGTCACCAGAAGTGGCGCCAAAGATATTCAACTCTGCGCCATTCTTTGCCAGTGTGTATTCAAACAAATTGCCCAGTAATTGCATAGCCATGTCTTTGAATGCCAGAGTTGGGCCATTCGACAATGCCTGCAATACCAGCTTGCGGCCATCCTTGTCTTGCAATACACGCAAGGGGGTAATTTGCGCCGCAGACTCATCATTACGTGCATTTTTGTAGATATCTGACGTATAAGTCTTGTCTGCCAGCATCCTTAAATCAGCTTCGGGAATATCTGTGGCAAATTTCTTCAAGACTTCAAATGCCAGCCCGGCATAAGACAGCTTGCGCCAGGCATCCAGCTCGACGTCAGTTACCTGAGGGTAAGTTGTTGGCAGATAAAGGCCACCATCGGGAGCCAAACCACCTAAGAGTATTTCCGAGAAATTTTGTGCTGCGGTATGCCCGCGTGTTGAAGCGTATTGCATAAGTCGACAGGATGAATTGGAAAATTGATTGGAAGGATAGAACGAATATTCTTTCTATTATAACTTTCTTGCAGGCTTAAAACCTCTGTAAATTTGGCGAAAATCCAATTTCATCCCTGCTTCATTCGGCCAGCAGCCTTTCGGGATGCGAGTAAACCACATAACCATGCTGTCTCACAAAGCCTATCAGGCAAATGCCCGCCTGCTCTGCAAGATCAATCGCAAGCGCAGTTGGCGCAGATAATGCGGCTAATATGGCAATATTGGCACGTGCTGCTTTTTGTACCAACTCATAACTAAGCCGGCTACTCATCAGGACAAAACCTTCAACTTGCAACTTGGTTTTTACTTTTGCAATTGCCAAAGCACCCAGTAATTTATCCAGGGCATTATGTCGGCCGACATCTTCACGCAATACCAGAATTTCACCCTGCATATTGACCCAGGCAGCAGCATGCACAGCACCCGTTTGTAAATTAATAGACTGCAAAGAACTCAAGCCCTCCAGTGCTTTTAGCAAACTGGCTCGCGACAATTGCTGAGGAGACTCAATCTTGATCATTGTCAGATCCATTTGCAAAGCCTGCAAACTATCTTTGCCACACAAGCCACAACCAGTATTGCCTGCAAGATGGCGACGACGCTCTTTTAACGCAGCAAACCTCGCTGCCGATATCTGCATTTGCACCTCTATGCCCGGCACTTCTGGATTTGACTGGCACTCCATGTCATAGATTTCACTAACATCATCGACTATAGCTTCAGACAAACTGAAGCCAAGCGCAAAGTCTTCCAGATCCAAGGGGGTAGCCAGCATGACTGCATGAGAAATACCGTTATAGACCAGAGCAACCGGCACTTCCTGTGCAATATGGTCCATCAAGTCCTCGGCGATATGGTTGGAGAATGCATGCCTTTGCACCTTGCGACTTACAACGCCCGCCAGCGTCGCAGGCTCACCATCAGACTGGCCCGTCGCCGCTTCGCAAACCCTTCGTCCTTCTTTAGTCAGGCTGAGCAAGCTGCGTTCACCATCTTGCTGCAGATGGACCCATCCCGCCCCCGTGTGCTGGCCAATAGATTCTTCACCCAGATAGGCTATACAGCGCAGCAAAGTACTTTGTCGCACCCCTAGCTTTTTGCACAGACGTGGCAATGACAAAGCTTCTGTATGCTGGGCCAGTTCTGCCATCAAGGCATGGCTAAGTTGATCCTGCGAATAATTTAGCGATTCCATTGAAACCCGCATTAAACCTGTACTTGATGCGCGCGGATGATCACGGGTATCGATTTGGATGTGGGCGTACGTGCATGATCAGCAAAACTTGATAAAGGTACCAGGCCATTCGTCTCTGGGAAGTAGGCAGCCAGGCACCCCTGAGGAATGTTGTAGGCCACCAGCATGAAACGCTTTGCCTGACGCCTTACACCGTCGTCACACAGACTTTCCATATCTACCCAGTCACCTGCCTGCATGCCCAAAGCACTGATATCTTCCTGAGCTATGAACAGTACGCGACGCTCACCGAATACGCCACGGTAACGGTCATTCATGCCATAGATAGTCGTATTATATTGATCATGCGAACGCATGGTAGCCAGATTGAAAACGGGTGACTGCCTGCTCCTTCTAGCCTGATGTATCGGCAAGTCAACCGGAACAGCATGAGTATTGAAATTAGCTTTGCTGGTTGCTGTTAGCCATAGTCTTTCGGCCGCGGTATTACGCAAATGGAAGCCACCCGGCACTTTGACGCGTGCATTAAAGTCAGCAAAGTCATCAAATACAGCAGCGATCTTGTCACGTATGCGGCTATAGTCAGCCAGCAACCAGGCCCACGGTGTTTTGCTACGGTCTTTCAGGGTAGCTTGCGCCAGACGCGCAACAATGGCTACTTCAGACAGTAAATCTGTAGAGGCTGGTGGATTGATACCAGATGACAGATGTACCATACTCATGGAATCCTCCACTGTCACTGCCTGTGGTCCAGTTTCCTGGATATCTATTTCAGTACGTCCCAGGCAAGGCAAGATGATGGCTTCATGACCGCAAATCAAATGACTACGGTTGAGCTTGGTAGTCACATGCACGGTCAACGCGCAATTTTTCAGTGCTTTGTGAGTGACTTCTGTATCTGGCGTTGCCGTGGCAAAATTCCCGCCCATGCCAAAAAATACTTTACCACCTTCATGCAACATAGCCTCAATAGCACCTACAGTGTCATGGCCATGTTTTTGCGGCGGCGTGAAATCAAATACCTGCCCCAGACGCTCAAGAAATGCTTGCTTTGGTTTTTCTATGATGCCCATGGTACGATCACCCTGCACATTACTGTGCCCACGCACCGGACATGGGCCCGCACCAGGGCGGCCTATATTGCCGCGCAAGAGCAGTAAGTTAACAATCATCTGTATGGTTGCCACAGAATGTTTGTGCTGGGTGATGCCCATACCCCAGCAGGCAATGACTTTGCCAGCACCCATATAGATATCGGCCGCACGTTGTATCTGCGCACGGTCCAGGCCAGATTCTCTGACAATAACATCCCAAGGTTCTGCCAATGCTTCAGCGGCAAATTGCTCAAAATTGGCGGTATGTTCAGAGATAAACTCTACATCGACAACTCTGTGTCGCCCTTCAGCTTGCGCCAGTTGATCTGCTTCCAGCACACATTTGATCATGCCCTTGACGGTTGCCAGATCCCCGCCAATTTTCAACTGGAAATAATCAGATGAAATGGTCGACGACTGATCTGTCAGCATATCCAGCGCATTTTGCGGGTTCTGAAATTTCTCCAGGCCGCGCTCACGCAAGGGATTGAAAGACACAATGGCAGCACCACGCTTGGCCGCAGAACGCAACTCACCCAACATGCGTGGATGATTGGTGCCAGGGTTTTGACCAAAAATCAAAATCGCATCGGCAATCTGGAAGTCAGACAGCAATACCGTTCCCTTGCCTACACCTATGGCTTCACGCATGGCAAAGCCAGAAGGCTCATGACACATGTTTGAGCAATCAGGAAAATTATTGGTACCAAATTCACGTACAAATAACTGATACAGGAAAGCAGCCTCGTTACTGGTACGACCTGAGGTATAGAAAATCGCATCGTCAGGTGTTGGCAAGGCATTCAGACGAGCCGCAATCAGCTCAAAAGCCTGATTCCAGCTAATGACTTTATATCTGTCACTGGCGCGGTCATATTGCATGGGCTGGGTCAAACGCCCCTGCGCTTCCAGCCAGTGATCAGACTTCTCTGCCAATTCACTCACTGTCAAACTGGCGATCAGTTCTGGGGTAGCGCGGCGTGCAGTCGATTCAGCCGCCACTGCCTTGGCACCATTTTCACAAAATTCAAAGGTCGATGTGTGATCGGCATCTGGCCAGGCACAACCCGGGCAATCAAAGCCATCAGGCTGATTGGCGGACAACAGGGTCAACGCCCCTTTGCCAGGTATACCTTGTTCTATGATTTGCTGGGCAACACTTTTCAATGCGCCCCAGCCACCCGCTGGCCGATCATATACTTTAATTGTTTCGTTCTTACTCATGCTGCTTAATCTCCACACTACCAAGGCTTGATACGACCAACATTATTGCAGCCAGGTGGCAAAATATTATGTGGCGAACAAGTTTTCAATCCAAATGTTACCAGAATCCATGCTTCAGCATCGCCGTTGAGCGCTATCGATGAATAACCACCAGCAAAGCTTTGGCCTCAGTTTTACCCAGATTACGTATGGCATGATTCTTGTCAGCGTTATAACGTGCGGTTGCCCCCAGTTTCAGCTTTTTGCATACGCCATCGACTTCAACCTCAACACTGCCATGCAGTAAAGTGAGATGCTCGGATGCTCCAGGGTCATGAGAATTCGACACCAGCGCACCACCCGGTGCCAGCGTCAACTCATACCACTCATATTTACCCGCCAGTTCCATAGGGCCAAGTATACGCAGGATATAACCCGCATGTTCACCCGGCAATGTAGGTGTTTCATGCGATTCCAGTACCCGTATCGTGTCCAGCTTGGGTGATTCTGATGACAGCAGCTCCGCGATACTGACGCCCAGGGCATTTGCCAATCTCCATGCAACGGCTATAGTGGGATTAGCCTTTTCTCTTTCTATTTGGGACAGCATGGACTTTGACACGCCAGCGGTGCGCGACAAATCCTCCAGCGTCAGGCCACGCTCCAGACGCATTTTTTGCAAAGTCGCGCCCACTTCTGGCGGGGTATTGGGTAAAACTTTTTTCATAGAGACTCTTGCATCAGTAAAAAAGCTAGCTTAATATTCGATATATCGAACTTTAGTTCTAGATATTGAATTATTCAACTATTTTAGAAATTTCCAACAATAGTGTAACAGTGCCATTGAAACGCAAGCATGAAATTGCCAGTGATTAAGTAATAATTGGCTGAAAACATTCAATCCGCACAGCAACACAACAGCAATCAGGGGACATCATGAGCCAGAACACTTCCAGGACAAACTTCATCAGCAATTTGGCTGGCAATCTGGACAATTTACGCGAACAAGGTCTGTACAAGCCAGAACGCGTGATCGCATCCCGCCAGGGTTCTGAAGTCACTTGCGATGATGGCCGCAAGCTCATCAATTTGTGCGCCAACAATTACCTGGGCTTGTCTGGTGATGAATCCATGGTTCAGGCATCCATCGCGGCGACTGAGCAATACGGGTACGGTCTATCCTCTGTACGCTTTATCTGCGGTACACAAACAGTCCACAAGCAACTCGAAAAAGCACTGTCGAGCTTTCTCGGCACAGAAGACTGCATTCTGTATGCAGCCGCATTTGATGCCAATGGTGGCGTATTTGAGCCTTTGTTTGATGAAAATGATGCCATCATCTCTGATGCGCTGAATCATGCCTCCATCATTGACGGCATACGCCTGTGCAAGGCAGCACGTTTCCGTTATACCCATAACGACATGGCTGACCTGGAAAAACAATTGATCTCCGCTGCTGACAAGCGTCATCGCATCATCGTGACTGACGGCGTGTTCTCCATGGACGGCACGATAGCCCAACTCGACAAAATTTGCGACCTGGCTGACAAATATGATGCACTAGTCATGATAGATGAATGCCACGCATCCGGCTTCATGGGCGCAACTGGTCGCGGCACTCATGAACACCACAATGTATTGGGTCGCATTGATATCATCACAGGCACATTAGGGAAAGCACTGGGTGGCGCCATGGGTGGTTTCACAGCAGCACGCAAGGAAGTGATAGATACCTTGCGTCAAAAGTCCCGGCCTTACCTATTTTCGAATACTCTCGCGCCTTCCATAGCGGGTGCCTCGCTATCTGTTTTGGAACGTCTGTCCAATTCCACCGAGCTGCGTGACCGCCTGCATGCGAATACTGCGCATTTCCGCCGTGAAATTGAGACTTTAGGCTTTACCATCAAGCCAGGCACCCATCCTGTCGTCCCCGTCATGCTGTTTGATGCTCCAGTTGCGCAGAAATTTGCTGCACGCCTGTATGAGCTTGGTGTATTAGTGACAGGCTTCTTTTACCCAGTGGTACCGATGGGCCAAGCCCGGGTACGCGTACAACTGTCTGCCGCACATACGACTGAACAATTAAATACTGCCCTGGCTGCATTTGCTCAGGCTGGCCGCGAATTAAACATCATTAAGTAAGGGATATCCATGGAACGTATATTAGTGATCGGTGCCAATGGCCAGATCGGCAGCGAGTTGGTAGAAGCACTGGCAAACCAGCATGGCGCCAATAATGTCATCGCCGCTGACATCAGGTCAGAGAGCCTGTATGGCGCAAAAATCTATGAAGTCATTGATGTATTAAATACAGAAAGACTGGCGCAAGTCGTCGCTCAATACGATATTACCCAGGTCTACCAACTGGCAGCCATGCTGTCAGCTACGGGTGAACAAGCACCATTGAAAGCCTGGACCCTGAACATGGATGGCCTGCTCAATATCCTGGAACTTGCACGCGTCCGCAATGAAGCTGGTAAACCCCTGAAAGTATTCTGGCCATCATCGATTGCTGCATTCGGTCCGAACACGCCACCAGTCAATACGCCACAATATACGGTAATGGACCCCAGCACCATTTACGGCATCAGCAAACTGGCAGGCGAACGACTGTGCGAATATTACTTCCAGAAGTATGGTGTTGATGTACGCAGCATACGTTACCCGGGCATTATCAGTTATAAGTCCCCTCCGGGCGGCGGCACCACAGACTATGCGATAGCTATTTTCCACTCAGCTCTGCGTGGCGAAACCTATGAATGTTTCCTGGAGTCAGAAACCAGTTTACCAATGATTTACATGCCAGATGCCATACGTGCCACCATTTCATTGATGGATGCGCCAACGGCCAAACTTTCTATACGTTCTTCCTATAATGTTGCAGGTTTAAGCTTTAATCCACGGGAATTAGCGTTTGCAATCAAACAAAATTTGCCTGCATTTGACATACACTACGCGCCTGACAGCCGTCAGGCAATCGCCGCATCCTGGCCACAGAGCCTGGATGACGCCGTGGCGCGAGCCGACTGGGGCTGGCAAGCACAAGTAGGCCTGCAACAACTGGTGGAAGACATGCTGAAAAATATTCGTGTCGATCAAAAGGAGTTAAAGGGATTAAGTCAGGCCGCATAAATAATTATCAGAGACTAGTAAAAAAGAGGTGAATTGATGGACATGCGAGTATTCGAGTTATTTAAAATAGGCGTGGGTCCGTCCAGTTCCCATACGGTTGGCCCCATGCTCGCGGCCCGCCGTTTTTTACTTGAATCTGCCGATCTGTATAAAGCATCGAAAATACAAGTCACCCTGTATGGCTCACTCGCATTAACTGGCCATGGCCATGCGACTGACAAAGCAGTTTTGCTAGGCTTGATGGGCGAGACCCCACAGGATGTCGCTCCCGAAAGTGTCGACGAAAAACTCACCAACCTGGCAACCTCAGGAAAATTGAATTTATTGGGTGAGTACCCCGTCAAGTTCGATACCGCCACCGATATGCTGTGGTTTAAGCAAGAAGTCTTGCCGGGTCACCCCAATGGCATGAAATTCATACTGACGCGCAATGACGGCAGCAGTTTTGAAAAAATTTATTACTCTACCGGTGGTGGCTTCATTTATTCGGCAGAAGAACTGGAGAATACCGATAGCGCTGAAAATACAGACAAGAAACCCCTGCCCTATCCTTTTGCAACCATGGCAGAACTGCTGGCCCATGGCAAGCGTACGGGCTTATCCATTACGGACATGTTGCGCGCCAATGAAAATGTCTATTGCACCGATGAGGAACTGGATGCAGGCCTGGATAAAATTTGGGCAGTCATGAAGGGCTGTATTTCACGTGGTCTGCAAACATCCGGCGAATTGCCTGGCGGTTTGCACGTCAAGCGTCGCGCCGCCAAATTATGGCGCGCCGCCAATGAAACTGCCGACGTATTGCCGCATGATGGCCTGCACCGTGTCAGTCTGTATGCCATGGCAGTCAATGAAGAAAATGCTGCTGGTGGCCGCGTCGTTACTGCACCAACCAATGGTGCAGCTGGCATTATCCCGGCAGTGTTGCGCTATTACGCAGAAGACTGCAAACCCAGCCACCCGGAACAAGGTATACGCAATTTCATGCTGGCAGCGTCTGCCATAGGTATGCTATGCAAAACCAATGCTTCCATTTCTGGGGCTGAAATTGGTTGCCAGGGCGAAGTTGGCGTGGCATGCGCCATGGCTGCAGCGGGCCTGACTGCTGCTTTGGGCGGCACCAATGAGCAAATCGAATCAGCCGCTGAAATTGGTATTGAGCATCACCTGGGCATGACTTGTGACCCTATTGGTGGGCTGGTGCAAATCCCCTGTATAGAACGCAATGGCATGGGCGCGGTCAAGGCGATTACTGCCGCTTCGCTGTCTTTGCGCAGTGATGGCACACATCATGTCAGCCTGGATGACGTGATAGAAACCATGCGCGCAACCGGCTTTGACATGCAGGCTAAATACAAGGAAACCTCATTAGGTGGCTTGGCCGTGCATGTGGTTACCGTTAACTACGCAGCCTGCTAATATCTCGAAGTCAAATGAAGCACTGCAACAGTGCTTCATTCCTTGGCCTTGACTCCAAAACTATAACGCACGCCCAGCCATATCATTCGTGGCGCGCCTGGAGTGTAAAAAGTCGTTCCTTTGCTGTCAGAATTGCTGTAACCACCATTGGCGGCGATTGCATATGGACCAAGCTGTCCAGCCGTGTAATAACGCCGATCAAACAGATTGCTGACATTGACAGAGAATTTCCATTGCGGGTTTGGTCTGTAGCCCGCAGACAGGCCGACTACTGCATACCCTGACATATTACCCGACCCCAAATTTGTCAGTCCATCAGGTACATGAGCATTGTTTTCATTACCCCGCACAAAACTCTTGCCAACAGCCAATACTTCAATGCCTGCCGAGATTTGTGCATTGAATTCATAATTTACATTGGCTTTAAAAATTTGCTGAGGGATCAGCGGCATCTGGTCTCCGGGCTTGACGCTGATATTGGCACTGGCATTTGCCAGGTTGTTATTTTGCGAACCCAGGATATCTGCACTCTGGTAACTTGCTTTCATCCAGGTATAGTTCAGTCCATAACTGAAATTATCCTGATTGCTCGCAATGCCTGCCTCAAATCCTTGCCGCCTGGTTTGCCCAAAGTTCTTGAAATAACCAGTTGCAGTAGAATTGGCCACGAACAGGATGTCATCTTCGTTTGTTCCTCTGAAAACACCTGCGCTCCATACAATCTTTCCTGGCAACTTGCCACGCAGGCCAGCTTCCCATGTTTTGGAAATGACCTGCTTTAATGCCGGGTCGCCCGCCATTGAATTTGGCAAGCGACAGCCAAAGTCAGGGTCAGCACAGCCCAGTTCTATGGAAGTTGGCGCCCTGCTGCCCTCGCTGTAACCTGCATAGATATTCAAGGCGGGATTTGCCACATAACTAACACCAACAGCTGGATTAAAACGCCTGAAAACATGATCCCCATCCAGAGAACCGCGCTGAGCGCCCTTGGTAGTGGCGTTGTTATAGGGATAGAGTCGGTCAGTATTTTTTAGCCTGGTGTTATTGTAACGAGCGGACACCGTCAAATGCCAGGCGTCTGCCAACGTCAGGGTGTCACTGCCAAACATGCTCCAGGTTCTTGTTTGCCCATCCAGATTGACGCGCTGGTCGAAAGCATTTTCAGAATTTTGTGTGCCGTCTGCATAAGCATTGACGGCAGTGATGCTGTGATCAGGGTTCAGGTAGCCAAACTGGCTGGCCTGATTAAAGCTGGTGCGACTGGCATCATAAGCAGCACCGAAGACCACATGGTTACTATATCCAGGCGCTTTGCTTAGTGAACTCAATTGCGCGCTGAGGCCATAATTTTGCTGGTGGGTGCTGGCATTGGTAATAATGCCCGTGCATTTTTCGTTGGGCTCAGTATTCGTCCCTGCCTGGGCAATACAGCGCAAACTGGGGAAGGAAAAAGTAGAACTTGTCCTGCTGTTGCTGCTTTCAATCACCGGATTATAAGCATGCGCCAGCAACCAGTTCTTGTCCGCCGTTTGACCAGTGTAATACAGGGATTCACCTAGAGCCTCCTCGTTCAGGTCACCGTTCGTGGTGGCAGTATGGGTGCTGCGGTAGTAGGCATTTCCCGATAATTGCAAAGTGCCAACAAGATTAGTTCTGGCTTCCACGTTGACAAAACTGGCCCGGTTTTTTGTCACATCTGGCACGGTGAACACGCTGGCATAGCGATTGTCCAGTAACTGTTGCTCCTGCGATCCATTACCGGTCATCTCGCTGCTAGCCCATGCATAGCCAAGCTTGAGTTCGCTTTTGTTGTCATGCCAGCCCAGCTTACCAAAGAATTGCCTGAGTTTTGATGGTGAAACATCCCGCCAGCCATCTTCCTGATAATTATTGGCGGTAAAGTACCAGTCCAGGCCTTGCTGATTTGCCCCACCATGCTCAATGCTAACATTGCGACGTGCGTATGAGCCTGCACCTAGCTCCAGCGAAGTTGCAGCATCATGTCGGCCATCTTTGGTTTGCAGCGATAAAGTACCGCCAAGTGTATTGAGGCCGAATAAAGGGTTCGATCCCGACATCAGCGTCACGGAAGAAATAGCAGATTTTGGAATCAAATCCCACATCACTACATCGCCAAATGGCTGATTCAAACGCACACCATCCAGATAAACAGATAATCCTTGCGGGGTTCCTAATAATGGCGATGCCGTGTAGCCACGGTAGTTTACGTCATTCATAAAAGGATTGCCCTGCACATCATTGACATGCACGCTACCCAGATAGCGATTGAAGAAATCAGCGATATTTAGTGCCCCGCTCTTCTCCATGTCCTTGCTATTGGCAGTCTGTACGGAGGCCGGGATTTGTTGCTTGCTTAAACCTGTACCAGGCAAGGCGGTGATGCCTATGATTTCCACTGGGGGGCTAATGATTATTTCAGTTGCAGCCCTTGCCTGATTAGCAAGACTGAAAAAAAATAAGGCAAAAACACAGAAAAGGGGACTGGGAATAGGCAAGGAATCCATGGCTCCACAAATTTATCATTCTCATAATTTCAATGTAGATAATACAATAAATGTGATATAGACAAAAAAATATCACCCCAAGTGTAGCCTTGGGGTGACATTAGTAACATTGGCAGCTTGCGGACAAGCTACCGAAGACGAAGTTGATGATCGCAGTGCTAATTCAGGGCATCAGAGAAAAGCCCTTTTGCCCGGTCTGCCATAGCAAGAATGCCCAATTGTCAGCTTGTTCCGCGAGTGCATCGTACTTCCAGGCATTGGCAAAGTCGGTACGGAATAGTGCTGGCCTGGATTTCTTGGCGTTAGCTACCTGCAAGCGGGTAATAAATTTACTACTCATCCAGATCGGCGTATCAGCAATACCAAAACGGGCAGAGATAAGGGTTGCAGGATAAGACTGACCATCACGCAAGTTCATGTAGGGATTGGCACTTGCAAGCCTGGTTTTATCTGCAGCAGTCATTTTTTTGGATTTACCAACATTGAGCGATTCAGACTGTATGGCCGCACTTTGTGCAGCAGCAAATAAATCCGGGCGCTGACTGATAACTTGCGCCAACCAGCGTTTACCCGGACTTGGCTCTTGCGTGACCAGCTTCCCGGAACTTGTATAGCCTTCACTCACCAGATAATCAGCTGCTGCAAGAAACTCATCAAGGCCATCATTAGTGTTTTTTTGCTTAAGATTCTCATTTGCAGGGACATAGACAATCGCCATCACAGCATCCTGCTCCAGCCAGGCCAGGCGCAAGGCATCGAACTTCGCCAACTTCGACAAACCAGTACCAGTTTCCATGGTCAGCAATAATGGATGCTTACCATCAAGCTCCATACCTTGCGGGTATAACAGCGTCAACGCAATTTGTTTATTGCTGCCCGGTTTCGTGATGTTCAGGTTTTTGCTGGCGACGCGATGAAAGCCAACTTGCGGCGAACGGAAAACTTCTACATTCCTGATTTGCCCACCGGCTAAAGCGCGATAAGATAGCGGTGCTGCATTTGCAGCTTCCAATACAAACAAGGCACCATCTGTTTCTGCATCGGCATTCAGCTCACTGACACGGCCAGAGTAAGGCAAAGCCAGCTCTTCTTTTTTCCCGCCATCCAGCTCCATCTTGATGAGCTTGCTATAGCCCGCCTCAGCAACATGGACATACAAAGCATTTTTTGCTACTGCAATATCCAGCAATTCATCGCTACTGGCAGACAGTATTTCCTTTGCCATGTTCAATTGTAGGGTTTTTAAATCCAGCTTCAGGATCGCTCCTGTGCTCTTCTTTTTGCTTGATAGCAGATAAAGCTGTTCACCTGTCAGCCAAGCATTCCTGAGTTTGTCTGTTGGCGCAGCCAATCTTTGCCAGGCAGTTGCCGCCCCCTTTAGCTGGTCTTGCTTGACCAGATACAAGCTACGATCCTGGCTTTGCCCATGCTGAACCTCGGCCAACAGATAAGAAGAATTCATGCTGCTTTTGATCGTCACCACATCGCTGGCTGCAAACCTCCGGTTCTTGCTGACGCCTGGGCCTATCAAAGGAGTATCAGTTTCCAGCTTGCTTCCCAATACATGTTGCCAGATCGCGCCACGATCGGCACCAGGTTTGACTGGAGACTTGCGATAGTAAATAACAGTCGAATCAGGTTTCCAGGCAATTTCCTTACTGTCAGGCGCGATCGTATCCAGATTATCCTTGAGCATGCTTGCATCATTCGTCTTGATAATACGCAAACTATGCCGCTGGCGTCCGCTACTCAACAAATCGACAGCAACCATGCTACCATCCAGAGCAGGCGTAAAAAACCCTATGCCCTGCCCTGGCTCTGTCAACAGCAGCAGGCGCTCGGCACTGGTGGCAGCGTTACGCATGAATAACTGCTGCCGATTATCAGCCGTAGTGCGGGTAAAAAACTGCATGCCACGCACTTCGATCAACCTGCCCGCACCGAATTCTGTACTTTGCAAAACCTTGAGACGCTTCAGCAAGGTATCGCGCCCGCTGATACGTGCCAGTACCGCATTGCTAAAATCTGTCTGTCTCTTCATCCAGGCGCGGACTTGCGCGTCACTTAAGGACTCCAGAGACCGGTACGTATCAACCGCTGCATCTGCTTGCCCGGTAGCCACCTGCTTGGGTAAGGCCGGGTAATCACCCCAGGCTTGCAACTGAGCATAGGCAAATACTGGCCAAATGCCGAGTATCAATAAAAACTGTTTTATATTCTGTTTTGCTAGCATGCCGGCTCCAAGCCTCTATTTCCTGACAGGACTACAGTATCCATCACACCTGCATAAAATTGCAAAAATCACCTACTTTTTTAGGACAGGCTTCACTGCTCATGTTTCAATTCTTGAATTTCGTCCCCTGCTTTCTGCATTTCATCGCAAACGCATGGCAAGCACAGTGCAACTTGCTTAAAGTGCTTACATCGCAAGACCACATGAAGAACCTGGGAGAAAAAAATGAATATCGTCAAGAAAACCAATTTAACACTCTTAACCATTTGCGTATTTGCTGCTACCATAGTGCCAGTGGCTACATATATTAATAAACTTGCTGCAAAAGCAAGTATCGCCACAGTCACAATAACAGCGCAAAGACTGACAGAACAACAGAAGATAGCTTTTGATGTCGAACAAGTTGGTAACACGATGCAAACTGTCTTCATTGCAGCGAAACGCCTCAGCACTGAAGAAAAATTCGCACTTGACCAGCAAGACAGACAAACTCAACAGGCAAAAGTGCGTGTACATAAAAAACCGCAATTGCTTGTTTAACATCTCCTATCATCCAAAAGATTTACTTTTGCAAGAATTGGCATAAAGCTCACTCACAGCTTATTGAGTGTTTGTAGTAATAATGGTTTTGACACCCGCAGCACTTATTAATTTGCAGGCAATCATGTTAAAAAAATCTATTTTCTTGTGCGTGCTATCCTCCACCTTGTTGGCTGGCATCGCTTTTTCACAAGATTTTATGTTTGCACCTTCTATTCCTACCCAGAATGAAGATCAGGACAAGACAACAGAAGTGATGCAAGAAGCGCCAGCGCAAACACCGGCAAGCCCCGCCCCATTGCAATTGGACAGAAGCGGAGTTGACCGCGCATCCGTGCATTTACAAATACTGCAGCAATCGAATCAGCGCTTTACTGACAATCCGCAACCAGTACCTGCTGCGGCTAAAAAGACAGCATCAGAAGATAAGAAATCACAAGCAAAGTCGGCCAGCAGTACTTAATCCTTCCCCGGTCATCCCGGATATTGCCTTATTCGGGTACATCTCCATTCCTACAGCGCTCCTCGATCTATCCTTTTACTTAATATGACCGAGGTGGAAGTCTGTCTGACGCCATCGAGTGCCCCTATCTGATCGAGCAACTTGTCCAAGGTTTCTGTATTACTACAGCGCAAGGTCAGCATATAGTCGATTGCACCACTGACTGCGCATAGCGTCTCAGTTTCAGGCAATTGCTGCAAATATTTAATCAAACCAGCCGCATAACGCGCCTCTACCGACAGGCCCACATAGGCCCTGACAGCCGGCTGCACCATTTTCTGGTTCAACTTCAGACCATAGCCGGCAATGACGCCACGCTTCTCCAGCGCAGCAATACGGGCGATCACGGTAGTTCTCGCTATACCCACTGATTTCGCGATACTGGTGACTGGCAGGCGGGCGTTATCCATCAACAAAGCCAGGATTTTGTCATCTATCTCATCAAGATCAGGTTTCATATCGTCATTTTGTCTAATTATTTAGACATATTATCTCGTAAATACACAATATGACGATAACTTTGCTGCTATTAACTGACAAAACTAGGGCCTAGACTTCAGTATCAATCTTATATTTTCATTTGCAACTCATTTACAACACAAATAGATACTGGAGACAAACATGACAACCAAACTAATACTTCTGGGTGCAGGCAAAATCGGTGATGCTATTCTCAATTTGCTATCCCACACCGGCGATTACGAAATCACAGTGGCAGACCGTGACCCGGAACGCCTGAAATATGTAGAACAAGCCGGCTTCCCGAATACCCGCATCGTCCAGGCTGACTTGGGTGATAAGGCGGCGGTCACCGAGTTGATACGCGGTCATAAAGTCACCATGTCAGCCTGCCCTTACTTTTTGACGCCCATCATCGCTGGTGCAGCGCGCGAAGCCAATTCCCATTATTTTGATTTGACTGAAGACGTGGAAAGCACACGCATCGTCAAACAGTTGGCTGAAGGTGCAGATTGCGCTTTCGTACCACAATGCGGCCTGGCACCAGGATTTATCTCCATTGTGGCAAATGATGTTGCCAAGCGTTTTGAAAGCCTGCGCGATGTCAGCATGCGCGTTGGTGCCCTGCCTACCTTCCCTAACAATGCACTGAAATACAACCTGACCTGGAGCACGGACGGTCTGATCAATGAATATTGCAATCCTTGCGAAGCGATTGTTGATGGCGAATTGCGTGAAACCGCAGCCTTGGAAGAAATCGAGCATTTCTCCCTCGATGGCATAGATTACGAAGCCTTCAACACCTCCGGCGGCCTTGGCACTTTGTGCGAAAGCCTGGAAGGCAAAGTACAAAACCTGAATTACAAGACAGTGCGCTATCCAGGTCACCGCGATATCGTCAAAGTACTGATACGCGACCTGCAACTGGGCAAGCTGGAGCGCCGCCCTATCTTGAAAGAAGTCATGGAAACCGCTATCCCCATGACCAAGCAGGACGTGGTACTTGTGTTTGTCAGTGTCGTCGGCATGCGCGATGGTCGCCTGGAGCAAGAATCCTACGCCAAGAAAATCTATGCCCAAAAAGTCAATGGCCAATTGCTGTCCGCCATACAATTGACAACTGCCTCTGGCATTTGCGCCATGGTTGATCTGGTGGTTACAGGCAAATTGCCGCAACATGGTCTGGTGCGTCAGGAGCAAGCTGTTCTTGCTGACTTCCTTGCAAATCGTTTTGGTCAATACTACGCCGCGTAATCAGCTGGTATTGCTGAACTGGGCACAAGATCGCTGCCAGCGCTACAATTACGTACAATACGGCCACTGGCATTAAGCCCATCCAATAACCCAATAAAGGCAGGCTTTCCAAAAGAAAGTCTGCCTTTATAAAAACGTACCGAGGCAAACAAGATGGAAAACACCACTTTGCAAGCAATCCTGAAAGAGCTTGATATCAATTTAAGCGATTATCAGGGCAGCGACATACACAGCATTTCTCCTATAGATGGCAAAAACCTGGCCAGCCTGCGCGCTGACACTGCAGCGGAAGTAAAACAGCGTGTAGATCGCGCCCATGCAGCATTTTTGCAATGGCGCAATGTGCCAGCACCGCGTCGTGGCGAGCTGGTGCGCCTGTTTGGTGAAGAACTGCGCACGCACAAGCTGGCCCTGGGCCAACTGGTGACGCTGGAAGCAGGCAAAATCCTGCAAGAAGGCCTGGGCGAAGTACAGGAAATGATCGATATTTGTGATTTCGCAGTTGGTTTGTCACGCCAACTGTATGGCCTGACTATTGCCTCTGAACGTCCTGGCCATCGCATGATGGAACAATGGCATCCTATAGGCGTAGTTGGCGTGATTTCCGCTTTCAATTTCCCTGTCGCCGTCTGGGCCTGGAATGCAGCACTGGCCTTTGTCTGCGGCAATAGTGTTACATGGAAGCCATCTGAAAAAACCCCGCTGACAGCCATCGCTACTCACGCCCTCTTCATGAAGGCAGTTGCCCGCTTTGGCAGCGATGCCCCGACTGGCCTGGCAGAATTGATTATCGGTGGACGCGATACTGGCGCACAAATGGTAGAAGACAAGCGCATCGCTCTGGTCAGCGCCACTGGCAGTACCCGCATGGGTCGTCAGGTTGCTGAAGTCTGCGCCAAGCGTTTGACTCGCACCATCCTTGAACTAGGTGGCAATAACGCGATGATAGTTGCTCCTAGTGCAGATCTGGAAATGGCTGTCCGTGCCATCACCTTCTCTGCTGTTGGCACTGCCGGACAACGCTGCACTACCCTGCGCCGCTTGTTCGTACATGACAGTATTTATGACACACTGGTACCACGTCTGAAAAAAATCTATGCAGGTCTGCCAGTCGGCAATCCTCTGGAAAAGACCACGCTGGTCGGCCCATTGATTGATGCAGGCTCTTTTGATGCCATGCAAAGCGCTTTGGCAATTGCCAAATCAGAACAAGGCCAGGTATTTGGTGGCGAGCGCACAGTAGTTGCTGGCAATGAAAATGGCTACTATGTCAGCCCGGCTCTGGTAGAAATGCCAGGTCAAACGGCGTCCATGCACCACGAAACATTTGCGCCCATCATGTACATCGTGCGTTACAAGGATTTGCAGCAAGCCATCAGCTTGAATAACGAAGTACCACAAGGTTTGTCGTCTTCGATCTTCACTACAGATATGCGCGAAGCTGAGACCTTTGTTTCTGCTGCTGGCAGCGACTGCGGTATCGCCAATGTCAACATCGGGCCTTCCGGCGCAGAAATTGGTGGCGCGTTTGGTGGAGAGAAAGAAACTGGCGGTGGTCGTGAATCTGGCTCTGACGCATGGAAAGCCTATATGCGCCGCACAACCAATACCTTCAATTACAGCAATTCATTGCCGTTAGCACAGGGCATCAGCTTTGATATTTGATCCAGATCAAATGTATTAGCTTCAAAAGACCGCCGAATGGCGGTCTTTAACTTTATAGCGTTGAGAATTCGTTTTACAATTTCCCATTCAGGAACGCGTTTGGCAGGAACAGCAAAAAGATTTATGAAAAAAGCACTTACTTGCACAGACATCAAACACTTGGAACAGTTACCAAATGTCGGCAAGGCAACGGTTGCCGACTTACAGCTACTGGGCATTACTGAGCCACAGCAGTTAAAAGGACGCAACCCCTACCAGATGTACGACGAACTTTGTACCGCAACCAAAGTCAGGCATGACCCCTGTGTCTACGACGTTTTCATTTCCATAGTAAAATTCATGGATGGTGAGCCACCTCTGGCCTGGTGGCACTACACTGCAGAGCGTAAAGCTCATCTTGCATCCCCCTCCTTACTATAAGCCTATTCCTGACAAGATTACTCAAGTTTGTTATACTTGACTAAAATGCTCAACAACTCAGGGCATTCAGCTTTTTCTTGCGTGGAGTACCCCGGAGTAATATATGCGACTGACCACCAAAGGACGTTTTGCCGTAACGGCAATGATAGACCTGGCTCTGCGCCAGGATAAGGGACCAGTGACTTTGGCCGGTATCAGCCAACGTCAGGACATTTCCCTTTCCTATCTTGAGCAATTGTTTGGGAAACTGCGTCGCCATGAAATCGTTGAATCCGTGCGTGGACCTGGCGGCGGCTACAATCTTGCCCGCAAGGCGCAAAATGTTACCGTTGCCGACATCATCATTGCAGTTGATGAGCCCCTTGATGCAACGCAGTGCGGTGGCAAAGGCAATTGTCATGGCAGCGACCATGAAAATGGCTTGCACTGCATGACACACGACCTGTGGGCGACGCTGAACGCCAAAATGGTCGATTACCTGGACTCTGTTTCCCTCCAGGACCTGGTCAATCAGCAAAGACAGAAAGCATCAGAAAACCATGTAGTCGTCATGCACCATACGCATGCCAGCCACATTGCCTCTTGAATATTTGGAGTTTTGAATGAACGCCCCCTTGGAAAAAAGCCTGCTCGACACCTTGAAGTCACCGCACTTCCCTATCTACATGGATTATTCGGCGACGACGCCGGTTGACCCACGTGTTGCTGACAAGATGATTCCCTACTTGCGTGCGCAGTACGGTAATCCGGCTTCGCGTAGCCATATGTATGGCTGGGATGCTGAAAAAGCTGTAGAAGATGCGCGTGCCCAAGTGGCTGACCTGGTCAATGCTGATCCGCGTGAAATCATCTGGACTTCCGGCGCGACGGAAAGCAATAACCTGGCACTCAAGGGTGCTGCAAACTTCTACAAGGCCAAGGGCAAGCATATCATCACGGTAAAAACCGAGCATAAAGCTGTATTGGATACCGTACGTGAACTGGAGCGCCAGGGTTTTGAAGCCACTTATCTGCAACCAGGTGATGATGGCTTGATCACGGTAGAACAGTTGAAAGCAGCTATCCGACCAGACACCATTCTCGTGTCCGTCATGTGGGTTAATAATGAAATTGGCGTCATCCAGCCTATCGCTGAAATTGGTGAATTGTGCCGTGAAAAAGGTATCGTATTCCATTCAGATGCAGCTCAGGCCACTGGCAAGGTGCATATTGACCTGGAAAATACCAAGGTTGACCTGGTGTCTTTCTCGGCCCATAAAACTTATGGTCCAAAAGGCATAGGCGCGCTGTATATCCGCCGCAAACCGCGCGTACGTCTGGAAGCGCAAATGCACGGTGGCGGCCACGAACGCGGTTTCCGCTCTGGCACACTGGCTACGCATCAAATCGCTGGCATGGGTGAAGCTTTCCGCATTGCCAAAGAAGAAATGGAAAGCGAACTGGCACACGTCCGCACCATGCGTGACCGCCTGGCAAAAGGTCTGCAAGAAATTGAAGAAACCTATGTCAATGGCGACATGGAACACCGTGTACCGCACAACCTCAATGTCAGCTTCAATTATGTTGAAGGCGAATCCCTGATCATGGCAATCAAGGATATTGCAGTGTCGTCCGGCTCTGCATGTACCTCTGCCAGCCTGGAACCATCATATGTACTGCGCGCACTGGGTCGCAGCGATGAACTGGCGCACAGCTCAATACGCTTTACCATCGGCCGCTTCACAACAGAAGAAGACATCGACTTTACGATAGACCTGCTGAAAACCAAAGTTGCCAAGTTGCGCGAATTGTCGCCGCTCTGGGATATGTACAAGGACGGTATCGATATCTCCACTATCCAGTGGGCCGCGCATTAATTTATATTCATTGCGCATTTGAAAAACGTAATTAAGAAATATCAAGGAGTATCAAAATGGCTTATTCTGAAAAAGTGTTGGATCACTATGAAAATCCACGTAATGTCGGCGCCTTTGAAAAAGGTGATGACACCGTAGGTACCGGCATGGTCGGCGCACCTGCGTGCGGCGACGTCATGAAATTGCAAATCAAGGTAGGCGCTGATGGCGTTATCCAGGATGCGAAATTCAAAACTTATGGTTGCGGCTCTGCAATTGCCTCCTCTTCCCTGGTGACTGAATGGGTCAAGGGCAAGACGCTGGATCAAGCCCTGGAAATCAAGAACACGGCAATTGCTGAAGAACTGGCACTGCCACCGGTCAAGATTCACTGCTCCATCCTGGCGGAAGATGCGATCAAGGCTGCTGTGCTCGATTACAAAAACAAGCACAGCGCCGAACAAAGCGCCTGAAACTAGTTTCAAGATTCGTTTCAAGAAAACCGGCAACAAAAGTTTAGTAGCAAAAAACTGGAATAAATATGGCTATCACACTCACAGAAAAAGCGGCAAAACATGTGACCCGTTATATGGAACGTCGCGGCAAAGGCATAGGCCTGCGCTTTGGGGTACGTACAACCGGCTGCTCAGGCATGGCTTACAAGCTTGAGTATGTGGATGAAGTCGGCAACGACGACCAGATTTTTGAATCGCATGGCGTCAAGGTATTTGTTGACCCTAAAAGCCTGCCTTATATTGATGGTACAGAGCTGGACTTTGCCCGCGAAGGCTTGAACGAAGGCTTTAAATTCTACAACCCCAACGTCAAGGACGAATGTGGTTGTGGCGAAAGTTTCAGGATTTAAGGCTGGCGCAGATGCAGAATCATTTTGAGCTGTTTCAGTTACCGCAGCAGTTTGCACTTGATCAGGGACAACTGGATGCAGCTTATCGTGAGGTGCAGAATCAGGTGCATCCGGACAAGTTCGTGCAAGCCAGTGAAGCTGAAAAACGCGTCGCCATGCAATGGGCAACCAGGGCCAACGAGGCGTATCAAACATTGAAAAAACCGCTGAAACGCGCACGCTATCTATGTGAATTGCAGGGTGTGGATCTACAGACAGAATCCAACACCTCCATGCCTGGTGCGTTTTTGATGCAACAGATGGAATGGCGTGAATCCTTTGACGACGCACGCCAGGATAATAATGAAGCTGCCTTGCTACGTCTGGAGCGCGAACTGAACAGCGCCTTAAGAACGCAATTGCATGCGGTTGGCAACTCGATAGACCTGGGAAACTTTGAAGAAGCTGCGCTGCAAATCCGCACCTGCATGTTTCTGGAAAAATTTATTGCCGATATCGCTGCTCTCGAAGAGTAATTTCAAATAACCCGGTAAATGCGGCTATGCCGATTTGCCATTTTTTAGATGCTTAGCCATCCCCCCATTTCATCATGGCATTACTGCAAATTTCTGAACCTGGCATGTCCACAGCTCCACACCAGCACAGGTTGGCAGTAGGCATAGATCTGGGCACCACCAATTCCCTGGTTGCAACCGTACGCAATAGCATCCCTGAAGTATTGAATGATGAAGAAGGTCGCCCTCTGCTGCCTTCGGTTGTACGCTACCTGCCAAATGGTCACGCACATATCGGTTTCAAGGCGCAGGCTGAGCAAAGCAATGACCCAAGAAATACGATAGCCTCAGTGAAGCGCTTCATGGGCCGCGGCCTGAAAGACATCGCCTACGCTGAAAACCTGCCTTACGATTTTCATGATGAACCTGGCATGGTGCAAATCAAGACCGTGGCTGGCATCAAGAGCCCGGTAGAAGTATCAGCACAAATTCTGGCCACTTTACGCCAGCAGGCAGAAGACGCACTGGGCGATGACCTGGTTGGTGCAGTCATTACCGTTCCCGCTTATTTTGATGATGCGCAAAGACAGGCAACCAAAGATGCAGCCAAACTGGCTGGGCTGAATGTCTTGCGCCTGTTGAATGAACCTACTGCAGCAGCAATCGCCTACGGCCTCGACAATTCATCAGAAGGCATCTATGCCGTCTATGATCTGGGTGGCGGCACCTTCGACATTTCCATTTTAAAAATGAGCAAGGGTGTATTTGAAGTCTTGTCCACCGGTGGCGACTCTGCACTGGGTGGCGATGATTTTGATCACCGCCTTTTTTGCTGGATATTGCAAGAATCAAAACTTGCGCCTTTGTCTGACGAAGATACCAGTGCACTGATGGTGAAAGCGCGCGAAGCCAAGGAAATTTTGTCCAGCAAGCCCAGTACTTTTATTGATGCAAAGCTCAATTCTGGCGAATCCGTGCATTTGCAAATCAGCGCAGCAGCATTTGCCGAAATGACGCAGAACCTGGTAACGAAAACGACTACGCCTTGCCGCAAAGCCCTGCGCGATGCCAGCCTGACGGTGGATGATATCGATGGTGTAGTACTGGTTGGCGGTGCAACCCGCATGCCACATGTGCGCAAGGCTGTCGGCGAATTCTTCCAGACTACACCCTTGGCCAATATTGATCCCGACAAGGTAGTGGCACTTGGCGCCGCGATACAGGCCAATCTGCTGGCAGGCAATCGCGCCCCTGGTGATGACTGGTTGCTGCTGGATGTGATCCCACTGTCGCTGGGTGTGGAAACCATGGGGGGCCTCGCTGAGAAGGTCATTCCGCGCAACTCCACCATCCCCTGCGCCCGCGCACAAGAATTTACTACCTTCAAAGATGGACAAACCGCCATGGCTATCCATGTCGTGCAAGGCGAACGTGAGCTGGTCAGCGAATGCCGCTCGCTGGCGCGCTTTGAATTGCGCGGCATTCCTGCCATGGCTGCCGGCGCTGCACGCATACGCATTACTTATCAGGTCGATGCCGATGGACTGCTGTCTGTCTCGGCGCGTGAACTGCGCTCAGGCGTAGAAGCAGCGATTACCGTCAAGCCATCCTATGGCCTGGCCGATGACGAAATCACACGCATGCTTCAGGATTCTTTCACCTCAGCAGATGCCGACATGCAAGAACGTGCCTTGCGTGAAGAAAGTGTGGAAGCTGAACGTATTTTACTGGCCACTCAATCTGCCTTGAACGGCGACGCCCAATTGCTGAATGATGCAGAGCAAGAACAGATCAAAGCATTGATGGATCAGGTCATCAAACTGAAGGATGGCAAAGATCATCAGTTACTCCACGCTGCCATCACTGCACTCGCCGACGGCACGGAAGAATTTGCTGCACGTCGCATGGATCAAAGCGTGCGCAGTGCATTGGCCGGAAAAAAACTGGATGAGATTACCTGAGCGATATTACTTCATACCGATCCAGACAACATTAATACATATTGAAATAGCCAGATTACGAGAACAACATGCCACAAATTATTGTCTTGCCACACCCCCAGCTTTGCCCAGAAGGAACCGTTATTGATGCGCCGGAAGGCAAATCACTGTGCGAAGCCCTGGTTGAAAGCGATGTGGAAATCGAGCATGCATGCGAAATGTCTTGTGCCTGCACCACTTGCCATGTGGTCGTGCGCGAAGGTTTTAATTCATTGAATGAATCTACTGATGATGAAGAAGACTTGCTCGATGCTGCCTGGGGACTGGAAGCAACTTCACGCCTGTCCTGCCAGGTCAAACTGGGCAAGCAAGATATCACCATCGAAATCCCCAAATACACCATCAACCACGCGCGTGAAAATCATTGATCATTAAGCATTTCTTACGCACCTGCCCTTAGCATTTGTAAACGTGGAGCTCAACATGAAATGGACTGACACCTTCAGAATCGCCGAAGCACTTTGCGATAAATTCCCTGGCGTTGACCCACTGACGGTACGCTTCACTGACCTGCACAACTGGGTCGTCGATCTGGAAGAATTTGATGACGACCATGCACGCGGTGGCGAGAAGATACTTGAAGCCATACAAATGGCCTGGATAGACGAAACCAAATAACTCCGGATACACCCTTCCTGCAGGCGCACTCCAACCACCGCTTCAAATAACAATTTGCCCATTTTTGGACATTTGGACACACAGAGTGAACACTCAAGAATCATAACTTGCTGAAACGCAAAAAACCTTTTAGTATTTTAGAATTGTTTGTGCGATCATCGAGCGTAATTATCCATGTCTGATCTGTAAATGAATGTCTGGTGAGAAAATGCATTCTGCACCGCCTGACTATACCCTCCGGGAAGTGTTGCACAAGGACCTCGCAATGCAGTTTCGACATCTTTTATCTGCACTACGCAGCCGAATCACGCTAAGGTTGGCGATTATTCTGGCTGTTGTATTCGGATTGACCGTCCCCGCTGCCATACTCATTCCTTATCACCTGCATACGATAGAAACTGCGGCCCAGCTCAGGAACGCAGAAGACCATAATCGCCTGGTCGAAATCCTTTCCGTCATCTTGAGTGAACCTCTGTGGCAAATCACGCCCGAGATTGCCAATATCTCCAGCGAAGTGGTGTATTCCGACCCCAGGGTAGCAACCATAGAAGTCATCACCCTGCCCGACCGCAAGGAATTCATCAAGAACGACACCAGGAAAAAGACCCAGAAAGGTCCTTTCACCAGTATGGTCAGAGAGATCAAGCATGGTGGACAGGTAATAGGTCAAGTAAGACTTACCCTTGCTGAAGACTTGCTGCAAGAAAGCCTGGCATCTGATTTCCGGCGTTATGTCACCACAGCTGTGCTTTCACTGATATTGGCTATCCTGTTTATTCTGGTGGTATTGCAATGGCGCCTGGTTCAGCCAGTCAGGATACTCATGGGTGAATCTGACCGGTTGGCAAATGGTGAACTGAATGACCCTATTGCCTTGAACCGTGAAGATGAACTGGGCCATCTGGCAACCAGTCTGGAAGCCACTCGTCAGGCCTTGCAAAGGTCTTTTGGCGAGCTGGAAATCAAGAATCAGCAATTGCTTGAATACTCAGGCACGCTGGAATCCAAGGTGCGTCAGCGCACGCAAGAGCTGGAAACTGTCAATCAAAATCTGGAAGCTGCCCTGAATAACGTGAATTCTGCACAGGCAGAACTGGCTCGGGTCGAGCGCATGGCAGCACTGGGTTCCATGGTGGCAGGTGTGGCGCATGAATTGAATACTCCGCTAGGTAATTGTCTGCTGGTTGCCAGCACCCTGGAAGAAGAAACCCGTAATCTGGTCAGGATGGTAGAAGAAGGCAAGATGAAACGCTCTGACCTGACACGTTATGCAACCACGGCGGTAGACTCCACTAAGTTATTGTTGCGCGGCCTGCAGCAATCTGCCCATCTGGTTGGCGACTTCAAGCAAGTGGCAGTTGATCAGTCCAGTGCCCAGCGTCGGCAATTTGCCTTGCTGGTCATGTTGCAGGAACTCACTGCCCTGCTGCATTCAAGCTTACGCAAAACCCCCTTTACACTGGAACTTGATATCCCTGGCGAAATACAGCTGGACAGCTACCCGGGTCTATTAGGCCAGGTTTTTACCAATCTGGTTAATAATGCAGTGGCTCATGGACTGGAAGGACGTGAAGAAGGTCATATGCGCTGCACTGCCACACAATTAGGTGAGTACGTCATCATCATTTTTGAAGACAACGGCAAAGGTATTTCGGCAGAGATTATCAACAGGATATTCGAACCCTTCTTTACCACCAAATTTGGCCAGGGCGGTAGTGGCCTGGGTCTGAGCATTACTTTCAATATCATTACCAATGTGCTCGGCGGCAGCATTCATGCAAGCAGTGTAGTTGGCCAGGGAACCAGATTTGAAATCAAATTACCACTGGTAGCGCCAGGCGAGCCTGAATCCAGCAATCCTCTACTGAGCAAGCGCTAAACCAAAAAACTGCTCCGCAAAAGTCTGGCCTACGCATACTTCAGGCCAGACTACTCAGATTACTTACAATGCAATCAAGTGTTTTCTCTTGCCCTAAGGTATACTATTGCCTTAGCAAAGATAGCAACTCAAGATAGCACTTCTACATAGCAATTTATTAAGTACCATGCACCAATACCTTGACTTCATGCGCCATGTGAAAGAACACGGCACTCAAAAAACCGACAGAACCGGCACTGGCACAGTGTCTGTCTTTGGTTATCAGATGCGCTTTGACTTGAGCAAGGGTTTCCCTCTGGTGACAACCAAGAAGCTACATCTCAAGTCCATTGTCCATGAACTCATCTGGTTTTTGGCGGGCTCCACCAATATTAAATACCTGACCGACAATGGCGTCTCGATCTGGAATGAGTGGGCAGATGCCAATGGTGACCTTGGCCCGGTCTACGGTTCACAATGGCGCAACTGGCCTACACCAACAGGCGAGCACATAGACCAGATCAAACAGGTCATTGATCAGATACGCAATAATCCTGATTCTCGCCGCCTCATTGTCTCTGCGTGGAATGTCGCCGACATCCCGCAGATGAAACTGCCGCCCTGCCACATGATGTTCCAGTTCTATGTCGCCGATGGCAAGCTGTCCTGTCAGTTATATCAGCGCAGTGCCGATATCTTTTTGGGTGTGCCTTTCAATATCGCATCCTATGCCTTGCTGACTCATATGGTAGCGCAACAGACTGGTCTGGAAGTTGGTGATTTTATATGGACTGGTGGTGATTGCCACTTGTATTCCAATCACATGGACCAAGTTAACGAACAGTTATCACGTAGCACTTTGCCACTGGGTCAATTGGTCATCAAGCGCAAACCTGAATCCATCTTTGATTATCAATTTGATGATTTTGAGTTTGCCAATTACCAGTTCCATCCCGCGATCAAAGCGCCTGTTGCAGTTTAAGTCATGGATTCATGAACATGTCATCTTTAAGTATTATTGTTGCAACCGATTCCAAGCTGGGTATAGGCGTGGATAATAAATTGCCCTGGCATTTGCCGGAGGATCTTGCCCATTTCAAACGCACCACCAGCGGCCACGCCATCATCATGGGCAGAAAGACGTTTGAATCCATAGGCCGGGCATTGCCTGACAGGCGCAATATTGTGGTTACGCGTAATCATGAATGGCAGCATGCTGACGTAGAAACCGTGACTTCACTTGATGCTGCCCGCGCTTTGCTGAATGATGACTTGGCCTACATTATTGGTGGGGCAGAGATTTATCAGCAAAGCATGGACTTGGCCAATGAACTGGTCGTGACTGAGATACAACAGGAATTTGCATGTGATGCTTTTTTCCCTGCGATCAATCCGCTACTATGGAAAGAGACAAAGAGAGAAAAACATTACTCTGAAGCAAAAAATTTACACTTTGCATTTGTCACTTATAAAAAGATTTAGGATTACTATGTCAGGACACGGGTTTCACGTACACGGGCCGCATGATCATGAGCTGGAGCATGCAGCCCACGGCAATGATGATTTCGCCAGCAAAATCGCAGTAATGACTGCCATTATGGCAACTGTAGGTGCCTTGTTTGGGTACGAAGGTGGTGCGACACAAAATGATGCCGCCATGTTCAAGAATGATTCTGCCATTAAAAAAACAGAAGCATCGAACCAATGGAATTATTATCAGTCCAAATCCAGCAAGCAAAATCTGGCTGAGCTGGCAATGGTTATCCCTGGCTCTGATGCTGCAAAATACAAAGCAGAAGTTGAGCGTTATAAGCTAGAAAAAGAAGATATCAAGAAAAAAGCTGAAGCATTGGAAAAAGAAAGCCTGGCCTGGGAAAAAAAATCCGAAGAAGCCTTGCATCAGCATCATCGCTGGGCCCAGGCGATGACAGCTGTGCAAATTGCCATATCCCTGGCAGCAATCACTTTGCTGACCAAGAAAAAGTGGTTGCAATATGCCTCATACGGCGTGGCTGGAGTTGGTGTAGTACTGGCGGGACTTGCTGCACGCCATATATAACAAAGACGAGAACATAATGAAAAAAATACTCGGTATCACATTGTTGGCGATGGCCTGCTCCGCAGGGGCGCAGACCTCACAATTTGTGCAACTGGTTCCCACTAGCTACCTGCCCAAGGATGTAAATTTTTCTCTGGGTGCCGCTGCGCTCAGTCTGCCTAAATATACTGGTTCCGATGAGCGTCGCCTGGCTGCTTATCCCATGTTTGATGCGCAATGGAAAAATGGTGCGTTCTTCAGCGCCGTTAATGGTCTTGGCTATAATTTCTCAAAGAACGCCAGTCTGCAGTACGGCCTGCGTATGTCGCTGGAAGCCGCACGTGATGAGTCCCGCTCCAGCAAATTGCGTGGCTTGGGTGATGTCAACATGGCAGTTGAACCCGGTGCCTTCCTCAATTACAACATAGACCAGAACTTTTCTCTGGCATCGTCTGTACGTTATGGTTCCGGGGTGGATCACAATGGCGTACAAGTCAGCTTTGGCGCGCGTGCAACTACCTTGCTGAGCCCACAACACAGGCTATCTGCCAGCATCGGTGCCAACTGGGTTAATTCTGCCTATATGCAGTCTTACTTCGGCGTGACGGCGGCACAATCTGTCTCCAGCGGTTATGCGCAGTACACCCCATCCTCAGGTATCTCTGACATCAAACTTGGTGCCAGCTGGCATTGGAATATCGACAATAACTGGTCACTGACTACTGGCGCATCGGTGAGCCGCCTGAACGGCGATGCTGGCAGAAGCCCATTTGTGTTCCAGAAAAATCCTGTCACCATCTTCTCTGCAGCAAGTTATCGCTTCTGACGACTATTATTGCAATATTCATCACAAAAAGAGTACTTGCAAAAGTACTCTTTTTGTTTATGTTGCATAGTCAGATTGCGCAGCGAAGCTGATTAATTAAATAAAATTCATCTTGAGCCACATTTAGCGATGCAAGATATGGTGCTATTACTAATTTGATGACAATCAGATGAAATTTTGCATTTCATGTCAGAATCCTGCGATTTTTTCACATCAGCCCTCACATATCTGAGAGAATTCGCTTCTTTGAATTTTCGGCGCGCAAGCGGTTGATTTAACTTGCCCAGGCGTCTCCCTTGTAACAAGCTTTTTTGGAGACCTCCATGAAATTCCGCTTCCCCATCGTCATCATCGACGAAGACTTCCGTTCTGAAAACACTTCCGGCCTGGGCATACGCGCACTTGCAGACGCCATAGAAAAAGAAGGCATGGAAGTACTGGGTGTGACCAGCTATGGTGACTTATCCCAGTTTGCCCAACAACAATCTCGCGCCTCTGCCTTCATCCTGTCGATTGACGATGAAGAATTTGGCGATGGCACTGATGAAGAGACAGATTACGCCCTGAAGTCCCTGCGTGCCTTCGTCGAAGAAATTCGCTACAAAAATGCGGACATCCCGATTTACCTGTACGGTGAAACCCGTACTTCCCGCCATATTCCGAATGATATCCTGCGCGAATTGCACGGTTTCATTCACATGTTTGAAGATACGCCAGAGTTCGTGGCACGTCATATCATCCGTGAAGCACGCTCTTACCTGGATGGCCTGGCACCACCGTTTTTCCGCGCGCTGGTACATTACGCCAATGATGGCTCTTACTCCTGGCATTGCCCGGGCCACTCCGGTGGCGTAGCCTTCCTGAAGTCGCCTATAGGCCAGATGTTCCATCAGTTCTTTGGTGAAAACATGCTGCGTGCCGACGTGTGTAATGCGGTTGAAGAACTGGGACAATTACTGGATCATACCGGCCCGGTTGCCGCGTCTGAACGTAATGCCGCACGCATTTTCAATGCGGATCACTGCTATTTCGTGACCAATGGCACCTCGACCTCCAACAAGATGGTCTGGCATTCCACGGTTGCACCTGGCGACATCGTCGTGGTGGACCGTAACTGCCATAAATCCATTTTGCACTCCATCATCATGTGTGGTGCGATACCGGTTTTCCTGATGCCTACAAGGAATCACCTGGGCATTATCGGCCCTATCCCGCTGGAAGAATTCAGCATGGAAAGCATACAAAAGAAGATAGAAGCCAATCCTTTTGCACGCGAAGCGAAGAACAAGAAACCACGCATCCTGACCATCACGCAATCAACTTACGATGGCGTGCTGTACAACGTCGAAGTATTGAAAGACTTGCTGGATGGAGAAATCGACACCCTGCACTTTGACGAAGCCTGGCTGCCACACGCAACCTTCCATGACTTTTACAAAGACATGCATGCAATCGGCAAAGACAGGCCACGTGCTAAGAAATCGATGATTTTCTCTACCCAGTCCACGCATAAACTGCTGGCTGGTATCTCACAGGCATCGCAAATTCTGGTACGCGAGTCCGAGACACGCAAGCTGGACCGTGACAGCTTCAATGAAGCTTATCTGATGCATACTTCGACTTCGCCACAATATTCGATCATTGCCTCTTGTGATATCGCAGCAGCCATGATGGAAGCGCCTGGCGGCACGGCACTGGTAGAAGAATCCATCCTCGAAGCCCTGGATTTCCGCCGCGCCATGCGCAAGGTAGATCAGGAATGGGGCAAGGATTGGTGGTTCCAGGTTTGGGGGCCAGAAGAATTTGCAGCGGATGGAATTGGTTCACGCGAAGACTGGATGATACGTGCCGAAGATGACTGGCATGGTTTTGGCAAACTGGCACCAGGCTTCAATATGCTGGACCCTATCAAGGCCACTATCGTCACACCAGGTCTGTCGCTGGAGGGTAAATTTGGCGAGACAGGTATTCCAGCCTCTATCGTCACCAAATATCTGGCTGAGCATGGTGTTATTGTTGAAAAGTGCGGCCTGTATTCCTTTTTCATCATGTTCACCATCGGCATCACCAAAGGCCGCTGGAATACCCTGCTGACTGCCTTGCAACAGTTTAAAGATGACTACGACAAGAACCAGCCTATGTGGCGCATCTTGCCGGAATTTGCTGCGGCCAACCCTCGCTATGAGGGCGTGGGCCTGAAAGATCTGTGCCAGGGCATACATGAAGCCTACAAAGGCCATGATGTGGCACGTCTGACGACAGAAATGTATTTGTCAGACATGCAGCCAGCGATGAAGCCATCAGATGCATTCGCCATGATGGCTCACCGTGAAACCGAGCGTGTATCGATTGATGAGCTGGAAGGTCGCGTCACGGCGATTTTGTTGACACCTTACCCACCAGGTATTCCCTTGTTGATTCCTGGTGAACGCTTCAACCAGACTATTGTTGATTACCTGCGCTTCGTACGCGACTTCAATGAGAAGTTCCCCGGCTTTGAAACTGATTGCCATGGTCTGGTCAAGGCAGAAGTTGAAGGCAAACGCGGCTATTTTGTTGACTGTGTCAAATCCACAGCAGAAAGCGGTAAGTAAGGCTATCAATCAATAAAGCTTTAACTGGCCTTGGCAAGTCACACCAAGCCTGGCTTTTTCAGTCTGACAGAGCACTTATTGCCATTCGCTGGCAATAAGTGCTTTTTATTATACAAACGCACAACAAGTCGCTTAATTTGCTCCAATTTTCGATATACAATCAGATCGATAATTAAGATTATGGATACGGGAAATGGGTGGTGCAACAGGACTAATGCCGATCAAGCATGCTGAAATCAGCGTAGGTCAAACTGCGCCCTGGCCTATCTATGATGAGCAGGGCCACTTGCTGATGGCATCCGGCGTCAAAATTGAAAGCCAGCATCAGCTCGAAGGCTTGCTTGAACATGGCTATTGCAACCCAGATGCCATGTGGGACACCATACCATCAAAACTCACACCCATTTCCAAGGCATCGCAATCTACTGCAACAAGCTCAGGCCCTGCTGCACAAGACGCACACAAAGATGTATTAATGGAATTAGACAGCGTACGCTGGAACGTGGGCGAAATCCTGTATCTGCAGGTCCACGATCATACTGCCGTACGCTACACGGTCAAGTTGATCGGCTTCGTCAAAAATATGTCCATCATGGTGACTGCACCCACCATAGATGGCAAGGCAGTCATTATTCGTGACGGACAAACCTTCATCGTACGTGCATTTCCAGGCAAGAAGGCTTATGCGTTTACCGCATCTGCCATCAAATCCGTTTACTCGCCCCACTCTTACCTGCATATTTCTTACCCCAAGCAAGTTCGCTGTACAACCATACGCCAGGGTTCACGCGCAAGCGTGAAGATCATCGCATCCGTTACCATTGGTGACCCGGAACAAACCGCTGCAGCCACACTGGGTGACTTGAGTATGGGCGGCGCTTCTGGTGTGATGAAAAAAGCAGTTGGGAAAAAAGGCGATGTGGGTGTCATAAAATTCAAAGTCAGTGCAGCAGGAAATGATGAATACCTGACTTTGAATGTCATCTTACGTTCACAGGCCCCTACAGAAAATGGCTTGGAATACCGGCACGGGTTTGAATTCGTTGATGTCTCGGCACAATCCAAATTGATACTGTCCGCCTTTGTTCACCAGACTCTGGCCGAGATGGATTAATCCAGCACGCCAAATAAACTTGTTTTAAATATCTTGGTGCTTGCAGAACTGACACTAAAAATGGCAGTAGCTTTACATTTGCTTACCATTAATAGTCGTTTATGTGATGCCTAACTGTTTGTTACACTTTATGGTCAATGGTGGTAAGGGCTTGGATTAGAATTGCCTTCCAGAATGTATTATCTGAGTGTGGACAATTAGGAGTCACCATGCCAATCATCAAGCTACCCGCAATCAGGCAATGCTTGCTTGTTTTATCTGTTTTCTTACTGAGTTCCTGTGGTGGCGATCAAAAAACCAGCTCAACAACCGGCGAACCTGCTGCTGCCCCTCCAACGGTATTAGAACGACTGTTTGCGCCAGCACCCGTAGTAACCAGTACGACCATCAGCTTTGGCGGCAATCGTTCAAATTACACTATTACGCCAACCAGTTTTGGCTACTCAGTCAAAGACAATATTGGCACGGATGGCACTACCAGTGTTGACACCAGTATTCAGCAACTGATCTTTAAAGATGTCTCAGTCAATCTGCAGATCGCCAGCCTGTCAACCAGCATTGCTGCCAACGATTTGAATAACATCATTGAGCTGTATATTGCCTATTTCAACCGCGTCCCCGATGCGAATGGACTGGCTTACTGGATTACTCAATTCAAAAATGGCGCGACCATAGAACAGATAGGTGATTCTTTTTATGTCGCAGCCATACAGGATGCGGCCTTGACAGGCTATTCACCAAACGCCACCAATGTTGATTTTGTTACCAATGTTTATCGCAACGTACTGAGCCGCACACCACCCGACAAGGCTGGCTTGGATTACTGGGTAAATAGCCTGGCCAATGGCACGGTAACGCGTGGTATTGTAGTACGCTCCATGCTGATTGCCGCCCATGGCTACGCGGGTGACGCAGTCAATGGCTGGGTAAGCAGCCTGCTCGACAATAAAACCAATGTTGCCAAGAATTTTGCGATACAGCAGGGCTTCACCTATCTTCGCAAAGAAGATTCCATCACCAAGGGAATGGCGCTGGCCTCAACTGTCACGCCTACAGATTCCAGCATTGCCAATGGCATGATACAGGCCTTGGTGGGCTTTCAGGCCACCAATAGCAATGCCCCTACTCCGGCACAGGCATCACGCTTTTTGGCGCAAGCCAGCTTTGGCGCTAACACAACAGAAATCAATAGTCTGACCGGCAGCAGCTATAGTGCCTGGATAGACAAACAACTGGCGATGCCACAGAAGTTGCATCGCAGTTACATGGATGCGCAAGCCGCCGGCTTCATCAATGGCCTGAGTGATTTGAGTCAGAATAATTTCTTCGAATCATTCTGGCAGCAGGCCATCAAAGGAGATGACCAGTTAAGGCAACGTGTCACCTTTGCGCTTTCGCAAATATTTGTCGTTTCCTTCCAGGATAGTAATGTTGCCAACTACCCGCGTGGTGTCGCTGGTTATTACGATACGCTGGGTGCCAATGCCTTTGGCAACTTCCGCAATTTGCTGGAATCTGTCAGTCTGCATCCAATGATGGGCACTTATCTGACGTCTTTGCGCAATCAAAAAGAATCCGGAACCCAGGTTCCCGACGAAAATTATGCCCGTGAAGTCATGCAGCTCTTCACTATTGGCCTGTACCAGTTGAATCAGGATGGCACTTACGTCCTGAACGGTGGCAAACCAGTAGAGACATATTCCAGTGCAGATATTGCGGGCCTGGCCAAAGTGTTTACAGGCTGGAGCTGGGCTGGCCCCGACAAGAATGACAACCGCTTTTTTGGTGGCAATCCTGATGCCAACCGCGATTGGTTGCCCATGCAAGGCTACCCCAAGTATCACTCTGTTTCTGCCAAGACCTTCCTGGGCGTGACCATCCCTGCGCAATCTCCAGCCAATCCGGACGCCAGTTTAAAAATCGCTTTGGATACCCTCTTCAATCATCCAAATGTCGGCCCCTTCATAGGCAAGCAACTGATACAACGCCTGGTGACCAGCAACCCAAGTCCACAATATATTTCGAGGGTTGCTGCAGCCTTCAACAACAACGGTTCAGGTGTCCGGGGTGACATGCGTGCTGTCATCAAGGCGATCTTGCTGGACAATGAAGCCCGCAATGACACAACCCTGACATTCGCCAATACTGGCAAACTCAGGGAGCCGGTATTGCGACTGGCGAACTGGATGCGGGCATTTAATGTGAACTCCACTTCTGGTCGCTTCCTGTTGACCAGCACGGACGATCCATTAAGCGGCTTATCAGAAACACCTATGCGTTCGCCTACGGTGTTCAATTTCTATCGCCCAGGCTATGTACCGCCAAATTCTGGCATCGCCAACGCTGGTCTGGTGTCACCAGAAATGCAAATCACTGGTGAGACTTCTGTCGTCGGCTATCTGAACTTTATGCGCGATGTGATTCCGAATGGCACAGGCTCGTCACGTGACGTGAAAGCGGATTACAGCAGTCTGATCGCTTTGGCCGCAACTCCAGATCAATTAGTTGACCAATTGAATTTGACACTGATGTCGAATCAGATGAGCAGCAATTTACGCAGCCAGATTTTGACAGCGGCAAATTCGGTCACCATACCGACCAACAACACAGCCAATGCAGATACAGCGAAAAAGAATCGCGTCTACCTGTCAATTTTCCTGACTATGGCTTCACCTGAATATCTGGTCCAAAAATGAACGGGATCCATCATGACTAAAGTGAATGCTTCGCGCCGCGAATTTTTACGCGTCTCTACTGCCCTCGGTGCTGCTGGCGCCGCAGGTAGCGCCAGCCTGCCCTTTGCCATTAACCTGGCGACCATGGGTTCTGCCGCTGCACAAACTTCATCCGGCGGCTACAAGGCTCTGGTGTGCCTGTTCCTGTATGGTGCCAACGATCATGCGAACACCGTATTGGCAACTGACAGCACGTCGTGGAATCAGTACCTGACTGTACGCACGACCAATGAGGCAGGCTCCATTGCCTTGCCCGCTGTCGGCAGTAGCGGTGGTGTCTTGCCTCTCAGCCCGACTACATCCCAGGCTGGCCGCAGCTTTGGGCTACACCCGCAACTGGGGCCGCTAAAGAGCCTGTTTGACAGTGGCCGTGCCGCCATACTCAGCAATGTCGGTCCTTTGATCGTGCCAACTACTCTGGCGCAATACAAGGCTGGCAGTGTACCCTTGCCACCAAAATTGTTTTCCCACAATGACCAGCAATCACTGTGGCAAGCCTATGCACCAGAAGGTGCAGCCTATGGCTGGGGTGGGCGTATGGGTGACATGCTGGCTTCCAGCAATGCCTATCCGGTGTTTACGGCGATATCGACTTCTGGCAATGCCGTTTTCCTCGCTGGCCGTACTGTCAATCAATATCAGGTCAGCGCGTCAGGTGCAGTGCCTATCGGGGGCCTGACCGGCAGCTTGTTTGGTTCCAGCGCAGCTGGCAATCCCTTAAAAAATATCATTGCATCGGACACTGCCAATCTGTTCCAGAAAGAACATGCAGCAGTCACCAATCGCTCCATCAATGCACAAAGCCTGCTCAGTCCTGCGATGGCACCCGCAGGTGCTACTGGCGTCCCCAACCCCACACAATACACCAATCCGAACAATGGCAATCTGGCCAATAATGGCCTGGCATCTCAATTGCAAACAATTGCCAGGATCATCGCCGGACGCAGCGCTCTGGGCGCACAACGGCAAGTATTTTTTGTCAGTCTGGGCGGATTTGATACTCACGATGTCCAGCGCACTGCCCATGCAGATCTGATGGCCAGGCTTGCGCATGCCATCAGTTATTTTGACGGTGTCATGGGTAACTTGCAGGGTACTGATATGCGCAAGCAGGTGACCTTGTTCACGGCTTCGGATTTTGGCAGAACCTTTACCAGCAATGGTGATGGCACGGATCATGGCTGGGGCTCACACCATTTTATCGTGGGTGGCGCAGTCAAAGGCAATGGTATTTATGGTGAATTCCCAGTCACAGGGCTCAAGCATAGTCTGGACGTAGGTTCAGGAAGTTTGCTGCCGCAGATTTCTGTCGATCAGTATGGTGCTACCCTGGCGAACTGGTTTGGACTGAGCACAACTCAAATCAATGATATTTTCCCGAATATCGTGAATTTTTCAAATCGCAATCTGGGGTTTATGGCCTAGTGCTGTGGCCTGATACTATTGCTTGATATGTGGCCTGGTCCACAATGCAGCACTTCATGCTGAAGAGCATGAAATGCTGCAAATCAAAAGATGGATCTGGCTGTCAGGGTAGTGAAACGTTCCAGCGCATAAGTGCCTGCCAGCGAGTTGCCTGTTGCGTCCAGCCCTGGTGACCAGACAGCTACAGCAAGCTCTCCTGGCACCAGCGCCAAAATACCACCACCAACGCCACTCTTGGCTGGCAAACCCACACGATAAGCAAAATCACCTGCTGCGTCATAGGTGCCGCAAGTCAGCATCAGTGCATTCAGGCGCTTGGATGAGCTGGCATCCAGAATCTGCTGCCCACTCCAGGGTACGCTGCCATGATTGGCGAGGAAGCTGCCTGCCTTGGCCAATTCAGCACAAGTCATGGTCAGCGAGCATTGACGGCAATAGCTGTCGATAACGGTTTTGACGGGGTTGTGCAGATTGCCAAAATCTTTCATCAAATGCGCGATCGCATAATTACGGTGCGCGGTCTGGCGCTCAGACTGCGCGACTGCTATATCAAAATCAATGGTGGGCTCGCCCGATATGGTCCTGGCAAACTGCTGGACGGCAATATCCGACTGCACAAAGCGGGCCGACAAGATGTCAGCAATGACCAGCGCGCCCGCATTGATAAATGGGTTACGCGGCTTGCCACGTTCATATTCCAGCTGCACCAGGGAGTTGAAGGGATTGCCGGAAGGCTCACGCCCCACGCGCTCCCAAATCGCATCACCTTCACGGGAAAATGCCAGCGCCAGCGCGAACAGTTTGGTGACGCTTTGCAAAGAAAACTTTTGCTGGCTGTCGCCTATGTTGTACGTGCTACCATCCAGGCAATACACGGCCATACCAAAATGCTGGGCCGACACTTTGGATAACTCAGGAATATAAGAAGCCACTTCCCCCTGAGACAATAAAGGCTGGACTTCAGAAAAAATGGTCTGAAGTATGGCTGCGTAATCCGGCTGCATGAATTTCTTGTATTGAGTCTTGTATTGAGTCTTGTATTGAGTCTCGTATTCAGTCTTGAATTCAGGTTTTCGGCAAAGTTACGCCAACTTGTCCCTGATATTTACCGCCACGGTCTTTATAGGATGTTTCGCAAACTTCATCACTTTCAAAGAACAACACCTGGGCACAACCTTCACCTGCATAAATCTTGGCTGGCAATGGCGTGGTATTAGAAAACTCTAAAGTCACATAACCTTCCCATTCAGGCTCAAACGGCGTGACATTGACGATGATGCCACAACGCGCATAAGTGGATTTACCCAGGCAAATTGTCAATACACTGCGCGGAATACGGAAATACTCCATCGTGCGTGCCAACGCAAATGAATTTGGAGGAATGATGCAAACATCGCCCTTGAAATCGACAAAAGATTTTTCATCGAAATTTTTGGGGTCGACAATAGTGCTGTTGATGTTCGTGAAAATCTTAAATTCATCGGCGCAGCGTATATCGTAACCATAAGAGGATGTACCATAGCTGACAATGCGATTGCCATCACGTTCACGCACCTGGCCAGGTTCAAACGGCTCTATCATGCCGGTTTGTTCTGCCATACGGCGTATCCACTTGTCTGACTTGATGCTCATATACTTCTCCTGCCAAATTGATATTGGCGCGATTTTACGCGAAAACAGCTATATCTAATATGGAATTAGCTCTTAAAAAGATAAACAAATTCGAAAAAAAACGCATCAATCCATCTATGCAGACTGGTTGCAGCACAGTTTTAAAGCAACTCTGGCAATTATCCAAAATCGGCCAAGGCTTGCCAGTGCTTTGAATCACCAAAATAAATTATTAACAAATATGTCATCGCATGTGCATGCAAGCTTTTGATTTTTCAGAAGAATTTCCTTATCATCGCGCAAAACCAGCAGCTTTCCGGTACAATTCCGCCAATGAACGCTCAGCCTAAAAATCTTTTCTCTTTTCCTCGTTTCCGACCAGAAGTTGGCGGGAAAAATACTGCACCTTTCCTCCCCATGTCACGCGCCGAAATGGATGCGCTGGGCTGGGATAGTTGCGACGTTATCCTCGTCACTGGCGATGCCTATATCGATCACCCCAGCTTTGGCATGGCCCTGATAGGCCGCTTGCTGGAACATCATGGTTTCCGCGTCGGCATCATCAGTCAGCCAGACTGGCAATCTGCCGATGCTTTCCGTGCACTGGGCAAGCCGAATCTGTATTTTGGCGTTACCGCCGGCAATATGGATTCCATGGTGAACCGCTACACTGCCGACCGCAAGATACGCTCAGAAGATGCCTATACGCCAGATGGTGACCGCACCAAGCGACCGGATCGCGCCCTGGTGGTGTATGCGCAACGTGCCCGTGAAGCTTATCCTGATGCCAATGTCGTCGCTGGCAGTATCGAAGCCAGTTTGCGCCGTATTGCCCATTATGATTATTGGTCTGACAAGGTAAGGCGCTCCGTCCTGCCTGACTCGAAAGCAGATATCCTGTTGTTTGGCAATGCCGAACGCGCCCTCATTGACCTGACGCACCGACTCGCTCAGGGCGAATCGATCAAGGACATCCGCGATTTGCGCGGCACTGCTTTCATGACACCAAAAGGCTGGCTGCCAGACGAAGAATGGACAGAAATCAACTCTGTCAAAATTGATACTCCGGGTAAGATAGAAGCGCATACCGATCCGTATGCTATGGTGCCAGAGAAAGAAGCCAAATGCTCCACGGGCGATGCGCCTGCAACTACTGCCGTCTCTGCGGAAGCCAAGCCCGAAGTGAAAGTCGAAACCAAGGCTGACGTCGTGCAACTGCAAGCCATACGCATCATGAGTCGTGAAGAGCGCCAGCTCATGCTGCGCAACAAACAGCACAAGTCCGTGATACGCCTGCCTTCCTTTGACGAAGTCAAGGAAGATGCGGTCCTGTACGCCCATGCCTCGCGCGTATTCCATCTGGAAGCCAATCCAGGCAATGCCAAGGCACTGGTGCAAGGCCACGGCGACCGTGATGTCTGGCTGAATCCGCCACCGTTGCCACTGGCTATGGATGAGATGGATGGCGTGTATGACCGCGCCTATGCACGTGCGCCCCACCCTGCTTATGGCAAGGCACGCATACCAGCCTGGGAAATGATACGTTTCTCGGTGAATATCATGCGTGGCTGCTTTGGCGGTTGTACTTTCTGCTCGATTACCGAGCATGAAGGTCGCATCATACAAAGCCGCTCCGAGCCATCGATTTTGCGCGAGATAGAAGAAATCCGCGACAAGGTCAAAGGCTTTACTGGCACCATCTCTGATCTGGGCGGCCCGACAGCGAATATGTATCGCCTGGCCTGCAAGGACAAGAAGATAGAAGAATCCTGCCGTCGCCTGTCCTGCGTGTACCCAAGCATCTGCTCCAATCTGGGCACCGACCACAGCAAGCTGATATCAATTTACCGCAAGGCGCGCGCCCTTCCCGGCATAAAGAAAGTGTTGGTCAGTTCCGGCCTGCGCTACGATCTGGCAGTACGCTCCCCTGAATATGTAAAAGAACTGGTCACCCATCACGTCGGCGGCTTGTTGAAGATCGCACCTGAACATACCGAAGCTGATACTTTGTCCAAGATGATGAAGCCCGGCATAGGCAGCTATGATGAGTTCAAAGCCATGTTTCAGAAGTATTCGAAAGAAGCTGGCAAGGAACAATACCTGATCCCTTACTTTATCGCGGCCCATCCTGGCTCTACCGATGAAGACATGGTGAACCTGGCTGTGTGGCTCAAGAAAAATGATTTCAAGCTGGATCAGGTACAAACCTTCATGCCTACTCCTATGGCGCTGGCAACCACCATGTACCACACACGCAAGAATCCACTCAAGAAAGTCACTGCGGATTCTGAAGTAGTGGAGACAGCACGTTCAGGCAAGATACGCAAGTTGCACAAGGCGCTGTTGCGCTATCACGCTCCAGAAAACTGGGAAATCATTCATGAAGCCCTGGTACGCATGGGCAGGCGTGACTTGATAGGTAGCGGACCACGACATCTGATCCCGCTGCGCCAGCCGCATATCCCTATCACCATAGATGAAAGTGGTGTTGCCAATGGCAAGCGCGTAGCTGCGCCCAAAATTGATACTTTTGGCAAAAAATCATATGCGCGCGCTGCAGCAAATGCCAAAACGACACCAGGCAAAACATCGGCCACCACACCAGCACGACCTGCCCTGACATACAAGTCAGCAAAGCCTAAAGCTGCCGCCAGCAAGACCGGCAGACGCTGATAAAGTAAGGGGAATCTGACAAAAGAATAAAAGCTGTGCTGGCCCGCACCGGTCAACACAGCTTTTTTTTGATCTGACTCTTTTCATGCTCTGCCACTGATGTAGAATCAAATCATCACTTGCCACCAAACTCAGGTCATCAACACTACAGGGAGGAAGTATGAAACACATGAAAACAGTATTAATACTTGAGCATACTGAAGAGGTTTTTGACAAGCTCACCTGTGATGTCTGTGGTGCGGAATCCAAGTGGGATGAGAACTGGGCAGCCAAAGAGCATGAAAAATCCATCACCACCCTTCAACTTGAAGAGGAAGAATCTTTCCCCCATGGTGGTCAGTCTACCCAGACGCAATACCATATCTGTCCATCCTGCTTCAAAACCCACCTGGCGAAGTGGATGGAAAGCCACAGGGAATCCAAGCCAACCATCACCAATTCGGTCTGGTAATACCATGCTTGACCTTGGTGCCTTATGAGTTGAGTACCGAACTAAACACTGTTTTAGCAAATGATCAATTAAACCCTGGCAAATTTGTCGGGGTTTTATCCGATTTGAGCATATCCTGGTGCCCAATTTACATTAAGCGCGCTGCAGCAAGGTATAATGCAAGGTTTGATTGCATTAGAAAAGTATACCTATCATGGAAGCTGAACGCCTCAATAGCCTGTCCGCCCTGCTCGCCGACCTGACAGTCCGCGAAGCCGAACTCCGGAGGTATCTTTGACTTCGATATCAAGTCAGAGAAACTCGAACAAGTCAACGCCGAGCTGGAAGACCCCGCCGTCTGGAATGATCCAAAACGCGCCCAGGAATTAGGCAAAGAAAAAAAATCCCTGGAAAATGTCGTCAACACGCTCGTCAAAGCGGATAGCGGCCTGCGCGATGCCAATGACCTGTTCGCCATGGCGCGCGAAGAAAACGACGACGACACCCTGGAAGCCATAGAAGTTGATGCACAGAGCCTGCGTGAGCTGGTTGAAGGCATGGAATTCCGCCGCATGTTCAACAACCCCATGGACCCGAATAACTGCTTTATCGATATCCAGGCTGGTGCTGGCGGTACAGAAGCGCAGGATTGGGCATCCATGCTGTTGCGTCAATATTTGCGTTATTGCGAGCGCAAGGGCTTCAAAGTCGAAATCATGGAACAGTCTGACGGTGACATCGCCGGCATCAAGACTGCCACCTTAAAGGTCGAAGGCGAATATGCCTATGGCTTCTTGCGCACGGAAACAGGCGTACACCGTCTGGTACGCAAGTCTCCATTCGATTCCAACAATGGTCGCCATACTTCTTTCTCCAGCCTGTTTGTCTACCCTGAGGTCGATGACTCGTTTGAGATCGACATCAATCCGGCGGACGTGCGTACCGATACTTACCGCGCCTCTGGTGCTGGTGGTCAGCATATTAATAAAACCGACTCTGCTGTTCGTTTGACACATGGCCCTTCCGGCATCGTCGTGCAATGTCAGAATGACCGCAGCCAGCACAGGAACCGCGCAGAAGCATGGGAAATGTTGAAGGCCAAGTTGTTTGAACTCGAGCTGCGCAAGCGTATGAGTGAAAAACAAAATCTGGAAGATTCCAAGACCGACGTAGGCTGGGGTCACCAGATCCGTTCTTATGTACTGGATCAATCCCGCATTAAGGATTTACGCACGAATTTTGAATCAGGCAACACCAAGGCAATTCTGGATGGTGACCTGGATGAATTCATCGCGGCATCCTTAAAGCAAGGCGTGTAATTATTTTGTGCAGTGCGCAGGCGACCGCCTGCGCAGCCTTAAAGAATCAAAACCCGCAGGCCATATGCCTGCCCTCCCTTAGGGAAAATTATGTCTGATATCAATAACACGACAGCAGGTGAATTGCCTGTTGATGAAAATTCCATTATTGCCGAACGCCGCGCCAAACTTGATGCTATACGCTCCAAAGGCGTAGCGTTTCCCAATGATTTTCGCCCACAGCACAAGGCAGCGGAACTGGCAGAGAAATACGGCGCAATGAGCCGCGAAGAACTGGAAGCACTGAATGTTGAAGTCAGTGTCGCTGGCCGCATGATGTTGAAACGTGAAGCTGGCAAAAAAGCAGCCTTCGCGACACTGCAAGATGCTTCAGGCATCAAGGCTGATGGCCGCATACAGTTGTATGTCACCACAGACAAAACCGGCGAAGCCGAAATGGAAGCCTTCCGTCACTATGACCTGGGCGACATCCTGGGCATAGAAGGCGTCCTGTTCAAAACAAAAACTGATGAATTGACAGTCAAGGTCACGACCTTGCGCATGCTGACCAAGTCCCTGCGCCCTTTGCCGGACAAATTCCACGGCCTCGCCAATCAGGAAACCAAATACCGCCAGCGCTATGTCGACCTCATCATGAGTGAAGACACACGCCGTACGTTCAAGGCACGTACCGCCGCCATGAACTCTATCCGCACATTCATGAACAGTAATGATTTCATGGAAGTGGAAACGCCAATGTTGCATGTCATACCTGGCGGTGCGGCAGCCAAGCCTTTCATCACCCACCACAATGCGCTGGACATGCAAATGTATCTGCGTATCGCGCCTGAGCTGTATCTGAAGCGTCTGGTCGTCGGTGGTTTTGACCGTGTGTTTGAAGTTAACCGCAACTTCCGCAATGAAGGTGTGTCACCACGCCACAATCCAGAATTCACGATGATGGAATTCTATGCAGCCTATGTCGATTACAAATGGCTCATGGACTTTACTGAACAAGTCATCCGCAAAGCCGCTGAAGATGCGCACGGCACAGCCGTACTGACTTACCAGGGTCGCGAACTGGATTTGAGCAAGCCTTTCCAGCGTCTGACTATCGTTGGTGCCATCAATAAATATGCACCGGGTTACACCGACGAACAACTGCATGATGCTGAGTTCATCAAAAAAGAACTGTTGAAGTTTGGCGTCAAACCTTTCGCTACAGCTGGTCTGGGTGCATTGCAACTGGCCTTGTTTGAGGAAACCGCAGAAGCACAATTGTGGGACCCGACCTATATCATCGATTATCCGGTCGAAGTTTCACCACTGGCGCGTGCCTCTGACACAGTTGCAGGCATCACCGAGCGTTTCGAGCTGTTCATGACAGGCCGTGAAATCGCCAATGGTTTCTCGGAATTGAATGACGCAGAAGACCAGGCAGCACGCTTCCAGGCACAGGTTGCGGCAAAAGATGCTGGCGATGAAGAAGCCATGTACTACGACGCAGACTACATCCGCGCCCTGGAATATGGCCTGCCACCGACTGGTGGTTGCGGCATAGGTATAGATCGTTTGATGATGTTGATTACTGACTCACCTAATATCCGTGACGTGATCCTGTTCCCGCATCTGCGCCGGGAAGATTAATAATTGACATAGTCAAGCATAAATAACGAAGGGACTGTAGAATTTGCAGTCCCTTTTGTTTTTTGCCATCTTCTGCCATTAAGTAAATTCTGCCATGCCATCAGTCCACCCGCTTAAAAAACTCCTGAATTATGCCAGGGCCTATAAAACAGATTTTCGCCTGGCGACCATTTATTCGATATTGAACAAATTCTTTGATGTCCTGCCAGAGGTCTTGATTGGTGTCGCAGTCGACATCGTCATCAATGGCGACAAGAGCTTTTTGGCCAAGCGGGTACTGGGTGGTTTTGGCATTACCGACACCTGGCACCAACTGATGTTCCTTGGTGCGGTGAATGCACTGATCTGGGCTGGTGAATCCTGGTTTGAATATCTGCTGTCGATCAAGTGGCGCAAACTGGCACAAAACCTGCAACATGATCTACGCCTCGATACTTACGACCATGTGCAAAAACTGGAGATGGCTTATTTTGAAAACCAGCGCACTGGTAATCTGATGTCCATCCTCAATGAAGACATCAACCAGATGGAGCGCTTCCTCAATGGCGGGGCAAACCAGATCATCCAGGTTATCTGCTCTTCCATCATGGTGAGTGCAGTATTTTTCGCCTTACAACCATCTCTGGCAGTTATCTCTTTGTTGCCAGTACCATTGATATTGATAGGTGCATTCTGGTTTCAAAAACGCCTGGCACCACGCTACTCTGAAGTACGTGAAGCGGCTGGCGATGTCAGTGCCCGCTTGAATAATAATCTGCTAGGCTTGGCAACCATCAAAGCCTTTGCGACGGAGACCTTTGAAAAAAATCATATCGCCGAGGCAAGCAATACTTATCGCGAGGCAAACAGCAATGCCATTGCCATCAGTGCTGCTATCACACCTGTCATACGCATGGCGATTCTGGCTGGCTTTACAGCAACCCTGGTCTACGGTGGCTGGCTGACTTTGCAGGGCGACCTGGCAGTTGGCGCATATTCTGTACTCGTGTACCTGACGCAACGCCTGCTGTGGCCTATGACAGGCCTGGCTGAAGTTGCAGACATGTACCAGCGTTCGATGTCCGCCATAGACCGTGCCATGGGCTTGCTGGATACCAAGATCAATATCCCTTACGAAGGCAAACATGTTGCACCTTCCCAGATCAAAGGTGAGCTGCAGTTTGATCAAGTGGATTTTGCTTACGATGACCAGAAAACCTTGCAGCAAATCAGCTTGCATATACCAGCCGGCAAGACTGTCGCTTTTGTCGGTTCCACCGGTTCAGGTAAATCGACGCTGGTGAAACTACTTTTGCGCTTCTACTCTGCACAAGCAGGAAAAATCACGTTGGACGGCACAGAAATCAATGACATCAACCTGCAAGATCTGCGCCGCTGCATAGGCTATGTCGCACAAGACAGTTTCCTGACCGATGGCACGATAGCCGACAATATCGCCTATGGCATGCAGGTTGCTGATGACGCAGCCATCCGGGATGCAGCGCAGGCAGCAGAAGCTATGGAATTCATTTCAAAACTACCGCTGGGTTTTGCCACACGCATAGGTGAGCGCGGGCAAAAACTGTCTGGTGGCCAGCGCCAGCGCCTGGCATTGGCAAGGGCAATTTTGAAAAATCCTCCTATACTGATATTAGACGAAGCCACCAGTGCCGTCGATAACGAGACTGAAGCAGCGATACAACGCAGTCTGGATGTCGTCAGCCGCAACCGCACCACCATCGTCATCGCCCATCGCTTATCCACGGTACGTCAGGCAGATTGCATACATTTGCTGGAAGCTGGCAAGATCATGGAGAGTGGCACGCATGACGAATTGCTGGCATTGGATGCAGGGTATGCGGCATTATGGCGTTTGCAAACCGGTGAACGTGCTCATGTATAACTTGAGTTAATTCAAAAATTGCAAAAATACTAAGCAATCCACTGCAATTTAACCTTGTTTTTCATCCTGGATTAAAACTCAGTGTTACTCTTATGGCAAGGAGAGTATAGAGCATGAAAAAATCACTGACGATAGGCGCAGCAGCAGTTTTGCTTACCTTGCTGGGGGTCACGTCCTACCAGGCTATCGCCTATGTCACGCAGGCACAGCCCGCAAGTGCAACTGCTGTCAACTTGCCCGTCAAACCCTTTGAGGTTGATCCCTCCTGGATCAAGGAAGGAAAGCCGAATTTTCGTGCCGCTGAATTTTTCAAATCCCATGATGGCGACACCAGTTCAGGCATTTTTGAGTGCGATGGCCCATCTACTTTTGAATGGCATTACCAGCTTGATGAAAGTATCTACGTTCTGGAAGGCGGCGTGGACATTGAATATGAAGGGAAAAAGTTTTCCCTGAAGCCGGGTGATACCGTACTCTTCCGTGCTGGCACCACCGCACTCTGGAATGTACCCAAAGGCATACGCAAGAGCTGGACCCTGCATGATGCTGGCAAACCCGCACGCGGGCTTGCCAGTTTACTCAAATAAAGCCAGCAATAAGCTGGCAATCGGTCAGGAAATTGCCTTCGCCAGTGCCAACGCACTAAGGAAGGCATTTTCCACCTTCCCTGCACCTTCAAGACCAGCAGCAAACCAGTCACCGCAGACACCTATTCCCTGCTTGCCATTCCATAAGAAATCAGAATCAACTGGCTTTACCGCCTCAGCGTAACGCCAGCGATGCACGACAGCATGGATGGGCTGTATCCATGAACCCGTAGCTTCGTGGAAGGCCTTGGTCAATTTTTCTTTTACCCTCTCATCGTCATCTTCCAGATGCTCAACACTCCATGCCTGGGTTGCGTGGCAAACCCAGCGTTCACCAGCTCTATGCAAAGGTTTGGCATCATCATGCGCTATCCAGCCAAGGCGGGAATTATTGATCCAGGCACCATCATATGGCAGGTCCAGTGAAGTCTGGAAGCCCAGCATCAAGGTCCAGCATGGCGCCAGGTGCGCCTGCTTTGCCTGCTTGGCAAGGGCAGGAGCCACACTTAGCAGGGGTTCTGCCTGATCGGCTGGAATAGCCAGTATCACTGCATCAAACGGCCCTGCAGTTGCCGCGATAGGTACGGTTGCTGATCTGATGGACAGCAACCATTGCTTGCCATGCACTTCGAGAGCACTGACCTGTTGCTCTGCACGCACATCCAGACCATGCGCCAGTTGCTTGCCCAGAGAACTCATACCGGGTACGGCAATATAACGCGTGCCGCTGCGCCCTGCCGGTTTACTGTTACCAGCTTCCAGCGTTGCCAGCTTGGCCGTCCAGGGAACAACCCAGCCAAATTTTTTCCAGTCTGCAATTTCTTTTTTAAAGCGGTCCGAGCTGGCGGTGAAGTATTGCGCCCCATGATCAAAACCACCTAACTCTGTGTGTCTGGTACTCATGCGGCCACTGACGCCCATGCTCTTTTCATACACAGTGACATGATGACCTTGCGCCTGCAACTGGCGCGCAACTGTCAAACCTGCTAATCCGGCACCAACAACAGCGATATGCATATTATTTTCCTTATCTAGCGTCCAAACAGACAATAAAAAACGCCCGCTATACAAGCTTGCGGGCGTCAATTGGTTTAGTGCATATTGATATCTACTTTAGGGACAGCGTTCTCACGACCATGCAGGCTGGCGCGGCGTGATGTGCAGTCAGGAATACTGCCTCTGGCCAGACGCAACACACTGCAAACCCTGGAATCCAGCTCACGTGACATGACCTCCATGCAACGGGTGCCGTACAAGTCTGGCTCTGCTGTGCAACTGTCTGGCTTCATTCGCTATCCTGAAATAGAGATCAACGTACTGTATTTAATCCATTACTTCAATCACCTCAGTCACAAGTGATGTCACTGGCGATCATTGCTCATTTTCTTCAACAGGCCAGTCACGGATATAGGCTTTCAACATCTTGTTTTCAAAGCTTTGCGCTTCGAGTACGGCCCTGGCTACGTCATAGAATGAGATCACGCCCAGCAAGGTTTTTGCATCCATGACAGGCAGGTAACGTGAATGCTTTTCCAGCATCATGCGGCGCACTTCATTGACTTCAGTCTCTGGTGTCACAGTCAGAGGGTGGTCGTCCATGTATTTGCGTACGGTGCCAGTACCCAGTGAGCCCTGGTTTTTATGAATTGCACGTATGACTTCGCGGAAAGTCAGTATGCCAACCAGATCGCCATATTCCATCACGACCAGAGAACCTATGTCTTTCTCTTCCATGACGCTGACAGCTTCGGTAATAGGGATATCAGGTGTGATCGTGAAAAGGATATTACCCTTCACTTGAAGTATCTCTGAAACTTTCATGATGCCCCTCCTCTATGCATTTATGTGAACCTTCATTGCAATGTATCGCAAGCCTTGCAAAAAATCCAGCATGTAAAATATTTTATTCTTGAATTCACGTGCATTTTGCCTGTCTTTTGCACCTTCGGTGTCAGCGATGGTAGCATTGCTGCCTCACAATATGGAGACTCTGACCAATGAGCGGCCCTAAATACCACGGCTTTGACACCTTGTCCCTGCATGCGGGCGCTGCGCCTGATCCAGCCACAGGCGCACGAGCGACCCCCATTTACCTGACATCCTCTTTTGTGTTCAAGGATTCAGATCATGCTGCCTCGCTCTTCAATATGGAAAGAGCGGGCCACGTATATTCACGCATCTCCAACCCCACCAATGCAGTACTGGAAGAAAGAATTGCAGCACTGGAAGGTGGTGTCGCTGGCATCGCAGTTGCCAGCGGGCAAGCTGCCATGCACCTGGGCCTGACAACGATAGCTGGTGCAGGTTCTCATGTGGTTGCGTCGCGCGCCTTATACGGTGGCTCGCAAAATTTGCTTGCCTATACGATGAAGCGTTTTGGCATAGAAACGACTTTTGTGGACCCGCGTGACCTGGATGCCTGGCGTGCCGCGATACGCCCTAATACCAAAGTTTTGTTTGCCGAAACCCTGGGTAACCCGGGTCTGGACGTACTGAACATCCCGGCAGTTGCAGAGATTGCGCATGAACATCATTTGCCACTGATGCTGGATTCGACCTTCACCACGCCTTACCTGCTCAAGCCATTTGATCATGGCGCTGACCTGGTGTTCCACTCCGCGACCAAGTTCTTGTGTGGCCACGGTACGGCCATAGGCGGCTTGCTGGTCGATGGCGGCACGTTTGACTGGCAGGCAGCCTATGAAAAGACCGGGCATTTTGCCGAGCTCTGTGAGCCTTATGACGGCTTCCACGGCATGGTATTCAGCGAAGAATCGACAGTCGCCGCATTTTCACTCAGGGCCAGACGTGAAGGCCTGCGCGACTTCGGTGCCTGCATGAGCCCGCACAATGCCTTCACCATCTTGCAAGGCATAGAAACCCTGGGCATGCGCATGGATAGACATGTGGCTAATACCCGCAAAGTCGTCGAATTTTTGGTTGCGCATCCTGCAGTCGATTCTGTCTCTTACCCTGAACTGGCAAATCACCCTGACTATGAACTCGCAAAAACCTTGTTACCCAAAGGTTGCGGTGCAGTATTTTCATTCAATATCAAGGGTAACCGCGCTGCCGGACAACGCTTTATTGAATCACTGAATATCTTCTCTCACCTGGCCAATGTCGGTGATGCCAAGTCGCTGGCCATCCATCCAGCCTCAACCACGCATTTCCGCGTACCAGCAGAACAATTGCTGGCATCCGGCATTACCGAGGGAACCATGCGTCTGTCGATAGGGCTTGAAAATGTCGAAGACCTGATCGAAGACCTGTCCCGTGGTCTCAAAGCTGCACAGAAAGGAGCCTGAGATGTTATTCGAAGTCAATGGCCATGCAGCCTATTGCTATACCGGTGGCAAGGCTTACAACCCTGCCCTGCCGACGCTGGTGTTCATCCATGGCGCACAAAACGATCACTCGGTCTGGGGTTTGCAGACCCGCTACCTGGCACATCACGGTTTTAATGTACTGGCAGTCGACTTGCCCGGTCATGGCCGCAGCAAAGGCCAGGCGCTGACCAGCGTAGAACAAATGGCAAACTGGCTGCTTACTTTGCTGGATGTAGCAGGCATAGCGCAAGCCACGCTGATAGGGCATAGTATGGGTTCCCTGATCGCGCTGGAGAGCTGCTTCAAAGCGAACTCACGTGTCAGCAAACTCATCATGGTTGGTACAGCCTACCCCATGAAAGTATCAGACACCTTGCTCAATGCCGCCCGCGATGAAGAGCAGGCCGCAATTGATATGGTAAATATCTGGTCGCATACCTCCATCGCGCACAAACCATCCTGTCCTGGGCCGGGCTTTTATGTCATGGGTGTCAGCCAGCGCCTGATGCAGCGTATTTCTGCCATCAATCCTGACAAGGTTTTTTATACTGATTTTGCTGCGTGCAATGCATATGCCAATGGCGAAGCAGCCGCACAATCAGTAACCTGCCCCAGCTTGTTCATACTCGGTAAAAAAGACATGATGACACCAGCAAAGGCCAGCCTGACCTTGAGCAAAGCCATCGCAAACAGCCAGCAAAAGATCATAGACAATTGTGGTCATTCTCTGATGTCAGAACAGGCCGATCAGGTTCTGACGGCAATTCACGATTTTGTGAAGGCATAAGCAGCGATGGCAATGAATCTGGAAAGCTGGGCCTTGTTTACCGCGACAGAAGCTGCCTTGTCGCTATCACCCGGCCCGGCAGTCATGATGGTGGTTGCCTATGGCATAGCCAGGGGTTGGCGCACCTCCCTGTTTGTTACGTTAGGTATATTGACGGGTAATGCTATTTACTTTGCAGTATCGGCAACAGGCATAGGTTCACTGATACTGGCTTCGCCACAAGTATTTGTGGCGATTAAATACCTGGGTGCGGCTTATCTGGTCTATCTTGGTTTGTCTGCCATCTTTGGCAAACCATCGCCATTGACCATATCCAAACTGGATGGCGTAGCACTTAGTGGCAGGAAAATATTCAGCAGCGCACTCATACTGCAATTGATGAATCCCAAAACCCTGTTGATGTTTGTGGCGATATTGCCGCAATTCATAGACCCCAGGGAACCGGTAGGTGTGCAGATGCTGATACTGGCAGCCTGCTCCATCATCCCTGAATTTTTTATTCTGTTGGGATATGGCATGCTGGCCAGCAAAGCCAGTCACTGGGCAACCCAGGAAAGGTATGCGGTGATCACAGAAAGAATAGCCGGCACCCTTGTGACAGGTGCTGGCATCATGGTTGCACTGGTTTAGAGGTTGTTGCGAAATTAACCTGGCGTTGTTGCGCCTCCAAAATGTAAAACCCGGTACTAAAGTACTGTCTGCGTCAGCAACGCATAGCCATCTTAATTTCGCAACAACCTCTTCGTTTTTAATTTCTATGCATGCACAGGCAGGCGCTGGTTCAGACTTGCCAGGTAATCTGCCCTGAAGCGGCGCAAGACATAGTCCTTGTAATTGTCATGCTTCAGGCTATCCCAGGCTTCTACCCTGCCTTTGCTGGATTTGTCCTTAGCCGCTGCAAGCACTTCTGGACTTAACTCCAGACTGGCATCCGTCATCATTTCATAACCATACAGTTGCATGAATTCTTTGGTCAGGCTTTCTATGACTTCGATTTCCTGCATGCTCAATTGCTGCTTGAATTTATCCTTGTTTGCCATGACAGGCGGGAAACGGTTGGTTGCCCATAAGGCTGACATTTGAGAAATTTGTTGTGCCTCGCTGGAATGGGTGACATCCAGCATCTCTGGTAAAAACTGTATGCCAAAGAAATCGCAAATCGCCCTTAGTACTGTTTCCTGGTTACTTAAAAAATCTTCATAACGTATGGTCAGCACTCTATCTGGGTGGAGTTTGACAATATCGCGCGACAGTTGATGAGCTTCCAGCCAGGCCATGGCATTCAAAGTCGAATCATAATCATGAATAATTGCCTTGTTCATCGACGCAACCTGCGCCCTCGGGTCCCTGACCACATTCAGGAACAGCATATTTGGGAAAAGCTGCAAAAGCTCCTCAGCATAATGCACGCTATCGAGTGATTTATCCATGACGATACTGGCATGATGGTGCTCACCAGTGCGTAATAACAATTCCCACAATATCCTGTGGACACTGCGTTGATCATTCTTGATAGACTCAAACACATCCACCGGATCAAATACCATGCCTTTCCATTTCACCATGCTGGCGGCCTGCAAACCGATGACATCAACGACGAGCCTGAAGTAAGATTCATCATCGTTCAAATCGCCATAGCGCGGCACCAGAGGCATGAAATCGACAATATGCAAGGGATAAGGCGAATAAAATTCCTTGCTGTTATTCAGGCGCAGACGCAGGGCATGGCTGCCGCAGCGGCGCAAGGGTATCATCAGGACGGGGGTCGGTCGCTTACTGTCAGTAGCCACTTTTTTTACACTTGTCACACTATCTGATTCTGCCATGATGCTCTCCCCGTGCTTGAAGGTACGAATCTGGAAGATCCAGCTTGCTATCCTGTCAGATCAGGACAGACTGAGCTGAGGTTTTTCCATTTTGTCGAAATAAGCTATAAAAGCTTGAATAAAACCATCTACATCTGATGCGGGTAAATTGTTGATGCCCCCTGCACCACGTCGCCCACCACCTGTAGCGAACGTTGCGCAAAATTGACTGGCCGGGCAATTATCTGCATCACCCGAGCGTATGCTGACAACATAACTGCCATCTGATTTTGCGGTCAGCACCGCGAAAGATTTTCCGCGCTGCTCTTGCGTCAATTGATTTGCCAGAATGCCTGAGACTCTTCTGGCCCATGCCTGTGCAGGCAAGATATAGATGGACGTTAATTCACTTTGCCTGTAAGCCCGCAAACCTTGCATGAATGCCATATCACTGGCATAGGCACTACGCAGCACTACAAATTGCGCAGCCCCATTCAAAAAATCAAAGGGGTCAACATACTCATGTACAGCCAGGTACAAAGCAGCAGGGTGAAAATGCAAATCATCCACTGATTCGCCATAAGCGTTGTAGTTGAGCAAAGTACCAAGCTCTTGCAACTGGTCGCGTTGCGATTCATTCATGCCAGCGTCGCTTGCCATCGCAGTTGCGACTGCCGGCAAGTTATCACCATAAGCCGCCACTACGGCCCACTTCCAATGCTGATGGTTCAGATGGCGATTGACCAGAATACTGCTGCATACATCGGCAGCCATGTCGCAATGCAAATGCAGATGTTCATGCTCAAAGGCCTGTGCTGCATTGTGATGATCGAAGTAAGTAATTTCTGCACCGGCATTAAGATGCTTGCGCAATGCTGCAATATTGCTGTCAAGTGAAACATCCAGAACTGTCACTCTGTCACCTGATTTGGTAGCGAAGCGACTCAGCAAATCAATATCCCGCTTGGCACCAGTGATCAGTTCTGCAGCACGGGGTTCAGCCAGTCTGAGTTGGTGCAAGGCGCAAATGCCATCGGCGTCACCATTAAACACATCATAGGCTTGCACTGAATAATTGATCTCGGCTGACATGAATTTTCCACTATTTATCGCTATTTGATATAGCATAATCCTATCAGGTGTTTGTAGAGTTTCTCTGCCGCTTCCTCTATGGTGTGTTGCTCAGAATTGATTTCAAGGTCAGGATCCAGCGGTGCTTCGTATGGAGCTGAAACGCCGGTAAATTCAGGTATTTCGCCTCTGCGGGCTTTGGCATACAGGCCTTTGGGATCGCGCCTTTCGCAGACAACTCCTGGTGTGCTGACATGTACTTCGACAAAACGCTCTTGCCCTATGATTTCTTTCGCCATTGCCCTGTCATCGCGAAACGGTGAAATAAACGCAGTGATGGCAATAATCCCTGCCTCATTCATGAGATGCGCGACCTCAGCGGCCCTGCGTATGTTTTCGCGTCTGTCATGGGCAGAAAACCCCAGGTCGCTATTCAAATGATGTCTCAGGTTATCGCCATCGACAACAAAACAACAATGACCACGTTCCAGCAATATTTTTTCCAAAGCATAGGCCAAGGTGGATTTTCCTGCTCCACTCAAGCCGGTCAGCCACAAAGTAGCCGGGCTTTGGCGCATCAAGCGTTCACGTGCATTGGAATTGACAACACCGTAATGCCATTTGATATCCACTCCACTAGTGTGGGGGCTTTGCACAAAACGGCCAAATTGCGTTCTGCGCTCTACCCTGACCGTCGTCTGCTCAACTTCAGGCTTGCTTTCCAATATGCTCGTATTCGCTTGCATATGTTGCTCCTGGTACTGTTACTGCCTCTGGTTTTACTACGGTGTCCAACTTGATTCAGTTCATTAAAACTCTTCCCAATCAGCATTGCCTGGTTGAGGATTACTGTTCGCATTCGCCACACGCTTAATCTGTTTCACAGCACTTTTATTTTTATCCTGCGGTGCGGCTTTCTTTATGAGTGGGACAATTTTCTTATCAGCCATGACAGGCTCGCGCCAAGCAGGCTGAGCATTTTTCTCAGTCGCCAGTTGGAAGGTGCTGACCAGTTCAGACAAGTCATCCGCCTGATTTTGCAAAGCCGTAGCGGCAGCAGCAGCTTCTTCCACCAAGGCAGCATTTTGCTGGGTGACGTCATCCATCTGCACGATGGCTTCATTGATTTGTTCTATCCCTACAGTTTGCTCCTGGCTTGCCAGCATGATCTCACTCATGATGCCGGTAACACGCTTGATGCTGACCACAATTTCATCCATGGTCAGCCCAGCCTGATCGACCAATTTGGCCCCGATATCAACTTTTGTGACCGAGTCATCAATCAGATGCTTGATTTCACGCGCAGCCTCGGCAGAGCGCTGAGCCAGATTCCTGACCTCGGTGGCAACCACAGCAAAACCGCGACCTTGCTCACCAGCACGGGCAGCCTCTACAGCGGCGTTCAAGGCAAGAATATTGGTTTGAAAAGCAATGCCATCGATAACACCGATAATGTCAACAATCTTGCGGGAAGAAGTATTGATGGAACCCATGGTCTGAACAACTTCAGAAACCACAGTACCGCCCTTGACAGCAACGTCAGAGGCAGATTGCGCCAGGAGATTGGCCTGCCTGGCACTGTCGGCATTTTGTTTGACGGTCGAGGTCAGCTCTTCCATTGAGGATGCCGTTTCCTCCAGAGACCCAGCCTGTGCCTCGGTACGGGAAGATAAATCCATATTGCCTGAAGCAATTTGCCTGGACGCGGTAGCGATCGTATCAGTACCTGAACGCACCATACCAACAATGTCTGCCAATCCTTTTTGCATTTCATGCATGGCATGCATGAGACTATGTGTGTCCTTATCAGCAAGGTTGATGGGTACAGACAAATCGCCCGCAGCAATTCTTTCGGCTATTTGCACTGCATGGCGTGGCTCGCCACCCAATTGTTTCAGCAAACTCCTGACGATGAGCCATGCTGCCAGCATGCCAACCAGCAAGGCCGCAACACCAAACATGTACATGAGTTTTTTCGCGTCGGTATAATCTTGCTGTGCCTGAGCGATGGCCTCAGAATTTTGTTTTTCTTCATCAGAAATAAATTCATTCAGCAAGTCCCACCATTTCTTTTGTATGGGACGAAATTCGAAGCGCAACAATTTATAGGCTTCATCACCTTGCTTATTGACGCCCAGCTCTGCGCCTTTAGTGATAAAAGGTTCTGATAATTTTGCCTGATCCCTGATCTTACCCAGCAAGGCAATTTGCTCTGGCGTGGCATTTGGGTCCGCTCTCAGCATCTGCGTGAGTTTATCTTCAGCCTCAGCATATTTCTTATTTTGTGCGGCTATCCTTTTCACTTCTATCTGAATTTCTGCTTCGTCTGACAATAAAATGAGATTGCGCAAAGCCAGCGCCCGTTCGGTCACGGTCAGATACATGGTTGATGCCAGTTTGGACTGTACATTATTGACGTTGGCGATTTCTTCGAGACGCTGATGCATCTTCGCCATGTAAGTTGTTCCCAGCAACAGGACAACCAGCAACAAACTCAAAACCAAGCCAAAGCCAGTAATAAGGCGGGTGGAGACTTTCGAATTCTCGATGTTCATGATTCCCCCAAAAACGTTGTCAGCGGCAAAAATGTTTGACTTGGTTTGAATGCTCAGGGCTTGCATAAGTTTGTTCGACAAACTCATATTGCCACACGAATTTTAATGCCACAAGGAAATTATTAAAAATTGTGTCTTTAAATAAAGCTTTTAACTTCAAACACTTATGCCATTAAATATAACTATCGCAAGACCATGCTTAGTAGCAAAAATCATATATAGTTATTTCTTAAAGATATATCAACATGCATAATAGTAGATATTTTTACAATGTCAATATTGCAATTTACCATTATTTACGCTGCCGCAATGGACAATTTGATAAATCATTTGAAGATTTAGAAAAATACTCACATCAAGTTGATACTTGTCCTAACATATCTGTACAAAGCTATTGAGCGATACGGAAGCGAGAGGGAGACAAAAATGGCGGAAAAATATACTGATTTTTCAGCGTTTTATGCTTTTTACCTGACTGAACACAGTAATAAAACTTGCAGACAATTGCACTTTCTTGGAAGCAGCCTGGTGATTTTGAGTATCGCCACCTTTATCGTTACCGGCCATGCTGGATATTTACTGGCAGCCCCCATCTGCGGCTATGGCTTTGCCTGGATAGGTCATTTTGTTTTCGAAAAGAACCGCCCGGCCTCGTTCAAACAACCGTTATTCTCTTTCATGGGGGACTGGGTCATGTACTGGCAATTACTGAGTGGAAAAATCAGTTTCTCCCAGCAAGACAATGCGCGTAAAGCTTGAAGTAAAAATGCCGCCCTGCCACATATGCAGAACGGCATTTAATATTGACAGAACCCCAGCAAAATTATCCCTTAACGCAATTGAGGCTGCTTTGCCGTAGCCCATTCAATCAGGTGAAATGATAGGCCATGCTGACATGGGGAATGCCAGCCTCTTCAAAAATTTCACCATCACGGGCAAAACCTTCCTTGAGATAAAAATTTTCTGCGGACTGTTGCGCGTTCAAACGCACCGCTGGCTCCCCTCTTGCCTGCGCCTCCACCATCAAAGCCCGCAGAATCTTTGCACCTACACCCAAGCCACGTGCCGTTGCCAGCACAGCCATGCGACCAATATGTGCATCAGGTAAAAGGCGGCCCGTTCCCACTGCCTTGTCATTTTCATCGTAAGCAACTGCATGCACACATTGCACATCAGCAGCATCCCACTCTAATTCAGCAGGGATTTTTTGTTCAATGACGAAGACTTCATAGCGTATCGCCTGGGCATCTTTTTGCAGAGTAGCCCAGTCAGCAATAACCAGGCGGAGGTTTTCAGTATTCATGTTCGGGTATCGGCAGGCGCTTGCGTTTCAAAGGATGAAATTATCGCACGCCATGCATCTGTGACGGCAACTGCCTTGCGTTTTTCTGTATCGGCATAGACATACACCAGCTCACCGGATATCAAATGGTTTTCACCAAGATAAATTTCGAGGATGAACTGCAAAGAAGATCTACCGATACTGGCGCAACGCACGCCTATATCCAGTTCATCATCAAACCTGGCAGGTGCCATGTATTCAATGGTGGATTTACGGGCAAACAACTCCTTGCCCTCGGCTGCCTGGGCAATTACATTCGGCAAGCCAGTAGCACGCCAGTATTCGGTAAAGGCTACATCAAAATAATTGAGGTAATTGCCATTGAAGACGATGGCCTGCATATCAACTTCTGACCAGCGCACCCGCAAGCGGTGAAAGAAAGCAAAATCTGCTTTGGCCATAATCCCTAACTCTGCAAAAATTGACGGATAAGACGGTTAACACGTTCGGGCTGTTCATGGATAACCCAATGTGAACCCTCTGTAATGCGCTGTATCTGAATGTCATCAACAAAATTCTCAATACCATCCAGCAAGGTCTTAGGCAAGGCCTTGTCGTTTTCACCCCAGATGACGCGGGTAGGTACTTTCACCTGGAAGTCAGCCGGGTTCAGATTCAACTGCAAAGGCCCCGGATTTTTGTCCGTCGGCGGATGCAGTGGCGAAGCGCGGTAATAATTGACACCACCAGCCAAACCACGCGCCCAACACGCATGATAAGCAGCCTGAGTCACTGCATCAAACCAGCTTGCTTCACCCTGCCCCATGCCATTGAAGAAGCCATCCATGAGGGCAAAATCATCTTTGGCGAGTGCCTCTTCAGAACCAGGATTGCGCAGCCAGTTCATATATTCACTGGAAGTTCTTTGCGCAGGATCGGTCGCCAATGCCTGCATGAATAGATAGGGATGCGGTGAGTTGATGATGATCAGCTTTTCAAACAAGGCAGGCAGGGCAATCGCCATATTCCAGCATACCGCACCACCCCAATCATGCGCGACGACTGTGGCTTGCTGATAACCGAGATGGGCAATCAGCAAACGTAAGTCATCGACGATATGCCTGGCCTTATAGGCAGCAACATCAGACGGCATGTCTGACAGATTGAAACCCCGCAAATCCGGTGCCACGGCAAAATAATCCTGTCCAAACTCAGCTAGTTGAGCCGACCATTCGTACCAGAATTCTGGAAAGCCATGCACGAACAAGATCAATGGCTTGCCCCGCTCGCCCGCACTGGCAAAATGCAGGCGGGTTCCATTGTCCAACGTGGCAAACTGATTGCTTAGTATCTCTGCTGTCATCAATGCTTCTCCCTGATGCTTGAAAGTGGTAATCAGGCCTTGAGCTTGGCTCTGAGCATGTCACGGATATGCGGCGCTGCCTTGTAAGGATCACCAGGATTGCGTTGGAGGACGATGTCTTCCATGCGTTCCTGCACATTACCCAAAGCGCCAGGATGAGAAAAGATGTAGAACTGCTCATCAGCAATTGCCTTGAAAGTGTTTTCAGCCACTTCTTCAGCGGTCACCTTGCCAGAATTAACAGCCTTGTCTGACATGGCCTGAGCGGCTCTTTGGCTGGCGGTTGGCGCAGAACCTTGCACATCTTCAGGGCGGTTTCTATGCGATTGTGAAATGCCGGTAGGTACGAAATAAGGGCACAGTACAGAGGCGCCTATCGGTGCCTCAACCAGTTTTAAATCCTGATACAAAGATTCTGACAGAGAAACTACTGCATGCTTGGAGACGTTATACACACCCATGGTCGGCGCATTGAGCAAACCCGCCATGGATGCCGTGTTGACGATATGCCCTTCAAATTGTGGGTCTTTCTTTGCGCATTCCAGCATCAGGTTGGTGAAGATGCGCACACCATGAATGACACCCCAGAGATTGACGCCTATGACCCAATCCCAGTCAGCCTGGGTGTTTTCCCAGATCAAACCACCGGAACCGACACCAGCATTATTGAATACCAGATGGACAGCACCAAATTTTTCCATGGTGGCGTCAGCCAGGGCCTGCACCTCTTCTGCATGGCGTACATCGCAACGCATGGCCAGCACTTGTGCTCCTTGTGCTTCCAGCTCGGCCCTGGTTTTATCCAGGGCGTCTTGCTGCACATCAGCCAGCACCAGCTTCATGCCCAGGCGTGCACCAATAATCGCAAATTCACGGCCAAACCCGCTGGCACCACCGGTGATTACGGCTACTCTGTCTTTGAATACTTTCATGTTGTCTCCTGTATGTAATTTATTAAACTTGTTTATTCTGATTCAGTTATTTCGCGCGTTTCATCTGGAACCCTACACGTGGGAAATGCACAACCACAGTTCCAGCCCGTTCATCTGCACGACGCACGGCCAATTCATTTTCGCTGGCAATCACCAGTTCCCCCACGACAGGGTCCAGCGCATAGTCAGTCGGCATGATGGCAACCTGCTCGCCCAGCGCTATGCCATGACTGTCAACGAAGTTACGACCATTCGTATCAAAACCCTGGGCATTTTTGGCGATGTCCAATGCTTCTGCACTGCTCAGCGCTTCAGACTGGTGATGCCCGAAAGCGGCTACCTGCTCCATCCATTTCAAGAGTTTTGGATACGCGTCGAAAACAGGATTGATCGCTGGCGCCAGTCGTATCAGCCACAAAGCCTGATACACAGAGAAATCAGCAATGCTGGCGTGCGTACCCAGCAGAAACGGCGCATCGCCAATGAGCATATTTTCCAGGCGACTTAAGTATTCTAAAAGTTGCCCTTTGGCTTCGCCCATACTGGTGCGTGGCATATTGCCACGCATGGTGGCACGGTCTGCGCTGAAGGTCTGCAATTCTTCAGCACTGATATTACCGAATATGGAAGGAATGGCTGCTGGCTGAAATGCATAGGGGATTGCTGTCCAGAACAGCGTAGTATCCGCCCATTGCGCCAGGTTGCGTGCAAGGCCGTTGATGGCAGCCGGGTATAGAGCAGGTGCAGGCGATCTTTTTTCAAGCACCTCGGCAATCAGGGATGTATCACAATAAATATCTGCGCCGATTTGCAGTATCGGCGTACGTCGGTAGCCACCTGTCAATGCCGTCACATCCGGCTTGGGCATGATGATGGGTACCGTTACAGACTTCCAGCTCAATTGCTTAAATCCAAAAATCAGGCGGATTTTTTCTGAAAATGGAGAAACTGCAAAATTATGGAAGATAAGATCGGACATGGTTGCTCTGCGCTCCTTTGGTTTAGACAATGACTAGATCAGCTTCACCAACTGCTTGCCGAAGTTCTTGCCTTTCAGCAGGCCAATGAATGCTTCTGGTGCAGCAGCAATGCCTTCAGCAACAGATTCGCGGAACTTCAGTTTACCGGTCGCAACCAGGCCACCCAGTTCTTTCAAACCTTGCGGCCACAAATCCATGTGCTCAGAGACGATGAAGCCACGCATGGTCAAACGCATGGTCAGGAATACGCGGGCATTTTTGATGCTCAACTGCTCACCGTTATAACCGGCAATCAAACCGCACAGGGCGATACGGCCAAAGGCATTCATGCGTGCCAGGCTGGCGTCAAAGATTTCACCACCAACGTTTTCAAACACGGCATCAATACCATCCGGCGTCGCTGCGGCCAAGTCAGCTTCCAGATTGCCTGCCTTGTAGTCTATGCATGCATCAAAGCCCAATTCATTGACCACATAAGCACATTTATCTGCACCACCGGCTATACCAACCACGCGGCAACCCAGTTGCTTGCCCAGTTGACCAACTACACTGCCCACTGCACCGCTGGCAGCAGATACCACGATAGTTTCGCCTGCCTTGGGTTGCATGATCTGGGTCAGGCCATACCAGGCTGTCAGACCGGGCATACCGACTGAGCCCAGGTAGGCAGATAAAGGAATATGCGTCGTATCGACTTTACGCAACAACAAGCCATCAGACACGCCCATTTCTGACCAGCCCAGCATGCCTATGACTTTGTCACCCACATTGAATTTGGCATTCTTGCTAGCGACCACCTCACCCACGGTGCCGCCTATCATGGTTTCACCTATGACTTGCGGCGCGGCATAGCTCTTGACGTCTTCCATACGGCCACGCATGTATGGGTCAAGCGACATATAGTGATTACGCACCAGTAGTTCGCCATCCTTGAGTTCTGGCACAGGCAGGGATTCAAGGCGGAAATTTTCTGGCACAACCTGCCCTTTGGGGCGGGAGGCCAGTACGATACGCTGATAAGAAAGTTGAGAATTAGTAGTCATGATTTGCTCATTTCATCAAGTGATTTGCCAAAGCCTGGAAGGCGCGGTAAGTGACAGGGTCAGTCGCGCCATTGGCAGCAATGGGATGGGAAGAAAATTTAACGATGACCATTTCAGCCACCGGGTCGATGTAAATACGTTGTCCGTGTATGCCACGGGCTTCAAATGTCTGGTGGCTGTTATGCCCTACCCACCACATATTGCGGTAGGAATAACCGGGCAAGGTGGCATAACCTGCCTTGGAAAATTTGGCCGGGTCAGCGCCCTTGCGTATATCTTCTACTGCAGCGGCAGGAATGATTTGCTGGCCATTAAATTTGCCATTCAGGCGCATCATTTCGCCAAAGCGTGCCATGTCGCGCAGTGTCAGGTTCAGGCCACCCCCGCCTTGCTCTGTGCCTACACTATCCACAGAAAAATAGGCATCATTTTCGGTACCCAGTTTTTGCCAGATACGTTCAGACAAGAGATCGGACAGATTTTGTCCAGTTGCCCGCTTGACTATCCAGGCCAGCACTTCCGCATTCACGGTCTTGTAGGCAAAGGCTTCATCATGCTTGCCTTCTTTTTTCAATTTCACCAGGAAATCATAAAAAGTTTTAGGCCCGTCATAAGTTGGTGCTGTCGGCAGCAGGCCGCCTGACCTGGCGTAGTCCCAGACTTCAGCTTTAGGATCAGCGTAATTTTCAGAATACTGGACACCTATGGTCATATCCATGACTTGGCGCACAGTGGCATCACCATAAGCGGTGTCTTTAAGTTCGGGAATGTATTGCGTAACAGGCGTACTGGGATCGAGCTTACCTTCCGCAGCCAAAGTCGCTGCCAGCGTACCGACAAAGGATTTGGTAACCGACATGGCGATATGCGGCAAGTAAGTTTTAGTAATACCAAGGTAGCGCTCGTAAACGATCTTACCCTTGTGCAGCACCAATATGCTGTCGGTATAAGTGCGGGCCTGCATATCGGCCCAGCCAATCTCGCTGCCCTTTTCATCTGCAAACCGCAGTTTATCGAGATCACGCAAAGCTACAGGTAAAACTGAAACAGGACCAGCGCCATGCCAGACATTGCTAGTCGGCCCCAGTTCACGCCCATGCGAAAACGACCAGCGGGTGCGAGGGAACTGATAATTGCTGCCGTTGCCAAACTTGATGAGCTTGTCAGGCGCAGGCGGGAAACCTTGCATCCAACCCATTTTTTGTGGATCACTTGCCTCTGCGTCAGGCAAGGCAGTTTGTGCCAAAGACGTGCTCATAAATGGTCCACAAATTAAAGCTGAAAAAAGTACTGCAAAATGAAAGGCGAAGCGGCTCTGCTGCATATTGGTCTCCATTTATTTTTTTATAGGACTTGCAGAAACGACGTCAATTTTTTAATCAGTCACTACCGTAGAGCTTTTTCATATTCTCGCCAGACTTCAAACGTCGCAGATATTTGAATGTGCCCATGGCTTTGGCAATCAACTTATCACCATTCCAGACCTCACCTTCGCAAAAACACATAGTGGTAGATTGATGGAACGCCTTGCCCCGCGCTTCCATGCGGCCACCCGGTACACCGCCAGGTTGCAGGAAAGTGGTTTTCATTTCTACCGTGACGACACCCTTGAGGTCACTACTCATTGAGCGGCCAGCCATAGCCATGACCACATCCAGCATGGTCATGATCACGCCGCCGTGGGCAATTTGCCAGCTGTTCATATGGCGCCCGGTCAAATCCAGCGCCAGGCGTGCCTGACCGTTTTCCATTTCCAGGAATTCGACGCCCAGGTCATGCAAAAAAGGATTCAATACAGGCGTTGGTTGCGCAATGGGAAGCATCGCAGGAGACGTGGCCTCTGTCATACAGCAGATACCCCACCATCTACTGCCAGGGTTTGGCCTGTTATATGTTTGCCGGCATCGCTGGCAAACAGCATGGCCACGCCCTTTAAATCCTCATCATCACCTATGCGTTGCAAAGGCGCTTCTTTGGCAAGTTTTTCTTCACCCAGGTTTTCCAGTATTCCCTTGGTCATTTTGGAGGGGAAAAATCCCGGTGCAATCGCATTGACCGTAATGCCATGCACACCCCATTCACCAGCCAGGGTACGGGTGAAGTTGATGACCGCAGCCTTGGAAGTGTTATAGGCAATCGTCTGCATGGTGCCTGGTGCATTGCCAGCCAGGCCAGCGATAGAAGCGATATTGATGATGCGACCATACTTGCGCGGTATCATGGAGCGCTTGCCAACTGCCTGCGAGATCATGAAGATACTGCGGATGTTCAGGTTCATGACCTTGTCCCAGGCATCAACTGGATAATCTTCCGCCGGCGCACCCCAGGTAGCGCCTGCATTATTGATGAGGATATCGATATGCCCCAGACGGGCCAGTGCCTCGTCTACCAGCGGTTGCACTGCAGTTTCTTTCGATAGATCAGCAGCAATTGCGCTGGCATCAATGCCGCGGCTTTTCAGGTGCGCGACGGCTTCATCCAGGTCAGATTGCTTGCGTGAAGACAAAACAACTTTAGCGCCCTGCTCACCGAGCGCTTCTGCCATTTGCAGGCCCAGACCACGCGAGCCGCCAGTGATCAGTGCCGTCTTGCCATGCAAATCAAATAATTGTTGTACGGTGCGAATTGCTTTGCTCATTTTTTGTCTCCAGTATGTGCGGCCACCACCTGTCTGCGCAGACAGGAAGGGCATCGTTTATTATGTGTTTTTGATTATTTCAAGACTATGGTTCAGAACCAGGCATCCTGCATCTCGAAAGTCGTCATATCAATGTTTGACAACAAATCCAGTTGTGGATGGACGCGTGGTAATTCCCAGTGGAAGAAGTATTTACAAGCCTGCAGTTTGCCTGCATAGAAATCAGCATCATGATGATTTTCTTTATTCAGGCACAAGGTAGCTTGCTCCAGCCACATCCAGGCAATCACGGCATGGCCAAATACTTCCAGATAAGCTGAGGCATTTGCCAGAGTCTTGTTGGTATCACCAACTCCATGCAATTGCTGGGTTACGCTGGCCAATCTTTGCAATACGCGTGCCAGTGATTTGGTATAAGCCAGCAATTCAGGGTGCGCAGCAGCCCTTGCCAGGGTCTTGTGCATGATTTCGCCCAGCGCTTCCAGCGCCGCGCCATCTTGCATAACGACTTTGCGACCCAATAAATCCAGGCCCTGTATGCCGTGCGTACCTTCGTGGATGGGATTAAGGCGATTATCGCGGTAAAACTGTTCTACATTGTATTCACGGGTATAACCATAACCACCATGCACCTGTATCGCGAGATTATTCGCTTCCAGACACCATTGCGAAGGCCAGGATTTGGCGATAGGCGTCAATATTTCCAGCATCTGCGCAGCATGGGTACGTGCTTCCGGCGATGGCGCGGTACGCTCTTCATCAACCAAACGGGCGCAGAACAAATTCAATGCGAGGCCACCTTCGACATAAGCTTTTTGTGCCAGCAACATGCGTTTGACATCGGTATGTTCAATGATAGGAACCTGCGGTGCCGCCGGGTCTTTGTTCAGCGGCGCCCGTCCCTGCGGGCGGTTACGGGCATAGTCCAGCGCATGCAGATAACCGGTATAACCCAGCATGACTGCACCCAGGCCGACACCTATGCGTGCCTCGTTCATCATGTGAAACATGTTTGCCATGCCACGGTGCAAGGTACCCACCAGATAACCTATCGCACCTGCTTTGCCTTCTGGCTTGAATTTTCCTTCACCAAAATTCAACAGGCAATTGGTGGTGCCGCGATAGCCCATTTTGTGATTCAAGCCAGCCAGCACCACGTCATTGCGCTCCCCCAGGCTGCCATCGGCATTCACCAGTTTTTTGGGTACGATGAAAAGTGAAATGCCTTTGACGCCAGGTATCAGCTTGCCATTTGCATCCGGCACTTTGGCAAGCACCAGATGCACGATATTCTCGGCCAGCTCATGCTCGCCGGCCGATATCCACATCTTGTTACCGGTCAGTCTATAAGTGCCATCTTCTTGTGGCTCTGCTCTGGTAACGATATCAGACAGGCTGGAACCAGCTTGCGGTTCAGACAAACACATGGTGCCAAAGAAACGGCCTTCCAACATGGGTTTGACGAAGGTTTCTATTTGCTCAGGCGTACCGCATTTAAGCAAGGTATTGGCATTGCCTATGGTCAGGAAGGGATAAGATGCCGTCCCGACATTCGCTCCTTTGAAGTAAGCAAAGCCAGCTTTTTCAACGACGCAGGGCAACTGCATGCCACCGACATCAAAGTCCTGCCCTGCCGCCATCAGGCCCGCTTCGCAAAATGCTTTCAGGGCCGTCTTCACTTCAGGAATCATGTGCACTTCTTCGCCATCGAAGTGCGGCTCCTGCTGGTCATTTTTTTTATTGTGGGTAGCGAACAGATCAGTCGCTATTTGTTCGCAGGTATCAAGGGCGGCATTGAAAGTTTCGCGGCTATGGTCGGCGAAACGTGGCCTCTGATTCAGTGATTCTACGTTCAGCCATTCATACAGCATGAATTCGAGGTCACGGCGGGAAAGAATTTTAGATTGCATGGCTTTATCTGGACAAAAAAGATGAGACACCTATTTTGCCCAAACCGCATGACAGCATCATGCAGTCCGGGCACCTGACATGCATCCAGCTTAGACTACTTCAAACAAGCCTGCAGCGCCCTGGCCGCCGCCAATACACATGGTGACAACCACATATTTTGCACCACGGCGCTTGCCTTCTATCAGCGCATGACCAGTCAGACGCGCGCCTGAGACACCATAGGGATGGCCCACGGCAATCGCGCCGCCATTGACATTCAATTTATCCATAGGGATGCCGAGTTTGTCTGCACAATACAAGACTTGTACGGCAAATGCCTCATTCAATTCCCACAAGCCTATGTCTTCAACTTTGAGGCCAGCTTTTTTCAATAATTTTGGAATGGCAAAGACCGGACCTATACCCATTTCATCTGGCTCGCATCCTGCAATCGCAAAACCACGGAAAATACCCAATGGTTGCAGGCCCCTGGATTCTGCCAGTTTGCTGTTCATCAGGATGGCAACAGATGCACCGTCAGAGAACTGACTGGCATTGCCAGCGGTAATAACACCACCTGGCACTGCAGTACGGATTTTAGAGACGCCTTCGAGCGTGGTATCAGCACGTATGCCTTCATCGGCGGAAATAGTGACTTCCTTGGTAACCAGCATGCCAGTCGCTTTATCTGCAACGCCCATGACAGTCGTCATAGGTACGATCTCAGCATCAAACAGGCCTGCAGCCTGGGCAGCCGCAGCGCGCAACTGGCTTTGCACGCCGTATTCATCCTGACGTTCGCGTGGGATACCATAACGCTTGGCGACGGTTTCTGCTGTTTGCAACATGGGCCAGTAGACTTCTGGCTTGTGTTGCTTCAACCAGGTTTCAACGATCATGTGGCTATTGGCTTCGTTTTGCACGCAAGAAATAGATTCAACACCGCCTGCTGCGTAGACATCGCCTTCACCTGCGATGATTCTCTGTGCAGCCAGAGCAATCGTCTGCAAGCCGGAAGAACAAAAACGATTGACTGTCATGCCAGCTGTGGTCACAGGGCAACCTGCGCGCAAAGCGATCTGACGGGCAATATTGCTGCCAGTCGCGCCTTCTGGCGTGGCGCAACCCATGATGACATCTTCCACTTCACCTGCCTCAATTTTTGCGCGGGTAATGGCTGCATTCAGCACATGGCCGCCCATGGTGGCACCATGCGTCATATTGAAGGCACCTTTCCAGGATTTTGCCAGGCCGGTACGAGCGGTGGATACGATAACTGCGTCAGACATGTAGATCTCCTAGTTAATATAAGTATGTGTACAGGCTGGAACTGCTGATACCATCATAAGTAGTAATTTGTCCTTTGCAAATCAAGATACAGGAACAAACTTCCATAGCCCTTTTTGCTTGAATCGAATTGCTTTAAGAACACATGGATCAAGCTCAAAAACTAGAATATCACATTTTAGTACGACCGTTCGTAAATTTATTTCATCCAATTCTACTCTTCAATATTGCTCTTCTTTACATATTGAACGTATCTCTTTCGTAAGTTTCTGTAAGTTTCGAGCAAGCATGCCGTAAGTTTCAGCTTGCACACTTTGCTTGCAATAAAAATTATGTCGGAAATGTGATTGTGTGTTTTTGACCATTTTTTTAGCAAACTTAATATACTTAAAATACAGGAGACAAGCATGGCGACAGCACCTATCGCAACGTCAGGCGGCATGACATCCGAAGAACGCAAGGTTATTTTTGCGTCTTCTCTGGGCACCGTCTTTGAATGGTACGACTTTTATCTATACGGCTCACTCGCATCCATCATTGCCAAACAGTTCTTCGCCGGCACTGACCCCAATACTGCCTTCATCTTTGCTTTGCTGGCATTTGCGGCAGGCTTTATCGTACGTCCCTTCGGCGCACTGGTATTCGGCCGCCTTGGCGATATGATAGGCCGCAAGTACACCTTCCTGGTCACCATTCTGATCATGGGTGCCTCCACCTTCTGCGTGGGCCTGCTACCCAACTACGCAACGATAGGTATCGCAGCACCGGTTATCCTGATCACTTTGCGTATTCTGCAAGGTCTGGCGCTCGGCGGTGAATATGGTGGTGCTGCAACTTATGTGGCAGAACATGCGCCACACGGCAAGCGTGGTGCCTTCACTGCATGGATACAGACTACAGCTACGCTGGGCCTGTTCTTGTCCCTGATGGTGATTCTGGGTACACGCACTGCAATTGGTGAAGAAGAATTTGCCAGCTGGGGTTGGCGCGTTCCTTTCCTGGTCTCGGTTTTCCTGCTGGCAATTTCAGTCTGGATCCGCTTGTCCATGAATGAATCTCCGGCTTTTGCAAAAATGAAAGCTGAAGGCAAAACTTCCAAGGCGCCTTTGACAGAATCCTTCGGCCAATGGAAAAACCTGAAGATCGTTATACTTGCATTGCTGGGTCTGACAGCTGGCCAGGCAGTAGTCTGGTATACGGGTCAGTTCTATGCCTTGTTCTTCCTGCAGCAAACCCTGAAAGTGGACGGTCCGACTGCCAACATTCTGATTGCAGCATCGCTGGTCATTGGCACACCGTTCTTTATCGTATTTGGTTCTTTGTCCGATAAGATCGGCCGCAAACCTATCATTCTGGCAGGTTGTCTGATTGCAGCAGTGACTTACTTCCCTATCTTCAATGCATTGACTCACTATGCCAACCCTGCACTGGAAACTGCATTGAAAAATGCGCCAGTCGTGGTAACTGCAGATCCGGATGATTGCCAGTTCCAGTTCAATCCTACCGGCACGAAGAAATTTACTTCTTCCTGCGATATCGTGAAGGCCAAACTGGCAGCTGCTTCAGTCAACTACTCGAACGAAATTGCTGCATCAGGAACAATTGCCTCCGTTAAAGTCGGTGAAAAAGTCATTACCTCCTACAACGCCAAAGGTTTGCCAAAAGACGAAGCCGCTGCAAAAGACAAGGCTTTCTCCAAAGATCTGGCTGAAGCAATTAAAGCTGCAGGCTACCCTGCCAAAGCTGACCCTGCTCAAATTAACAAGCCTATGGTTTTGCTCTTGCTGGTCATCCTGGTTCTGTATGTCACTATGGTTTACGGCCCTATCGCAGCCATGCTGGTAGAAATGTTCCCGACCCGCATACGCTATACATCGATGTCCCTGCCATACCACATTGGCAATGGCTGGTTCGGTGGCTTGCTGCCAACCACGGCATTTGCGCTGGTTGCCTTCAAAGGTGATATTTACTACGGCCTGTGGTACCCAATCATCATCGCCTCAGCGACATTTGTCATTGGTCTCTTGTTCATCAAAGAAACCAAAGACAACGATATCTATGCAGCTGATTAATTAGTAACCAAGAAGTACGAATAAGAAAGCCCGCTCGTCAGTTTGACGAGCGGGCTTTTTAAATATGGAAATTCACAAAGAGTAGTGCATATTCAAACTTGCCTGCCCCTGGTTCACATTCAGTTGCGCATCACTACCAACCACCAGGCTGGCACGGGTCGAAGTATGACCAAATGGCAAACCAGTGATGACCGGCACATCGATCAAACTACGGATGTAAGCAAGCATGGCATTGAAGTCGTAGCCGTTATCATGCGCAGCCAGTTTGTAAGCAGAAAAGTCGCCGAGTACAATGGCTTTTTGCTTGCTCAGCACACCGGCAAAATGCAGTTGCAGCAACATGCGCTCTATGCGGTATGGGTGTTCACCGATATCTTCCAGGAACAAAATGCCATCTTCAAGCTCTGTCCAATAGGGTGTGCCAACCGCATGCGTCAGCATGGCCAGGTTTCCCCCCCATAGTTTGCCCTGCACATGCAATACTTGGCCCGCTTCAGTTTCAAATTCAACTGTGTGCGTAGTATTGCCGACACATGCCTTGAATTGCTGCAGCGTATATTCAACTGGCTGTTCGCGTATGTAATCATCGCATAACATAGGGCCGGCAATACTGGTACGGCCACGTGCCAGCATTGCCAGATGAACCAGAGTGAAGTCACTGTAACCGACAAAACACTTGCCGCTGTTTGCCAGTAAATCGAAATCAAGCAAGGGCATCAACCTTGACATGCCATAACTACCACGCAAGGCCATCACTATCTGCACATCAGGATTCTGCGCAGCTTCATGAATCTGCCTGGCACGCTCTGCGTCAGTCGCACCAAAGCGCTGGAACTTGGCATCAGCCTGATAATAACTATGCACCCTAAACCCCTGCCCGGCCAGACGCTGCAAGCCACGTTCAATCAGGCTGTCATCCAGAGGCGCTCCACTGGGGGCAATAATGGCGATGGTTTGCACGCTTTGTTCAGGCATGGTGTGTTCAATCTTGTGTGGGGAAGGTGTTGCTATTGTTGGCAAGCAGTTTCTTTTGTGCCGCTGTTGCACGCCTGTGAGCAAAAAAATCCCTCAACAAGCTGCCGCATTCGTCTGCAAATACACCGCCAGTCACTTGCGTGTGATGATTCAATTGCCCATGTTCAAACACATTCAACAATGAACCTGCCACACCTGTCTTGGGGTCACTGGCTGCATAAATGACGCGCGCCAGTCTGGCGTGCATCATCGCTCCTGCACACATCATGCAAGGCTCAAGAGTAACGTAGAGTTCACATCCAGGCAGACGGTAATTACCGATTAACTCAGCCGCTGCGCGCAGGGCCATGATTTCGGCGTGGGCAGTTGGGTCATGTTTGCCGATGGGGCGGTTATAACCACTGGAGATGATCACGCCATCCTTGACGACTACGGCACCGACTGGCACCTCACCCTCGTTCCAGGCCAACAGGGCTTGCTGGTAGGCCGCCTGCATGAACTGGATGTCACGCAGGCTCTGCTGGTTCTGCTCACCGTACGGTGGCAGATTTTGCTCGTCGGCCATTATCCGTCTATCTCTGCCCAGCAATTAGGTGTTTCGTAGAGGGTAACCTTGGTCAGTTCCAGGGTACGCCCAAATCTGCCGTGATAAACCACTTTCAAAATATCGAAGGCGATCTTGGCCAGATTTTCTACTGTCGGTACGCGATCTATCACCACAGTCTTGTGGCCTGGCAGCTTTTCCAGGAAATTCTTGATGATGTAGTCCTTCTCGTAGACGATGAAGGAATGGTCCCACAAGTTCACCAGATGCTCATTGGCCAGCGCCTTGATATCACCAAAATCCATGATCATGCCGTTATCCGACTCGCCATCCTTCTGGACGACATCGCCAGTCAAGGTAATTTGCAAGGTATAGCGGTGACCGTGCAAATTTCGACACTGGCTGCCGTGATCGGGAATACGATGACCTGCATCGAATTCCAACTTTCTGGTAATCGTTAACATGAAAACTCAAGGAATCTGTAATAGTTTATGGGTTTGCAAACTGAGCTTCCATTGCGGATGCTGTTTGCAGAATTCAACTGCGAGACGCAAATTATCGTCTCTTAAAGGGCCGTCCATGGCTTGTACAAAGTAATGTTCAAAATCAAGATTTGCATATGCCGCCATATCCTGACCAAACTGCGGGATCACCACTTTCAACTCACTGCCCTTGCGTACAACCAGTTCTGAGCCCATTTTAGGGCTGACACAAATCCAGTCCACGCCTGCAGGAACAGGCAAAGTGCCATTGGTTTCTATGGCAATCTCAAAGCCAACTGCGTGCATGGCATCAATCAGGACGGCATCAAGTTGCAACAGAGGTTCTCCCCCCGTAAATACCACATACTTACTTGCAGTATAGGACACTGGCCATAAAGCGTTGATCGTCGCAGCCAGCGCTTCAGCCTGCTTGAACTTGCCACCACCCTCGCCGTCCGTGCCGACAAAATCGGTATCACAAAACTGGCAAACCGCAGTTGACCTGTCCTCCTCCCGTCCCGACCACAAATTGCAACCAGAAAAACGGCAAAACACCGCCGGGCGTCCGGCATGATTGCCCTCACCTTGTAGAGTATAAAAAATTTCTTTGACGCTATAAGTCACGTCTTATTCCCGCATGATTGTCAGCAGCGACTTAAAGGCTGCATAGGCAAGGCTTTTGACAAAGCCATTCTCTTTTACAGCGCAAGAAAAATACGCTGTATGAAATTTTAACGCGTTTTTGGAACGCAAAAGGGGCACATGATACCACGGAGCAGCTTGTTGGCCTTCTGACTTCAATGAAGTCCCGGCACAATCAGTTAAGCTTTTTTGTATTTTTACAAAAAAGACATTGCATTTATCAAACAATGCGCCTCATTGCCTCTGCAAACTGCTAGGCGTGCGTTGGGATGATCGGAGCAATTAGAGCATGCACTTGCATTGCATCATCTATCTTGACATGCTTTAGAATGGTCGAATTGACCATACATCTTTGAATGTTGAAGCCTGGAGAAGCAGTTTGATTTCTTCCAAAATCTTTAGCGCTGTTCACGATGAAGTTCTCCGGCAAGCTTATTGCTGCGTAGATGCCGAGCGGCCCCACTCTTCCGAAAACGCAAAGCAAGTCACTTGCTTTGCGCAATCTTCCAAATAGACTGGTGCAGTACTAGCTGATTTTTTCCAAGGTATTGATACTAATATGCGGCCACTCAATCTTGCCTGGCTTGCCATCAGCGCGAGGGAAGAATTCCAGCATCACAATCTGCGAATACTGCAGCCGCATCTTAGGTTGATTATTACTATCCAGAATTTCCTGTATCCAGAACATGGACTTCATGGTGGCCGCATTAGCCTGCTTCACCACGAAAGGCGTATTGTGAATGCCGCCAGTCTCAATGGCGGTATCCACAGTCAAAATTGTGGTTTTTTTGATATTCACTCCTTGATTTGCTGCATTGAGCAAGGCATTTGGCAAGGTGGGATCAAACAGGCCCTGAAACAAATGTGTATGAAAATGATTGTAAGGTGCCAGATAAGGAGATCTCAGGCTATGCGGGACGCCTATAGGCAAGCTATTCACTTCACGAATCACGGGTGCTCCGTCAATTTCGGTATGCTGCCCCAGTGCCAGTACCGAATCCCCGTGAGGGATACTGGATATACGAGCGATATCATGTCCAGTCGAGACATGATTGGCCATATGCAGCCATAAGCCAGGTTCAAAATGGATAGCGGCTCCAGGCTTGCCAGCCAGACCACTGACAGGAAAATCCTCAGCAGCGATCTGTGTGATGGATTGCTGATAGCGCAAAGCAGCCAGGAACTGATCTGAATTCACAGGACCATTCGCAGTCTGGCTGATACCGCGATTGGGCACACCCTTATCCACCAAAGTAAAGTCAAGCTCTTCGTTATACTGATTCAATAAAAGCCGGAAGTCCGTTTTAGCTGGCGCGGGTGCTATAAATGGCAAGGCAATCATGTTCCAGCCATGTCCTTCCAGACCATTCACATTGCGCCACTTGCCTGCCAATAACTTAAGTGGACCAAGTTCATCATCTGTAATGCTGGCTTTACTGATAGTACGGCCCTGTACTTTCATGGCCGTAAGTTGCTGGCTGCTGAGCATGGTGAAACCCTTTCCGGATTTGGTTATAGAATTGCCCGCTTCTGTAACTGATGCGCCTCATTTCAATAGAAAAACCAACAAATGGGACGCTTTGCTGTACAGCAAATGTCGTACAAATCAACGTCAAATTCGAATTTGGCATCTCAACTTTTACGAGCAAATCATTTTATCAATCCACGCACAGAGTATTATATTTTTTAATAATAAATTTAATAATTAAATTATCAAAATTAATAGATTTTTTGAAATTTATTAATTTCAAAATGAAACTCAAATAAATGTTACCCATTAACAAATAAGCATAGAAGTGACATATGTCGCTAAATATCTTCAGAGTTACACATACATGTCTCAATTGACTATCTAGTCAGCACTGGGACGCACCCAGTTAAAAACACAAAAAGCCCGCAATAATGCGGGCTTTTTGTGTTTTGTGCTTTTAGCTACCTGATGCTGCCAGACCTGAAATCATTCCCATTCTATCGTCGCAGGCGGCTTGCCTGAGATGTCATACACCACGCGGTTGATGCCACGCACTTCGTTGATGATGCGGTTGGATACCTTGCCCAGCAACTCGTGTGGCAAATGTGCCCAGTGGGCTGTCATGAAGTCCTGGGTCTGTACTGCGCGTAAAGCAACTACGTATTCATAAGTGCGACCGTCACCCATGACGCCTACGGATTTGACTGGCAAGAACACCGCGAATGCCTGGCTGGTGGCGTCATACCAGCTTTGCAGTTTTTCTGCATTTGGATCAACCATGGTGTTACGTAGTTCTTCGATGAAGATAGCGTCAGCACGACGCAACAGGTCGGCAAACTCCTTCTTCACTTCACCAAGAATACGCACGCCCAGGCCAGGGCCAGGGAAAGGATGGCGGTATACCATGCTGTGCGGCAGCCCCAGGGCTACACCAAGCTTGCGCACTTCGTCCTTGAACAGTTCACGCAGGGGTTCCAGCAATTTCAGATTCAGGGTGTCGGGCAAGCCGCCGACGTTATGATGGCTCTTGATGGTGTGCGAGCCTTTTTTGCCTTTGCCAGCACTCTCGATGACATCAGGGTAAATCGTGCCTTGCGCCAGCCATTTGGCATTGCTGAGTTTGCCAGATTCAACCTGGAAGACTTCGACAAATTCGCGGCCTATGATCTTGCGTTTGGCTTCCGGATCAGTAACACCGGCAAGGTGACCCATGAACTGTGCTGTTGCATCAACGTGGATGACTTTGACACCCAGATTATTGGCAAACATTTCCATGACCATCTTGCCCTCATCCAGACGCAACAGGCCATGATCAACGAATACGCAGGTCAATTTATCGCCTATGGCACGGTGTATCAGGGCGGCAGCAACACTGCTGTCCACACCGCCAGACAAACCAAGAATGACTTCATCATCACCGACCTGGGCGCGAATGGAAGCAACGGCCTCGGAGATGTAGTCAGGCATGTTCCAGTCAGATTTACAGCCACAGATCTCATGCACGAAGCGGCTGAGGATAGCCTCGCCCTGCAGTGTATGCGTGACTTCCGGATGGAATTGCACGGCGTAAAAACGGCGCTCTTCATCTGCCATCGCAGCAATCGGGCAGTTATCTGTGGAGGCCATCAGTTTAAAGCCTGGCGGCATTTCATTGACCTTGTCGCCATGGCTCATCCATACCTTGAGCATGCCATGACCTTCTGAAGTAACGAAGTCATTGATTTCTTTGAACAGGGCTGTATGGCCGCGTGCGCGCACTTCGGCATAGCCAAATTCGCGTACATGACCATTTTCGACTTTGCCGCCGAGTTGTTCTGCCATGGTTTGCATGCCGTAGCAAATACCCAGCACTGGCACACCAGCCTCAAATACGGCCATAGGTGCGCGGGGAGTATCGCCTTCGGTTACGCTGCTGGGGCCACCGGACAAAATAATACCGGCAGCACCATAATTTTTGATGAACTCATCGCTGACGTCATACGGATGAACTTCAGAAAAAACACCTGCATCACGAACGCGGCGAGCGATCAATTGCGTGACTTGGGAACCAAAATCAAGGATAAGAATTTTTGAGTGCATAAATCAAATTATCATGTCAGGTTGTGCAGGCGTGGCCTGGACAACACAATTGTTTCCTGCATTTCTGGCGGAAAGCAGGGCTTTTTCTGCGAGGCTAATTAAAGTTTCTGGTTCGGCATCCGGGAAAAGATCAGTTGAAGCGGTACCGGCGCTGATCGTTAATGGCGTATCCACGTCATTCATTTTTTCGGGGTGCATAAGTACGGAAGCACGTATGCGCTCCCCTACTGCTGTCACTACCAGGTGTGAGGCACCTGGCAAGACTACCAGCAATAAGTCAGTACCAAAACGTCCCAGTGCATCAAATGGGCGCACGCAAGAACGAATCCGGCTGACGGTCTTCACCAGTATCATGTCGGTAATGGCAATGCCATGCAAATCACGCAAATGCTCCATCTGATCCACACTGGCAATCAGCAAAGCAAGTGGCTTCATCGCCTTGGAACAGCGCTCCATTTCCAGCTTCAAAGAACGGATGATGGCAGACTTGTTCCACGTCCCCAGCAAAGGGTCGATCAGCGAGTCACGCTTCAGATTACGGTTTTGTTTGATGACTTCGAGTTGCGATTGGTACAAGGCACTGAAAGCCATTTCGCGTTCAACCATGGAGGCAAGATCAGCGAGAGATTGCCTTTCTTCATCATCGAGATCACGTGGCTGATAATCGATCAGGATAACGCTGCCAATCAATTGGCTGCCATGATCAAAGATGGGGTGAGAAGCAAAGAAACGTATGGATGCCGGGCCTGCGACCATGGGGTGCTTACCCAGATGCTCATGCAGGCGCAAGTCAGGTATGACCAGGATTTCGTCTACTGGTGGAATTGCATCACAGAATTCGGCTTCCATGTTAGTAATGGAATGCACCAGATGATCAAACCTTGGCACCAACTTACCAAAACTGACCAGGCAATTGGCAACTTTGAACAACTTGATACCAAGTCGTTCAAAGCGGCCTATGCGCAATTCCATCCTTTCCGAAACCATGCGCTCAAAACCCGAACTGATAGGTGTCGTTGTCGTTGGGCCGGAACGATCTAAGTTCGTTGACATTCCACTCTCCAGGCATCCGCAATTCGGGTCATGCTTCTCAAGCGCTTCTCAGACATTAATCAGCACGGTAATTTGGTGCTTCTTTTGTGATTTGCACGTCATGAACATGTGATTCACGCATACCAGCAGAAGTAATTTCTACGAATTCAGACTTGGTATGCAAGTCGTCTATTGAAGCACAACCACAATACCCCATGGACGAACGAACGCCACCAACTAATTGATACAGGATAGCGAGAACGCTACCTTTGTAGGGTACGCGACCTTCTATGCCTTCAGGAACCAATTTGTCGGCATTATTGGCAGCATCCTGGAAATAGCGGTCAGCGGAACCATCTGCCATCGCACCCAGACTACCCATGCCACGATAAGATTTATAGCTACGGCCCTGAAACAGGATTACTTCACCAGGCGCTTCTTCAGTACCGGCAAACATACTGCCCATCATGACCGTGGATGCGCCAGCAGCCAGCGCCTTGGAGACATCACCAGAGAAGCGTACGCCACCATCAGCGATACAAGGTACGCCAGTGCCTTTGAGCGCATTGGCCACATTCGCAATCGCGGTAATTTGCGGCACACCCACACCGGCAACAATACGCGTAGTACAAATAGAACCAGGGCCGATACCAACCTTGACTGCATCTGCACCATGCTCAACCAGCGCCAGCGCAGCAGCAGCAGTAGCAATATTGCCGCCGATGACTTCAATATGCGGATAATTGGTCTTCACCCAGCGTACACGGTCCAGCACACCTTTGGAATGACCATGTGCAGTATCAACAACGATGACATCGACACCAGCTTTTGCCAGCAAATCAATACGTTCTTCGTTATCAATACCTACGCCAACAGCTGCGCCTACGCGCAATTTACCCTGGTCATCTTTGGATGCGAAAGGATGTTCTGTTGATTTTTGGATATCTTTTACAGTAATCAGGCCACGCAGCTCAAATGCCTCGTTGACAACCAGCACACGCTCCAGGCGGTGCTTGTTCATCAGTCGCTTGGCTTCTGCCAGATCTGCTGTTTCATTGACGTAGACGAGTTTTTCACGTGGCGTCATTTTGGCGCGTGCCTCTGCGTCCAGCTCTTCTTCAAAACGCAAATCGCGGTTAGTGATAATGCCAACCACTGTTTTGCCTTCAACTACTGGGAAACCGCTGATGCCGTGTTGCTGCGACAGCGCAATGACCTCGCGGATTTTCATGTTAGGCGGGATGGTGATAGGATCACGCAATACACCGGATTCAAAACGCTTGACCTTGGCAACTTCGCGGGCTTGCTCTTTTGCCGTCAAGTTTTTGTGGATAATACCGATACCACCTTCTTGAGCCATGGCAATTGCCAGACGCGCTTCAGTGACCGTATCCATCGCAGCTGATACCAAAGGGATATTCAGATTGATGTTGCGAGTCAGTTTAGTCGCAAGAGAGGTATCTTTAGGGAGTATGTTCGAGTATGCAGGGACGAGTAGCACGTCATCGAACGTGAGTGCTTTTTGGAGTAAACGCATAGTATTTCCTATAGGCGCAAAACCGAATTATACAGAAAACTTGCGAAGTCGTCTTGCTCCGTGTAAAACTCTTGCATAATCCCATGTTTTTCTTGAAAGCAAATTATGTCCATCTTACGAATATCACGTCTAAGCTCTGCACTTCTGCTGTCTTTTGCGTTCTGTGCTATGGCCCATGCACAATATGTCTGGCTCGATGAAAAAGGCAACAAGCAGTTTTCAGACATGCCGCCACCTAAATCCGTACCCAAGGATAAAATCCTCAAAGCGCCCGGCGGTGTCCCCAAGGCTGCGCCAGCACCAACAGCAGATGATAAGGCCGCTTCTGCCAGTCAGCCTGCACCCAAACTGGAAAAACCGGTAACAACAGCTACCAAGAACGAAGACTTCAATAAGCGCCGCGCCGAACAAGCTGAAAAAGATAAGAAGGCTGAAGAAGAAAAAACGGCTGCAGCAGATAAGGCAAAGAATTGCGAAAGAGCCCGCAATTATCAGCAATCACTGAATTCTGGCGCACGCCTCAGCCGCACTGACAAAAACGGCGAGCGATCCATACTCACCGATGCAGAACGCCAGCAGGAAGCAAGTGAAGTGAAAAAAGCCCTGGCTGATTGCAAATAGCAGAAAAGGTCAGGTTTGCGCCTGTTTTTTGGCCCTGCGTCTGCGTGCCTCCATAGGGTCGGCAATCAAAGGGCGGTAAATTTCTATCCTGTCCCCTGCATGCAGATTACTATCTAGTGTCTTCAGCTTGCCAAAAACACCAACCTTGAGAACGCTGACATCAATCTCGGGATGAATTTGTATAATGCCGCTTTGCTGTATCACTTGCAGTATTGTGGCATCAACGGCCACACGCAAATCCAGTAAGCTTGTTTTATCCTGTCCGACATAACAAACCTGGACATGCATGTTAGTCTGCTCAACCATACAATGCCTCGGCACGGGCACAGAAAGAATCAACAAAACTATTGGCGATTTTGGAAAAAACCGGCCCAATCAGATGTTCAAGTAATTTGCTGGAAAATTCATAGTTCAGCTCGAATTCAATTTTGCATGCGTCTGCACGCAGTTCGGTAAATTTCCAGCAACCTGACAATTGCTTGAAAGGCCCTTCGACCAGACTCATTTCAATAGAATGCGGGCGCTGATTACTATTCCTGGTCGTAAAGTGTTGCTTTAAGCCATGATAGTTAATAGAAAGCGTAGCAACCAATTCATGATCAGTACGCTCAGCCACTCTTACCTCGCCGCACCATGGCAGAAATTGAGGGTAATTTTCTACCTGATCAACCAGAGCAAACATTTGCTCTGTGCTGTAAGCTACAAAAACTGTTTTATGTACAACTGCCATCAAGAAGAACCATTTGGTAGAATCACAGGTTCGCATTTTAACCGAGTCATAAGCAGTACCAAAATGCATTCATGCATTTCCACACTCTAATTTGACCAATTTTCATCCTACATGAGCATCGCTGATAATAAAAAAGCATTCCACGATTATTTCATCGAGGAGCAATACGAAGCCGGCATCGTCCTGCAAGGCTGGGAAGTCAAAGCCATACGCGCAGGTCGAGCGCAGCTGAAAGAAGCCTATGTCATTGTCAAGAATGGCGAGATCTTCTTGTTTGGTGCCCATATTGGCGCTTTGCCGACGGCGTCGACACACATTCATCCTGACTCTGTCCGAACACGTAAATTATTGTTAAATGCGGCGGAAATCAGCAAACTGATAGGCAAAGTGGAGCGTTCTGGCTACACCATGGTGCCGTTGAACCTGCATTTCACCAAGGGGCGCATCAAATGTCAGATCGGCCTGGCCAAAGGTAAAAAGCAGCATGACAAGCGCGATACCGAGAAAGAAAAAGACTGGCAGCGCGAGCAGCAAAAGATCATGAAACAGAACAGACGCTGATCTTTTGAAGCCGGTAAGAACTAGCGGGCCGGACGATACAGTTCATGTCCGACATCTTGAATTTGACGACGCAAAGCACGCTTTTCTTCTGGCGTGAGACGGCCAGGTTTTTTGCTGTCTTCAGCAGTGCCGCAAGCGCGTTCACCTATGTGGCGCGCGTCATTGCAGCGCTCAAGCAAACTATTTTTTTGAGCCTGCTTGTTGAGTTGTCGTTCGCGCTGCTTTTCTTCTTTGCGCACTGCATCATTCTTTTGTTGTCCATTAAGTCGACTCCACATAGCCGAACCACCACTACCTTTATTATCTGCCATAGCGCTGCCAGCCACGACCAGCGACAACATCAGGACAGAAATTTTTTTGTACGGTATATTCATCGACTTAAAACGGATGGCTTACGAGCAAAAACGATGAGGCAAGTAAAAACATATAAATGGATTGCAATTCTATGCGTAAATACCCGTGGCAAGCTAGCATCAAATTGTATGAATTTAGTTTACGATAGCCTCCTCAAATGCGCAGTCCAATTCCGTAAAGTGTGTAACAGTTTGTAATCCAGAATATTAATTTTGTTTGCAAGCTCACTCTATGACAGTACTATTAAGCCCATGAACACTACGCCCCCTACCCCAGACTCTACCAACACCAATACCAGCAACCCCAAGGCCAAAATCCTGGTGGTTGATGATGACCTACGTTTGCGCGATCTACTGCGCCGCTATCTGACTGAACAAGGCTTTCAAGTCGTCAGTGCAGAAAACGCTCAGGCCATGAATAAACTCTGGATACGTGAACGCTATGACATGCTGGTACTTGACCTGATGCTTCCTGGCGAAGATGGTCTGGCCATCTGCCGCCGCCTGCGTGGCGCCGGTGACAAAACTCCCATCATCATGCTAACCGCCAAAGGCGAAGAAGTTGATCGCATCATCGGCCTCGAAATGGGTGCGGATGATTACCTGCCCAAACCATTCAGCCCACGCGAACTGGTGGCACGTATCAATGCCGTGCTCAGGCGCAAAGCCCCGGACGAGCTGCCAGGCGCACCGTCTGACGGCCCGCAAACCTTTGCTTTTGGTGATTTTGTCCTTGATCTGGGCACCCGTACCCTGAAAAAGCACAATGACAATATTTCATTAACGACAGGTGAGTTTTCAGTATTAAAAGTCTTCGCACGCCATGCCCGCCAGCCACTCTCCAGAGAAAAACTCATGGAACTCGCACGTGGTCGCGAATATGAAGTATTTGACCGTAGCCTGGACGTGCAAATTTCCCGCCTGCGCAAGCTGATAGAACCCGACCCCAGCAACCCTCTCTATATACAAACAGTATGGGGACTGGGCTATGTGTTCATCCCTGATGGTCAGTCGCATTAAGAGTTGAAATACTTTTGCACTTTCCTCATTGAATTCTTTGCAAAATTTGAATGCGTGACTACCTCAACAGTCTGGAATGGCTAAAAAGCGGACTGTTCTGGCGCACCTTCCTCATGCTGGCTGTACTCGTCACCGCCAGCATGCTTGCATGGATGTCCAATTTCCGTACGCTTGAGACAGCACCAAGAGCCCAGCAGATGGCGGCGCAAATCGTCTCCATCGTCACCATCACCCGTGCTGCCCTCACCCACTCCGCCCCTGAAAAACGGCAGGAACTATTGCGTGACCTGGCCAATAAAGAAGGGGTGCAGATCTACCTGCTGGAAGATACTGACCGCATAGAAGAACCAGAAGCTACCCCCTTCTTTCTCGAATCCCGGCCTTTGATGTTGCGAGGCCTGGGTAATAACACCCGCTTTGCCAGCAAACTGAATGATATAAGCGGCTTCTGGATCAGCTTTGATATTGAAGACGATCATTACTGGCTAAGACTAGAACAGGACAGGCTGGATCCGCCCATAGGTCAGCAGTTATTCAGTTGGGCTATCCTTACCCTGTTTTTAACGCTACTGGGTGCAGCCATCATTTCCAAGCTCATCAATGATCCGCTGTCACGCCTCAGCAATGCTGCCCGCGCCGTCGCCAAGGGTAAGCAACCGCCGCCCTTGCCACAGAAGGGCCCGAAAGAAATCCGCGAAACCAACGTCAGTTTCAATACCATGATGGAAGATCTGGTCAGGATAGAAACTGACCGCTCCATCATTCTGGCAGGTATTTCACATGACTTGCGCACTCCGCTGGCACGCATGCAACTGGAAGTCGAAATGGCCAGCCTTAATGATGATGCCAGGACCGGCATGCAGTCCGATCTGCAGCAAATGGATGACATCATCAGCCAATTCCTTGATTATGCCAAACCGCTAGATAAAGTAGAATTCGAGCGCATCAACATCAGCGAAGTCATGCAACAAGTCATGGATGAAGCCTTCCGCTTTCAAAATCTGCGTCTGCGCACCGCTATCACGCCTGACATCTATGTCAATGGCAACCTGACTGAACTAAGGCGCCTGTTCAACAATATAGTAGAAAATGCCTGCCGTTATGGTAAGACCCCAGGCTCACCCGTCATCACGCTTGATGTGCAATGCTCCCGCAAGAACAAGGATAGAAAGCTGTCCATACAAATCAGCTTCCGCGATCACGGACTAGGCGTGGCAGAGCAGGATCTGGTACGCCTGCTGCGCCCGTTCACCCGTGGCGACGCCTCGCGCAGTCAGGCCAATGGTTCTGGCCTGGGCCTTGCCATCGTTGACCGCATCATCAAAAGCCATGGTGGCAAATTACGCATCTACAATCACGCTGAAGGTGGGTTTGTTATTGTGATTGCGCTACAGGAAGCGAAAGAAACTTAAATCCCTGATCCCACGCATCCTGTGTCAGACTCATGCAGCAACAACAGACTCAATATAGTCGACATGTTTCGCTTTCATTCACAAACGTAAGCTGTTACAAAAAAGTTTAAATGTTACAATTGCCGCCATTTTCAGGGCTCTTAAAGACAAATAAATTCATGCGTAACAATTTCCCAGCCCTGCTCGCGGCCTGCGCAGTAATCAGCCTGCCCGCTTTTGCCGAAACCTATCCACCCTCAGCCTATAAAGATGGTGCCGTAAAGTGCATGCAAGTACGCAGCTATGATTGCGCAGAAAAAAACTGGAACCAGTACATCAAAATGCGTCCCACTGATGCAAAAGCCATCGCCAGTCTGGCGATCACTTATCATTGGGCAGACAAGCCAGAAGCCAGCATAGTTCAGGCCGAAAAAGCCATCAGCATGGGTGAAGGCACCTATGATCTGTTCGCCGCTTACTCAGAAAGCCTGGCAAAAACCGGACGCGTCGATGAAGCCATAGACTGGGGTTATAAAACCCTGGCCATACTGCCCAATTTAGTCAATGTGCGCGGCGACGTCGCCAAATACCTGGTCATGCGCAAACGTGAATTTGAAGCATTGACCCTGCTCGCCTCTTTTGATTCATCACTGGAAGCACAGGGACACAATCACTATTTTGACGGTCAACGCATCGCCATAGAATCATCACTGGAACGCCAGGGGCAAGCCAGTACTGCAACAGCAAAGAGCATGCGTCTGCCCAAAACAAAAGAGCATTTTTATGCTCCCGTAAAACTCGGCGACAACAAGATAGAAGCATTCATGGTCGACACAGGGGCCACCAAAACCACCCTCAATGACGACATGCTCAGCAATTCCAAAGCGACCTACAAGGTGGTGAAGCCGCTCGTCAACATGCAGACCGCTGACGGCAGAAATGTACAAGCCCGCATCGTCACTATCGATAATATGAAGGTAGGCCCGTTTGAATTACGTAAGGTGACGGCAGTAGTCTGCAAATCCTGCAAGCCACTATTGGGCCAGGGATCGCTATCGCAATTCAATATGGTGTCATCCAAGGCACAGGGGGTAGAATTTTTGACCTTGGAATTACGATAATTATTAACGCAAATTCACTGATTTTTCGACATAAAACAAAACGCCGCGCAAAATTGCGCGGCGTTTTGTTTTATGTCTGGACAGCTCTTTAGCTTAGCGATTACCTGCAAAAGCCAGTTGTGTCGCTGCAACCTTGCTACCCTCTTCAGCCTGAACCGGAACAGTGTCAGCGGGAGTTGCCAATTCATAAGTCATGTGCAAGCCCGCATCCACTTTTTGCGCTGGTGCTACTTGTTCCAGCGTAGCTGTCTTTTGCGGAACTGCGCGGGAAGCCGCAGTTCCATTCAAGGCAAAGCTATTGAAGCCAGCAAAACCTGCTATACCAGCACACAACAACAAACCAGCAATGACAGATGGGCGCAGGCGGAAGCGTTTTTGTACTTCATCTTGCTGAACTGTTGCATCGTAAGCCACGGTGATTGGTGCTGCTGCCAGCATTTGCTCAACCTGTTGACGCCATTCTTCTGATGTTTGTCTATTGCTAAGCAGTTTGCTGATCAGTGCCTGGGCCAGTTGTTCGGCTTCCTGGTGCTCAGCTTCCAGAGTCTGTTTTGCCATTTCTGCCTCAGCTTGCAATTCTTCTTGTTGTTGCTGTATTTGCAGTCTGTTTTGTTCTTGCCATTCCCTGGCTGATGCCAGCGCTTGCTCAATGAAGGCTTGGGCAGCAGCTTGTTGCTCAGCACGTTGTTGCAACATGGCTTGCAGTTCTGCTTCGTCAGCAGCTTGTTTTTCCAGTTGTGCTTGCAAGGCTTTTTCGTCAGAAATACGTTTTGCTGCTGCATTTGCCAGTGCTTGTTGTTTTTGCTGAGTTTGCGTTTCAACCGCGGTCAGTTGTTGTTGCAATTCTTCTTTCAATGCAGCTTCGAGAGACAATTGTTCTTCAAGTTTTGCTTGCAGAGCACTTTGCTCTTCCATGCGTTTGGCGATAGCTGCATTGAGCGCCTGCTCTTTTTCCAACCTTTGTGCTTCAGCAGCTTCCAGTTTGGATGTCAGCTCAGCTTGTAATACTGTCTCTACTGCCAAGGCTTGTTCAGCTTGTGCAAGCAAGTTACTCTCTTTTTCTGCACGTGCTGCAAAGCTTGCGGCCAAAGCTTGCTCTTTTTCAAGTCGCTGTATTTCAGCGACTTGAAGTTTTGATGCAAATTCGGCTTTCAATTCTGCCTCTGCTGCCAAGGCTTGCTCGGCGTGGGCCAGTAGTGTATTTTCTTCTTCAACACGTGCAACTATCGCGGCGGCCAGGGCTTGCTCTTTTTCAAGTCTTTGCGCTTCCAGGGTTTCAAGCTGGCTTTCTTCCAATAATTTGGCCCGCAATTCTGGCAGTGCTTGCTCATCCGCAGCAATTTGCAGGGCGATTGCTTCTGCAATTTCGCGCTCCAGTGCCAGTTTTTCTTGTTCCAGTGCGTTGGCGATCAGCAGTTGTTCTGCGCGTTGCTTGCTTTGTTCTGCCAATTCTGATTCAAGACGTACGCGTTCTTCTGTCGCAGTAATGACCAGACGCTCGGCTTCCATTTTCTCTTCAATGAGGTGCAAGGCATCCTGAGTCATTTGCAGGCTATCCATCTCCATCTGTTTTTGTTGCTGGATGGTGATGATTTCGCGCTGAGCCAGTTCTGCACGTTGTTGTTCTGCTTGTTGCAGAATGAACAGTTCTTCAGCACGAGCTTGCGCTGCCTCAGTGGCTTGCTGCTCGGATACAGCCAATGCATGGGCAAGCTCAGTTGCTTCTTTTTCACTTTGCAGTCTGGCCTGGATGGCAACATTAGCATCTTGCTCAGCATTGGCGCGAATTTCGCATAGACTCAGATATTCTTGCTCAGCCAGTTTGCGTTGCTCTGCTTCTTGCGCTGCTTTTTGTTCTGCAGCCAGTTTTTGCTGTACCAGGCTCAATGCCTCAAGCTCACTGGAAGCGCGCTGGTTTTCAGTCATGGTCAGCGCTTCTGCTTCGCGCAATCTGGTTTCTGTCGCTTCTGCTGCCAGACGCTGTGCCTCTGCATGCTCCGCCGAACGGGCCAGCAATGCCTGTTCAGCATTTGCCAGGCGTAATGTGGCCTCCAGAGCTTCTTGCTCTTTATAAGCACGTTCGCTCGCAGCTTCTGCAAATTCACGTTCTATGGCCAGTTTGGCTTGCAGAGTGATTTCTGCTGATTCCTCCTGTTCCAGCTTGGTTTTCAGTTCAGCGCTGATTTGCTGTTCAACTGCGATTTTTTCCTGGCTGGCACGGCTCAATTCCAGCAGCAAAGCTGTTTTCTCTTCCAGTGCGACGGCTGCCTGACGTTTAATTAATGCTTCCTGAGCTGCTTGCGCCAGCCATTGTTTTTCGGTTTCATTGAATTTTTCTGCCAGCTCACGTGCCTGTGCCTCGGCGGCCTGGCGCTCTGCGATCAATTTGTGTTGCGCTTGTTCTGCCACCAGGCGAGCTTCAGCCTCAGTTGTGGCTGCCAGTTCTGCCTGCTGCTTGGCTGTCAGGCTGTCAAGTACCGCTTGCTCGGCAGCGATACGCTGTTGTTGCGCAACCAGTAATTCTTGCTCTTGTTGCAGTCGTTGTGCCAGCAGCTCAGCCATGAGACTTTGTGCATCAGCATGAGCGGCCAGTTCCTGGAACAGGGCTTTTTCTGATGCCAGCGTTGCTTCAGTTGCGGCACGTATGATTTTTTCTGCACGGGCACGGGCCTCGGCAAACTGCTGCACCTCGGTTTCACTGGACAGGCGGCTCTGTACGTCTTCATGTGCTTCTTGTTCTGCCTGCAATCTGGCAGCTGTGGTGTCCAGCAAGGCCTGATCATCCGCCAGACGTTGTTGCAAGACAGCGTCAAGTTCAGCAACTTTTTTGTTCTTTTCAACCACCAGTTCATGCGCCTTATGCTGGCTGGCAGCATAGGCTTGCGCCTGGATTTGCAATGCCTGCTCAGCTTGCAATTTGGCAGCTGTCAATTCATTGGCTTCTTGTTCTGCCCTGGCCCTGACTGCCGCGGCTTGCGCATGTTGCTGTTCTGCTTTTGCTCTGGCAGTGGCGGCTTCTGTGGCAATTTTTTCTGCTGCCAGTTTCTCTGTCGCTGCTTTTGCTTCCAGTTCAGCAGCATCCGCCTTTTGTTTTTCCAGTCTGGCTTGTTCTTCCAGCGCCAGGGCAGCCTGCTGTTGAGACTTTGCTTTGCCTTGTTCAAGCTGTGCCAACTGGGTTGCAGCTTTTACCCGAGCTGCTGCGGCAGTTGCTGCTTGCTGTTCAGCCTTGGCTTGCTGGTTGTTTTGTTCCAGCAGTTTTTTCTCTTCCGCCACTTTGCTTTCCATTGCAACGCGTAAAGCTTGCTCAGATTGCAGACGAGCCAAGTGCTGATCACGTTGTTCTTGCTCTACCGCTGCCTTGGCTTGTAATTCTGCCGTCAGACGCTTTTCTGCTTCCAGTTTTTGCTGGACCAGGTTCAAGGCTTTTTGCTCGGACTCTGCACGCAAACGCAAAGTCTTGCCGAGTTCTTCAGCTTCAACAGCCTTGGTTTGTGCCAAGACCGCAGATTGTTTTTGCAGATCTGCATGTTCCTGCATTTTTTGCAGGCGTACTTGTTCGGCGGCGATCATGGCTTGACGGGCTGCACGAGCTTCTGCTTCTTGTTGCTGGCGTGCATTCAATACACTGGTATGCTCACGGTCAGCATGGGCACGGGCGATGACTTGCTCGGCGGCTGTTTTTTCAGCTTCCAGTTTTTCCTGGGCTGCTCTTGCCGCCTGCTTTTCTGCCTCCAGATGCATTTGCTCTGCGCGTGCCATTTCTGTGGCTTGATGGCTAATCAGCAAAGCAACCTTGGCTGCCTTACATTGGGCATCTTTTTGCAGTTCGGTTTGCTCAAGAGTAGTTTTTTCTGCATCAAGTGTGGCTTCCAGCGCCAGTCTTTCTTCGCGTTCAGCTTGTTCCCTGGCGGCTGCAATTGCCTTGGACTCCTCTTCTGCGCGCAGTCTGGCTTCAGCTTCTTGCTGGGCGGCTTGTTCGAGTTGCAGTTTTTCCTGGGTTGCCTTCAGCACTTGCTGCACTGCATTGGCACGGCGACGTTCTGCCTGTAGTTTTTCTTCCTGAAGTTCCATCGCTTTCACCTCATCATTAGTGCGTTGCTGTTGGACGCGCAGAAGTTCGCTGGCATCTTGATTTTTCCTGGCAGCGGCTGCGGCCATTTTTTGCTGCAATTCCACCTGCTCCATGGTTTTTTCCAGGCTCAGTTTTTCTGCTACACATTCTGATTCCTGCGCTATACGACGGGCATGCTCTGCCTGTTCTTGCATACGCAAGAGTTCGGCGTGAGATTGCTCTGCCTTGGCTAGGGCTTCTGCTTCTTCTGTCATCTTGCGTTCAGCAGTCAATTTTTCCTGCAAGGCGGCAACGGCTTTTTGTTCTGCTGCAGCGCGCATTTTTTCAGCCATCATCAATTCCTGGGCTTTTTTGGCTTTATCTGCGGCTGCAAGGTTGGCGCGTTTCAGCAATTCAGCCTGGAAGGCACTGGCACTCAGGGCTTGTTGTTCAGAATCAGCTTTTTCACGGGCGTCTTGTACAGCCTGTTTTTCGATTTCCAGGCGCTCTTTAGCCAGCTTGGCAGCGCGTTGTTCTTCAGCGACACGCTGACGGGCATTATCGGCAGCTTCCTGCTCAGCCAGACGGCGTTGGCGGGCTTCTTCTGCCAATGCGGCTTCAGCAGCTTGTCTTGCGCGTGCCTGCAGGTCGGCTTGCTGTTCGTTTTCTATGCGCGTCATGGCAGTTGATTGCAGTTCGCGCTCTGCGCGTATGCGTGACTCAGTCACCATGCGGATTTTGTCTTCTGCTTCACGACGGGCCTGAGCTGTGGCAGCAGCTATTTTTTCTGCCTGTTCGCGTTTATTGGCAGCAATACGCAAGTCTTCTTCTGACTGCATGCGCAACTGTATGGCTTCTGCTGCCTTTCTTTCAGACTCCATTCTGGCCTGGGCAATTGCCTCTTGACCTTGCTCCAAGGCAACGCGTGCCAATGCATCTTCACGCGCACGCAACTCTACCGGTGCGCGATTGATCGCATATTCCAGCGCCATGGCTTCTGCCTGGTCGCGCTCTTTACTAATTTGCAGGGACTCGCTGCGGACTTTGGCCAGCATTTCTGCAGTTTCACGGGCTTCACGGTCGCGTTTTTCACGTTCGCGTGCCAGTTCAGTGATACGTGCATCAGCACGGGCGCGCTCTTCTGCCTGTTGGCGTGCAGATTGTGATGCGGCAAAGCGTTCTGCTGCCCAGTTACGGGCATTGGCAGTTTGCGTTGCCAGTTTTTCTGCTTCGGCATGGGCTTGAGAAGCCAGCTCTGACTCTGCCTTGAACTGGTGCTCGGCTTTTTCTATGGCTTGTTGTTCGAGTTTGGCACGTTGCTCTGATTGTTCACGGGCCCGTGACTCTATCAGCGTGCGTTCTTGCAGATTCCGCGTTTCTTCGGCGGTAGCGGCAATTCTGGCTTCACTGGCCGCGCGCGACTGGCGTTCTGCCATCAGTTTTGCCTGTACACCAGCAATGGCTTCTTGTTCCAGTGCCAGTTTGCGCTGAGCCAGCTCGGCTGCTTCAGCCTCGGCCTGCGCCCTGGTTTCTGCCAGTGCCCTGGCTTGGGATTCAGCCTTCAGCCTGGTTTCGGCAGCTACGGTGGCTCTGGCCTCTGCCTCTACCCTGGCGATGGCTTCACGAATACCTTTCACGTCGATGCGGGTATTGGACTCAATTGCCTCTTCTGGTGGCAAATAATTGTCCTTGCGATCGCCATGGCGATCGAGGGAGTAGTCTCCCAGAGATAATTTATTTAACAACGCCTGATTGCTGTCCATTTCTGCACTCCTGATCTGATAGTCGTTCACCGTCATTGCGGGCCCTGCCATGCCGGAACTTCTTATATTGAATTATCAATCAAGAAAAATTTGACGATGGCTGGAGCAGAAGTGGAAAAACACCTCAATTCCTGATTTATCCGTTTCCCTTAATGCTGGCTGGGACGTAAAATAGCGGTCAACTCAACATTGCCGGAGAATTATCTTGAACGAACTCGTTACCGAAATCAGACACCCGCTGGTGCAACACAAGCTGACACTGATGCGTAGCAAAGACACACCGACGGATAATTTCCGCCGTCTGTTGCGTGAAATCAGCCAGATGCTGGCCTATGAAGTCACCCGTGACCTGCCGATTGAACTGGTCAAGATCGAAACACCGATCACCACCATTGATGCACCAACCATCAGCGGCAAGAAGCTGTGCGTGATCTCGGTCCTGCGCGCTGGCAATGGTATTTTGGATGGCATGCTGGATTTGCTGCCAAATGCCCGCGTAGGCCATATTGGTCTGTACCGCGACCCGGAAACACTGGAACCAGTCGAGTATTACTTCAAAGTACCTGAAGATATCGCAGAACGTCTGGTGATTGTGGTTGATCCTATGCTGGCAACTGGCAACTCAGCCGCTGCAGCAATCACACGCCTGAAGCTGCGTGGTGCCACGACGATCAAATTCGTTTGCTTGCTGGCCGCCCCGGAAGGCATCAAGGTCATGAATGCAGCCCATCCTGATGTGCCTGTCATTACAGCCTCTATTGATGATCATCTCAATGAACATGGTTATATCGTGCCTGGCCTGGGCGATGCTGGTGACCGTTTGTTTGGTACTAAATAATTAAATTACAGTTTTTTGAAGAGTTTCACTGATGACGACCACTGCCCGCTTCGTACCTGTTTCCAAATTGCCCGAAGTGGGTACCACCATCTTTTCAGTGATGTCTGCCCTGGCAGCGGAGAAAAAAGCGGTCAATCTGGGTCAGGGATTCCCTGACTTTAGCTGCGACCCTGCTCTGCCTGCCTTGGTGGCGCAGGCCATGACGGATAATTACAATCAATATCCGCCCATGCCAGGCATGCCGCAGTTGCGCGAGCAGATAGCCGCCAAAATCAAAAATATCTATGGTCATGCTTATGACGCGAATACTGAAATCACCGTCACAGCTGGTGCAACCCAGGGCATTTTGACCATCTTGCTGGCCTGCGTACATGCTGGCGATGAAGTCATTGTCATAGAGCCAGCGTATGACAGCTATGTGTCCAGTATCAAGCTGGCAGGTGGCGTGCCGGTATTTGTCAGCATGGAACTGGGTGAAAATGGCTATACCATCCCTTGGGATAAAGTAAAAACCAGCATTACGGACAAGACCCGTTTGCTGATGCTGAACTCACCGCACAACCCTACCGGATCGGTACTGAGCGTGGATGACATTGCCGCATTGACCGATATCGTGCGTGACACCAAGGTCTTGATCGCCTCTGATGAAGTATATGAGCACATGATGTTTGATGGCCAGCGCCATGAATCGCTGTCACGTTACCCCGAACTGGCAGAGCGCAGCTTCATCATTTCCAGTTTTGGCAAAACTTATCATGTGACTGGCTGGAAGGTCGGCTATGTTGCGGCACCGTCAGCACTGATGGTAGAGTTTCGCAAGGTTCATCAATACAACGTCTTTACCGTCAATACACCTATGCAAGTGGGGCTGGCGCAGTATATGGGTAACCCGGCACCTTATCTGGAATTGCCGGACTTTTATCAAAAGAAACGCGATCTATTCAGGGCTGGCCTGACCAATTCTCGCTTGCGCCTGTTACCCTGCGCTGGCACTTATTTCCAATCGGTAGATTATTCAGCGATTTCCGACATGACAGAGCTGGACTTTGCCCGCTGGCTGACGACTGAGATTGGTGTGGCAGCTATTCCCGTATCCGCGTTTTACCAGCAAGGCAAGGAATCTGGCATCGTGCGTTTTTGCTTTGCCAAACAGGATGCTACCCTGCAAGACGCTTTGCAGCGCCTGCAAAGTATTTAATTCCCATCAAAAGACCTGAGAAAATACTCAGGTCTTTGCCTTATCTTCCGATATATTTTTCAACAGGGACCACACCATCCCGCCCAATAATAATAAACCGACACCTAATGCAGCCCATAGCCAAGGTTTGTGCTCTTTGGTGGGTGTTTTCTCAGCGGCAGGCTTGATAGCAGCCTGAGGCGCTACATAGTCGGCAATTTCTACACTGGCGATATCAGCCTGCACTGGCTTGGTCAAATCCATTTTTGGGATCAGCCTTGTCAAAGGTATTGCAGCTCCCTCTTTGCTCTCCGCTCCCCATTCTAGCTGGTAAGGCGGTTTTCCACGCGCCAGAAATACCAGTCTGCGTGGCAGACTGGCGATCTGTATCTCCGGTAAAGTTTTACCCAGTTTGCTATATGGATTATCTGTTTGCAAGCGCAAGATTTTATAACTGGCACCGTCCATGAGCAAATCACGTGATTTGACTTCACCGTTGGGTAGATTGATTTTATAAACCAGGCTTTCATTCAGCCAGACCTGCTGATCCACCGGCACTTCAGCATTGCGCTTTTGATGCCTTAGCACATGCAAAGGGTAAAGCGGGCTATGTCTGTGGTGGTAGGAGGATACTGGCGTAGTTGTTGGTGTCACCTGCGCCAGTACCGTAATATGCAACAGGGTATTGGGTTCGCTCACCAGTAAACGCAGGCTGTCTATAGGCGTGTTATCGGGAATGCTGTACTCACAGTAATTTGCAGCGCAAGTCTTCACAGGAACAGGCTTACTCCATTGCAAAACCGGTGGTGTATAGACTTCTTGCTGGCTGTCTATGCTGACATTATCCAGCCAGGGCGCATCTGCAGGATTATTCCATCGCAGACGCAAATACTGCGCACTCACATGATGAAGCCTGATGCCGAGATTCTGTAGCACAGAGCCCTGATGACGTAATTGCACCAGTTGTTCGCTACCTAATGATTGCCAGTTTTTCAGGTCATTACTGCTTTCCAGCGTGAAGCCAAACATGCCGTCTACCTGCTCGGCTATGCTGAACCTGGCCTGCAATAATTGACCCTTGATCTTGCTGACATCAATAATCCAGGCAGGCACAGGATTTTGCCTGGTGATTTTTACTTGCGACAAAGCAGTCAGTGAGCCATCTGCATTTTGCCGGAAGCTGCTAAAACTGCTGCTTTGTATGTCTTTTACAGGAAACGCACTGACGGTTTTACTCTCCAGTTTGGCACTGGGCGTTTCCATATCAGCCCAGGCAAAAGACAAGAGGTCACCCTCCGCATTACGCACGCGCACATCATGCAGATCAGAATGCAAGCTACCTGGATATATATTTGTTGGTATATCCAGTTGAAAATACGAGCCCGTTCCTGTGCTGGTGATGACCGCGTGCTTTAGCTGCGGTGTAATAGCCTGGGCCATGACCACAGTGGAGGTAATCGCACAAGCAGCCAGCAATAACAGCTTCAATTGCAATTTCGTTCTCAGCTTGTTGATACTCATGATGCCTTCCCTTGATCTTCTAGTGCCTTACTATCCTCTGTCAATGTAGCTTGTGGCTCTTTGGGCTTGACAGGTACAGGTGCAAAGTAGCCAACCACCAGCAACAAGATACCAACACCGATGAAAGAGACAATACGGTATAGACCACCACGGTCAGCCAGTTCTATCAGGAACAGTTTCAAGACCACGACGCCCAGCAAGGCAGCGCCTGCAGTCCAGATACCACGCGACATACGGCGATTACCAAACAGCATGACAGCCACACCGCAAATTGCCCAGGTAATGGAAACCGCAGCCTGACTCAGGCGTGAAGCAAACAAGGCATCTGCATCCCAAGGCACGTCAGCGAAATGATGACAACTACGCAAGACCATGCCAGTCAATAAAGCCAGGGCGGTAGCAGCTGCCATTGCTGTCGCTGCATATGTTGTGTCTGTTTTGAGTGCTGGCGCAGGCAAAGCACGCCACCAGTGCAGTAAGGACGCCAACACCAGACACTGCCCTAATTCCAGAGGGTTCAGCAAAGGCAGATAAGGCAAGGGGCTGGCATCGCCTGCACTGAAGGCATTGGTCAACCAGCACCACACCAGCAAATACAGGGCAACGGGTGCACAGGCCTGTTCTATGTAGGCTTTGCGATAAGAATTAAGCGGCCACCTGCCTGCGAGTGGTTTGGCACCAATGAACCAGAAAACAAGTGCAGGAACCAGCACCCAGCCCAGTAATGGCCAGCTCGACCAGGTATCAGCCAATGGTGCAAGGCGTGCCTGCCCTTCGCGCGCAGCCAATAACAAGAAGAACCAGAAACCGGCGATATGTGTCAGGCTCAAGAGTCGTGACCATGCTGCCATCCAGTTTTGCTGCTTTTTCAGTATCTGCAAATGCCAGGCCAGTGCCAGCGGCCAGGCCAGCCAACCTAGATTTGCCGATGGCAAGTAAAGGCCATCCGCACTCACAGCACCAATCAAACCAGCAAAAACCAATAACGGCAAAGTGACGATAGTGGCAAAACCCATTTGCGGCCACTTGCGCCATGCTGCCAGTGCCGCCATCAGGACTGAGCTGCCCAGACCTATCACAATGGCGACAATTGAAGAATAATTGCGGTGATCTGTGCGTATCAGAGTTTCCAGGCTCTCAGGGAACCAGGCATCTAACCACCATGCCAGTCCCCATACAATAGGCAAGCCCAAAGCAAGCTTACTATTGCACCAGGGGTTAAGCCAGACCGATGGTAGTTTTTGTTCAGGCGTACCTGTATTTGCAGCATTGCCAAAGCCACTCAAGTCCAGCAACACGGCCCGCATCCTGGCTGCTTCGGCACGGATAAAGTCTGCGCTGAACCAGGCTGACACAGCCAGCGACAAAGGTACAAAAAAGCCCAGATGTGTGAAGGCCGTGCCCTGATATTTGCCCGGCTCCACCAAGCACAAACCGGCAGCAATGATTTGCAAGACGGCAGCAAAGCCCGCCAAAGCGCCATGCGACATGCGCAAGCCCACCCACAGCAAAAGGCAGGAAGTTAACGGCCAGATCAATGATGCCTGCGTCAGGTTGATGGCAAACAACATGGCCAGGTGAAGCAGCGCACTCCCACTGATGATAGCCAGTTGATTCCAGATTGACCAGGCAGGTGGTAAAGATTGCGCTTGCGCCGCCCGCTTGGTCGCCACCATGGAACGCCCGGCACTGAACAATATACTACCAGCGATAATAAGGGCAGCCAGACCACCTTTCCAGCCATCTTCCAGCGCAGCATTGCCATTGGCAGCGACGTGCAGGGTCAGCATGAAGGATGCCAGCGCGGCTGCCTGCAAAGTGGCAGAGATATATTCAAAAGCCTTGAGTGCATAGCGACGGGCAATGGCCGATACCAGCAAAGCCATGACAGCCATCGCCGCTGCTGCAAATTGTGGGATCAGCAACATCCATGGCAACAAGGCCAGTGAAGCAACACCCAGCCACGGCAAAGCAGCATTTGGTGTGACTTCCCAGCTTGAAATATTCTCTGGTTTTGCTTTTCTGTGCAAATTCCAGACGACAAAGCAGCTTATCGCCAGCAAGATTGGCCCCAGCAAACCACCCTGCAACAGTGGACCGCTGGCCTCAGGATTGATGTAGATACCGTGCAAGAGCTTGTAAGCCGCACCGACCATGACAACATAAGCAAAACCTCGTGCATAAGGCCGTTGCTGGCGTATGCCCAGCCAGTACATGCCTGCACCCTCGATTGCCCAGGCAGCACCTGTCCAGGCTCCCTCGAGTCCCAGCGGTATCGCCAGCGTCGCAAAGATGGCAGCCACGATGACATACGCCTCTGCCAGTAATGCCAAACCTTGTCTGGCTTTCGAAAACACAAACCTGGCCAGCAGCAAATAAAAGAAACCTACCGCCAGTGCAGAAAAGGCTGCGCCAAACTCTGTATGCCTGACCAGCATGTACTGCATGCCAAAGGCGGTGATGGGATTACCAAATACCAGGGCACTATCAACCCGCCCTACCCGTTTCAGGGTAGCCAGTGGGCCTTCTTCAACTTCTGCTTCTTTCAGGGTGCGGCGCGCAAACAACAGGCCTATCAGGGCAAACAGGACAAAGAAGAAAATCAGGAAAGGCTGCACAATACCGTACTGACTATCGGTATAGCTTCGCTCTGCCCAGCCTAGTGCCAGGGTGAAGGTACCAACGAAACCTATCAGGTTCAGCACACGCCAGGCATTGAACCAGGCGACCACGAAGATACCTATGTCGAGTACGGCCATATAGGTAAACAAGCCCAAAGGCCGGTTCTCACCTGTAGAAATCAAAACCGGGGTAGCAAAACCTTCGATGGCTGCGACGATGGCCAGGACCGGCGCATTTTGCAAAACAGCCAGGATGGCGCTCAGGACCGACACCATGAACAAGAAAGCAAAACCGACCTCAGGAGTGATCAAGGCATGCAATTTCATCGCCGATAGCGTGGTCAGGTAAAACACACCTATCGCCATACCCTGCAAGATCAATGCATAGTCGCGGCGCTTATTGCGCAAGAACCAGCCCAATGCCAGCAATACCACGCCAGACAAAGCCACGCCTGCATAACGCAATTCCACTGGTACCGTGACCCGTTCTGCGGTATAGCGCAGCAAGAAAGCCAGTCCAAGGAATAAAATCAAGACCCCGACCTTGACCAGGGCATTGCCACCAAAGATCAGTTTCGCCAGAGGTGCTGGCAAACTCTCTCTCAAGGTTTTTGGTGACGGTGGCGGCGGACGTTTTGTTACTGGTGGTTTAACTGCAGCAGTATCTGCTACTGGCGGATTTATTACTGCAGGCACAGCAGGTTCCACAACGGGCTCTACAACGATGGCTGCTGGTAATGGTGCGACTTGTTCGGCGAAGACTTCCGGAGTCTTTTGGAGAGGTGCAGCATCTCCCAGAGGATTGATATTCAGATCCAGTTCTTCCAGTTCCGCTTTCTGCTGCGTAACTACTGGCACTGCTTCTGTTTGTGCACCAGACTCTGTTGTCAGCGGAACTGCTACACTCAGGCTGGCACCATTGGCTTTTGCAACAGCAAGGGATACTTGTGGCTCTACCGGTGATTTTTCTTCTGCAACAGGCTGGCTTGCCGATTGAACTGGTGCGTCTGCACTCTTAACGAACACGCCACCAGCTTTCAGCTCAGCCATTTCGCGTTCCAGCGTTTGCAGGCGATGTTCAAGCGTGAAGATTTTCTGACGCATTTCAGCCATTGCATCAACTGGCTTGCCCGGTGCCGCCTGGGTCACTGGCTTATTCGCGGGCGGCTTGGTATTGGCCTTATTGCGTGAACTGCCTATCAGATGACCAACAAAACCACCTGTCAAAGCAAAAAAGAACATGGCAGCACCCGAATCGGTCGCCACACCCAGAATAAAGCCTATGATTGCGCCCACAAACCACATATATCATTTCCTTGGATTACAGTATGCCAATGCGGCTAACGCCAGACTGTAAGGAAATTTTTAGAGACTTGCAATACTTATATCGCAGCGCCAGGGGGAATCACCACTCATACCTTGCCAGTAGTGACAGATCAATGTTGCTTTTTAAAGCGTCAGCACGAAAATGTAGCAGCTGCCATATCATGAGCAACTGTCTGCAGTTGGAAACGCCCCTTCAAATACCAGTACCGGATACTAAAAAGGCTTACAGCCAGTTACAAATCAATGGAGGTTATGGCTTGGCCTGGCGTTGCTCCAACTCTTTGTCGAGCTGATCTATGCGCAGTTTGCGCTGCAAGGCCTTGGCTTCCAATGCAATTCTTTGCAAGGATACAATGTACTGGCGACGATGCTGTTTGACATCATTTAGACAGTCGTTGACAAAAAAAGTCTGGTGACAAGCGCGTTCTGACTGCTCATACCAGCTTTGCAAACGCAGTTGTGCTGCATTACTTTCTTTCAAAGCAGTTTCAGCCTGCTCTGCGCTATTAATGCTGCCAGCGGCATATTTTTGATCCAGGCCGGTAGTTAAATTTGCAATTTGAGCAAGTTCACTACTTCCGGGCATAGCCAGTGCATATGCAGCAACAGTCATTTGCACGACCACAGCTATGCAAATGAAAAATAAACGATTCATTAAGCAATATTCTCCGCAATTTGGCGTTGATCAGTATCCATGTATTCTTTTGATTGCATTTCTATGATGCGGGACACTGTTCTGTGAAATTCATTAGACAAGGTACCGTTGGTATAAAGTTCCTCAGGCGGGACTTCTGCCGACATAATCAATTTGACTTTGTTGTCATAAAACACGTCTATCAGCCAGGTAAAACGCCTTGCCTCAGATGACATGGCGGCAGACATGCGCGGTATCGACGACAAGACAACGGTATGAAAACGACTGGCGATTTCCAGGTAATCATTTTGTGAACGCGGGCCGCCACAAAGCGTGACAAAGTCAAACCAGATAACGCTACCGGCACGGCGCAAAGACTTGAGCTTACGGCCTTCGATATCAACATGCGGGTCCTCATCGCTGGTTTCCGCCACTCGTGCAAAAATATCGCGCAAGGTCTTGTCAGTCGTTGCGTTCAGCGGTGTCAGATAAGCCTGAACCTGCTCCATGGCGCGTTTGCGGTAGTCGTTGCCGGAATCAACATTCAGGATATCAAGCTTTTCTTTCAGCAAGGCGATGGTTGGCAACATGCGGTCACGGTGCAAACCATCAGGATACAAGGTATCAGGCTGGTAATTGGATGTCATGACGAAGGACACGCCGTTCTCAAACAGGGCATTGAGCAAGTTATACAACAACATTGCATCTGCCACGTCTGAAACGTGAAATTCATCGAAACAAATCAAGCGATATTTCTTGGCTATCCTGCGTGCCACTTCATCCAGTGGATCTGCCATCCCTTTAAGTTCATCCAACTGCCTGTGCACAGCGCGCATGAATTCATGGAAATGCAGGCGGGCTTTCCTGACAACCGGCACGACGGAAAAAAAACTGTCCATCAAAAATGACTTGCCGCGCCCTACACCACCCCACATGTAAACACCACGTGGCACTTCAGGACGGGTTATCAGACGGGTAAATTTATTTGCCCGCTTACCCTTGTACTCCACCCATTCTTCATAGGCCGTCTGCAAGCGGTCAACCGCACGCTTTTGTGCTTCATCGGCCTGAAAACCACGTTGACTTAAAGCGTCCTGATAATACTCTATGACATTCATGGGCGAGGGATACTATCTTTGCTGGCTTGCCTGTGTATGGCAAGCGGGTAAAAAGCGACGCACTTTGCCTCAATCAAACTGAGGACAAAGTGCGCTGCCGGTGTGGACGCGATATTGCGCCGCTCTTTCAAAAAACGCTCAACCTGAATCAGAAATTCAGGGAACGCTTGTCAACTGCCAACGCTGCTTCTTTCGTCGCTTCAGACAAGGATGGATGTGCATGGCAAATACGGGCGATGTCTTCTGCCGACGCCTTGAATTCCATCGCCACTACGGCTTCGGAAATCAATTCAGATGCCATAGGGCCAACGATGTGCACGCCCAGAATTTCATCTGTCGTTGCATCCGCCAGGAACTTGACCATACCGGAGGTATCACCCAGGGCACGGGCACGGCCATTCGCCATGAACGGGAAAGTACCTGATTTGTAAGCCACGCCGTCTGCCTTCAATTGCTGCTCAGTACGGCCTACCCAAGCGATCTCAGGCGAAGTGTAGATCACCCAAGGAATGGTATTGAAGTTCACATGACCATGCTGACCAGCGATGCGTTCTGCAACAGCAACGCCCTCTTCTTCTGCCTTGTGTGCCAGCATAGGGCCGCGTACGACGTCGCCCACTGCCCAGACATTCGCCAGATTGGTTTTGCAATCGCCATCCACGGCGATAAAACCACGCTCATCAAGTTGCAGGCCAACTGCTTCTGCATTGAGACCATTGGTGTTAGGTGTACGGCCGATAGAGATGATCAGCTTGTCGAACACAGCTTTATGTTCAGCGCCTTTATCGTCGGTGTAGTTGACAGTCACGTCTTTGCCACCATTGACGATTTCGCCGATCTTGACGCCCAGATTGATGGACAGTCCTTGTTTGACAAACAGTTTGTGTGCTTCTTTAGCGATTTGCTCATCCACAGCGCCGAGGAAAGTTGGCAATGCTTCCAGCACTGTCACGTCAGCACCCAGACGACGCCAGACACTACCCATTTCCAGACCAATCACGCCAGCGCCGATAACACCGAGTTTTTTCGGCACTTCTGCTATCTTCAAGGCGCCATCGTTCGACAGGATGGTAGTTTCATCAAATGCAGCACCAGGCAATGCGCGTGCATTCGAGCCAGTAGCCACGATGATGTGTTTGCCAGTGATTGTTTCTTCTGTCTTGCCAGCTACCTTGATTTCATACCCAGCAGCATCAGCTTTTACAAAAGAACCGTGGCCGTGGAAGAAAGTGACTTTATTCTTTTTGAACAGAAATAGGATACCGTCGTTGTTTTGCTTGACGATGGTGTTCTTGCGACCCAGCATCTTGGCTACATCCAGGCCCAGACCCTGTACATTGATACCGTGATCAGCGAAAGCATGACCAGCATGTTCATAATGCTCGGAAGACTGCAACAGTGCCTTGGATGGAATGCAACCTACGTTAGTACAAGTACCACCTGGAGCGGGGCCACCTTTTTCATTGGTCCATGCGTCGATACAGGCAGTAGAAAATCCCAGTTGGGCAGCCCGGATTGCGGCGATGTAGCCGCCAGGTCCACCACCGATAACGACGACGTCAAATTGTTTGCTCATGAAAATATCCTGATTTTATGTATATGAATTTAGCGTTGAATCTGGCTATGACTTTAGACGTAAAGTTCACGCTTCGCTTTGTGCTTTTCAGCTCTCTTCGGGGATGAATATCCAGGCCAGCAGATAAGCCACGACGCCGGCACCAAAGTAAAGACTGAAGAAGACAAACATCAAACGCCATATCCAGGAATCCAGACCAGTAAATTGGCCCAAACCACCACAGATACCACCCAGCCACTGATCATTTTTTGACCGCCGGAACTGGTTCAAATGGTTGAAACCCTGGCTCTGTTGATTGCCGGATGCGGATGTGTCGCCAGTTGCCAGCAATCTGGCTTTGGCTTGTGCAAATTCTGCATCAGACAGGGCTCCTGCCTGATGCAGTTCATGCAGACGTTTGATTTCGTCAGCGATATTCACGGAATGATTCTCGCTTTGCGTGTTGAACCCGAATTACAGATCAAGCAACAGGCGGGCTGGATCTTCCAGCGCGTCCTTCATTGCCACCAGACCCAGAACAGCTTCACGACCGTCAATGATGCGATGGTCATAAGACATTGCCAGGTAATTCATAGGACGGATAACGATCTGACCATTTTCAACTACAGCACGGTCCTTGGTCGCATGCACGCCCAAAATTGCGGATTGTGGTGGGTTGATAATAGGTGTAGACAACATGGAACCGAAAGTGCCACCATTCGAGATGGAGAATGTACCGCCAGACAAATCGTCCAGTGTCAATTTGCCGTCTTTTGCCTTGGCACCGAATTCGCCGATTTTCTTCTCGATTTCAGCAATCGTCATTTGATCCGCATTGCGCAGGATAGGTACTACCAGGCCGCGTGGAGAACCAACTGCGATACCGATATCGAAGTAACCGTGATAGACGATGTCATTGCCATCAACAGAGGCGTTGATGATAGGGTATTTTTTTAATGCAGCAACGGCAGCTTTGACGAAGAAGGACATGAAACCCAGTTTCACACCGTGTTCTTTTTCAAATTTGTCTTTGTACTTGTTACGCAAGTCCATGACAGGTGCCATGTTGACTTCATTAAACGTCGTCAGAATCGCGTTGGTCGATTGCGATTGCACCAGGCGTTCAGCGATACGGGCACGCAAACGACTCATCGGTACGCGCTCTTCAGGACGGTCACCCAGGCTGGCGATCGTTGGAGCAGCAACTTGTTGCAGGGCTGGTTTGCCAGCTGCAGGTGCGGCCAGAGGTGCAACTACTGGTGCTGCTGCAGGCTTGGCGGCAACCGCTGCCAGTGCATCACCTTTGGTAACACGACCATCTTTACCGGAACCATCAACTTGTGCTGCAGTCAGATTATTTTCTGACAGGATTTTTGCTGCTGCAGGCATCGCTACACCAGCAGAAGATTTTGCATCAGCAGGTGCAGATGTGGCAGCGGCCATTGCTACTGGAGCAGCAGACACTTCCATCGGGCTTACTTTTGCGGATGCATCAGTATCCAGGATCGCGATGATTTCGCCAGCAACGACAGTGCTGCCATCGCCCTTGATGATTTGTGTGATCACGCCAGCATCAGGTGCGGGCAGTTCCAGTACGACTTTGTCTGTTTCAACGTCGATCAGGTTTTCGTCGCGAGCGACTGACTGGCCAACTTTTTTATGCCAGGACAACAGGGTTGCTTCTGCGACGGACTCAGATAACTGAGGAACTTTTACTTCGATAATTGCCATTTTTTACTCTCCGATTCGGGTAGCCAAATGCGACATCAGCTTCTGATGTCGCATCGCGTCATTATTTGGTCAGGACAAAGCCTTTGAGTTTGGAAAATGCCGTTTCCAGCAATGCTTTTTGCTGTGCATAGTGCTTGTCGTAATAACCGACAGCTGGCGATGCACTGGCTGGACGACCTGCATAAGCAAGTTTTTGACCGTCTTCCAGACTTTCAAAAATATTGTGCTGAATCTGGAACCATGGCCCCTGATTTTGCGGCTCATCTTGTGCCCAAACCAATTCCGCCATATTCGGGAATTTTTTCAACTCAGCGACAAAGCTCTTATGCGGGAACGGATACAACTGTTCAACGCGGATAATCGCTGTATCAGCCTGACCACGCTCTTTACGGGCATTTACCAAATCGTAATACACCTTGCCTGAACATGCGATAACGCGTTTGACTTTCTTCGCGTCTATCTTCTCATCCACTTCACCGATAACGGTATGGAAGCTGCCTTTGGCCAGATCAGACAATGGCGAACCTGCATCCTTGTTACGCAACAAGGACTTCGGTGTCATGATGACCAGAGGCTTGCGGAACATGCGTATCATCTGACGACGTAACAGATGGAAAATCTGGGACGCAGAAGTAGGCTGAACCACTTGCATATTATTGTCAGCACACAGTTGCAGGAAACGCTCAGGACGTGCAGATGAATGCTCAGGCCCCTGACCTTCATAACCGTGCGGCAGCATCATGACCAGACCGGATGCGCGACCCCATTTCACTTCACCAGAACTGATGAACTGATCGATAACGACCTGGGCACCGTTGGCGAAATCGCCGAATTGCGCTTCCCAGATAGTCAGCGTATTTGGTTCTGCTGTGGAGTAACCATATTCAAAGCCCAGTACCGCTTCTTCAGACAAGACGGAATCGATGACAGTGAATGGTGCCTGTTTGTCAGAAATATTTTGCAGAGGTATATAAGTACCTGCATCCCAGCGTTCACGGTTTTGGTCATGCAAAACAGCATGACGGTGAACGAAAGTACCACGGCCTGCATCCTGACCTGTCAGGCGAATTGCATAACCAGAAGAAACCAGGGATGCGTATGCCAGATGCTCGCCCATGCCCCAGTCCAGATTCATGTCACCACGACCCATGGCGGCGCGGTCACCCAAAACTTTTTCTACCAGGCTATGTGGTTTGAAGCCTTCTGGCACGGTAGTAATGCGCTCAGCCAGACGCTTCAATTCAGTTGCCGGCACTGCTGTGTCAGCGGCATCTGTCCATTTACGGTTGAGGAAAGGAATCCAGTCAACAGCGTATTTGTTTTTGAAGTTGGAGATCACCGGATCATGGGTATGCTTGCCAGCATCCATGGCATCACGGTAAGCCTTGATCATCTGATCGCCACCATCCGCAGGGATAGTGCCTTGTGCAGCCAGCTTGTCAGCATACATACGGCGTGTGCCCGGATGCTGAGCAATCTTCTTGTACATCAAAGGCTGGGTCAGTGCAGGTGTGTCTTGCTCGTTATGACCAAGTTTGCGGTAGCAGATGATGTCGACGACGACATCTTTCTTGAATTCCATACGGTAATCCAGAGCGATCTGGGTCGCGAGGACAACTGCTTCTGGATCATCTGCATTGACGTGCAATACCGGTGCTTCGATCATTTTGACAACGTCGGAGCAATACAAAGTAGAACGTGAGTCTCGTGGATCAGAAGTCGTGAAACCGATTTGATTATTGATGACGATATGTACAGTACCACCTGTACCATAGCCGCGTGTTTGCGCCAGGTTCAGGGTTTCCATGACTACGCCCTGCCCTGCAAACGCAGCGTCACCGTGTACCAGGATAGGCAATACTTGTGAGCCATCCTTATCGCCGCGACGATCCATACGCGCTTTGACAGAACCTTCAACCACTGGATTAACGATTTCCAGATGGGAAGGATTGAACGCCAGAGACAAGTGAACCGGGCCGCCCGGGGTAGAAATATCAGACGAGAAGCCTTGGTGGTATTTAACGTCACCGGCCGGCAAGTCATCACCATGTTTGCCTTCAAATTCAGCAAACAGATCCTGAGGCATTTTGCCAAGGGTATTGACCAGTACGTTCAGACGGCCGCGGTGGGCCATACCGATAACGATTTCTTCCACACCGCGCTCACCCGCGCGCTGGATAGTCTCATCCATGGAGGCGATAAAGCTTTCGCCACCTTCCAGGGAGAAACGTTTCTGACCAACATATTTGGTGTGCAGATAGCGTTCCAGGCCTTCAGCCGCAGTCAGGCGGTCAAGGATATGTTTTTTCTTTTCAGGAGAGAAAGATGGCGTGGAGCGTATCGCTTCCAGCTTTTGTTGCAACCAGCGTTTTTCTGTCGGGTCACTGATGTACATGAACTCAGCACCGATGGAACGGCAATAAGTGTCCCGCAGGGCATTCAAAAGGTCGCGCAATGATGCAGTTTCTGGCCCGAAATAGGTATTGCTGATATTGAACTGTATGTCCATATCGGCATCGGTAAAGCCATAGAAACTTGGTTCCAGTTCAGGGATACTTGGGCGTTCCTGGCGTTGCAGCGGGTCCAGATTGGCCCAGTGACTACCAAGGAAACGATAAGCGGCAATCAGTTGCTGGGCAGCGACGCGTTTGCGTCCCATTTCAGCATCCGCAGTCGCATTGACTGTGCGTATCGGGCCTTGTTTGGCACGTTCAGCAAAGGAAGCAATAACAGGTGCGTGGGCGACGTCGGGTTTGGCAGAGCCATCGACGGCAGGCACGTTTTGCATGGCGTCAAAATACGCGCGCCAATTATCAGGAACAGAACCGGGATTATTCAGATACGCTTCATACAGTTCTTCTACATACGGCGCATTGCCGCCGAACAAGTACGAGTTAGCGTTATATTGTTGCATCATCTTGCTCACCTTTCTTCGCGTTTCGCGAGATTAGCGGGTTAATCTAACCTTCCGCGACACGGCCTGACCGGTTAGCGGATTGCACATCAAGTTGTGGGGAAGGGCTTAATTCAAACTATCCTCGTGATCAAATCAAAAAGCATGTCATTTAAATATGTTTTTTGATTAAATCGCGAAAGTTATTCCTAAAAATCACTTTCGTGGCGAAGCATAGCATAATTACTGAAGAAAAAAAAAGCGAGTCGCAAAGACTCGCTTTTTACAACAACATGTATAGCTAAAACATTAATACCTAAATCAACACTTTATTAACGCTTGTCGATCGCTGGCACATCACGCTTAGGTGCACCAACAAACAACTGACGTGGGCGACCAATTTTTTGCTCTGGATCAGAAATCATTTCTTTCCATTGAGCGATCCAGCCTACTGTACGTGCCAGGGCGAAGATACCAGTAAACAATGCAGTTGGGATACCCAGTGCGCGCTGCACGATACCAGAGTAGAAATCGACGTTAGGATACAGCTTGCGGCTGACGAAGTATTCGTCTTCCAGCGCGATTTTTTCCAGGGCCATGGCCAGTTTGAACAATGGATCATCTTGCAGACCCAGTTCTTGCAGCACTTCATAGCAGGTTTCACGCATCAGTTTGGCGCGTGGATCATAGTTTTTGTAAACACGGTGACCAAAGCCCATCAACTTGACGCCAGAGTTTTTGTCTTTGACCTGAGCGATAAAAGTAGGAATATTATCGACACTGCCGATTTCTTCCAGCATGCTCAATGCGGCCTCATTTGCACCACCGTGAGCAGGGCCCCACAGGCAAGCAATACCAGCAGCAATACAGGCGAATGGATTTGCGCCAGAAGAACCAGCCAGACGTACCGTCGATGTAGAAGCATTTTGCTCGTGATCTGCGTGCAAGATCAGGATACGGTCAAGAGCGCGCACCAGCACTTCATTGGTTTTGTAGGGCGCACATGGTGTAGAGAACATCATGTGCATGAAGTTCGCGCTATATGACAGATCATTGCGTGGATACACAAATGGCTGGCCGATAGAATATTTGTATGCCATCGCAACCAATGTAGGCATCTTGGCGATCAGACGGATAGCTGACACTTCACGATGATGTGGGTCATTGATGTCCAGGGAGTCATGGTAGAAGGATGCCAGCGCACCGACTGTACCTACCAATACCGACATAGGATGCGCATCACGACGGAAGCCGCGGAAGAAGAATTGCATCTGCTCGTGCACCATGGTGTGATTGGTGACGGTCGCAACAAATTCAGTTTTTTGCGCTGCATTTGGCAATTCTCCGTTCAGCAACAGATAGCAGGTTTCCAGGAAATCACCACCATTAACTGCCAATTGCTCGATAGGATAACCGCGGTACAGCAATTCACCCTTGTCGCCATCAATATAAGTAATGGAAGAATTACAGGCTGCCGTGGACATGAAACCTGGATCATAGGTGAACATGCCGGTAGAACCATACAATTTACGGATGTCGATGACATCGGGACCAATTGAGCCCTTGTAAATCGGCATTTCCAAGGCTGGTGAGCCATCGGAGAATGATAGGGTGGCTTTTGTTTCAGAATTTGTCATGGCTCTTCCTTCAGATAAGAGGTGAGTCGTTAATCAAAAAAACACAAAAAAATCAGCTTAAAATCAGCTTTCTTTACGCCGTTTGCAGGCGCAGCAATAAAGCGTGGACATGAGGCAGATCGACTTCGGCTTCGGCTTGTTTCTTGGCCATGATCAGATCCATTAAAGTATTGTCCGGCAATTCCATCAGGCGGCTGAAGGCATCCACTTCCTCATCTGTCAGGGATTCTTCATTGGCATCCAGAAAACGCGTCAAGATCAGATCGTTCTCCAGCAAACCGCGCCTTGCCCGCCACCGCAAACGCGCCCGCTTTACCGGGTCATTTTGATGGGATATAGCTTGTGACTCAGACATAATTAATTCTCTTCCATACTGACTATTTCATGCGGTTCTCAGCTTGCCTGGAAAACCGCATGAAATAGCAGCGATGTCCGGAGACATCGCTGATATCAACTTAAACTACAAACTTAGACTGCACGACGGACCATCAGTTCTTTAATCTTACCGATAGCACGGGTAGGATTCAGCCCCTTAGGACAGACGTCCACACAATTCATGATAGTGTGGCAACGGAACAAACGGTACGGATCTTCGAGGTTATCAAGACGCTCGCCAGTTGCCTGATCACGGGAATCAGCAATGAAGCGATAGGCCTGCAACAAACCTGCCGGACCAACGAATTTATCCGGATTCCACCAGAACGATGGACATGAAGTAGAGCAGCATGCGCACAGGATACACTCATACAAACCGTCAAGCTCTTCACGCTCTGCAGGAGACTGCAGACGTTCTTTTTCCGGAGGAATGGAATCATTCATCAGGTAAGGCTTAATAGAATTGTATTGCTTGAAGAATTGCGTCATATCCACGATCAGATCACGGATCACTGGCAAACCAGGCAAAGGACGCAAGACGATAGGCTCAGTCAGTTCGTTCAGGTTGGTGGTACAAGCCAAACCGTTTTTGCCATTGATGTTCATCGCATCAGAACCACACACACCTTCACGGCATGAGCGGCGCAGTGCCAGAGAATCATCAACGTCAGACTTGATACGCTGAAGAGCATCCAGCAACATCTTGTCAGTGTCTTGCAACTCAACGGTCAAGTCTTGCATGTAAGGCTTGGCATCCTTGTCCGGATCGTAGCGATAGATTTTAAATTTTAATGTACGTGCCATATCGGTATCTCTTTAGAATGTACGTGGTTTTGGTTTGAAGGGTTCTACGGTCAGTGGCTTAGTCACGACCGGCTTGTAGTCGAGGCGATTGCCTTCGGAATACCACAAGGTATGCTTCATCCAGTTAACGTCGTCGCGCTCTTCATAATCACGGTGTGCGTGAGCACCACGGGACTCTTTGCGTGCGGCGGCAGATGTAATCGTTGCTTTGGCAGTCTCGATCAGGTTATCCAGTTCCAGCGCTTCTACGCGTGCTGTATTGAAGACCTTGGATTTATCCTTGAAAGAAACATGCTTGCGACGCTCATCAAGCTCCATAATTTTCTTGTAGCCGGTTTGCAGCAATTCATCAGTACGGAACACGCCACAGTATTGCTGCATGCTGGCACGGATATCATTCGCAACATCCTGCACACGCTCGGAACCAGTGCTGCTTTCCAGCTTGGACAAGCGTGACAGCGCCAGATCAGCTGCATCAGCAGGCAAATCTTTGTTGCTGCGCTCTTTAAGCTTGCTGGCAACAACGTGGTTGCCGGCTGCGCGGCCAAACACCAGCAAATCGAGCAGAGAGTTAGTGCCCAGACGATTGGCACCATGCACGGATACACAGGCACACTCACCGATTGCATACAGACCGTTGACGATTTCACTACCACCATTTTTCGGCGCAACAACCTGACCATGAATATTGGTCGGGATACCACCCATTTGATAATGGATCGTAGGAACGACAGGAATCGGTTCCTTGGTCGCATCCACGTTGGCAAACTTGTGAGCAATTTCGAGAATGGACGGCAAACGTTTTTGAATCGTGTCAGCACCGATATGGCGCAAATCCAGCATGACGTGATCTTTATTCGGGCCACAGCCACGGCCTTCCTTGATTTCCTGATCCATGGAGCGGGAAACAAAGTCACGCGGAGCCAGATCTTTGTAGGTAGGAGCATAGCGCTCCATGAAGCGCTCACCCTGACTATTGATCAGAATACCGCCCTCACCGCGTACGCCTTCAGTAATCAAAACACCCGCGCCAGCCACACCGGTTGGATGAAATTGCCAGAATTCCATATCTTCCAGCGGCAGGCCGGCACGCGCTGCCATACCCATGCCATCACCGGTATTAATAAATGCATTGGTAGAAGCTGCCCAGATACGACCGGCACCGCCAGTGGCAAATATCGTGGTTTTAGCTTCCAGCATCATGACTTCGCCGGTTTCCATTTCCAGCGCAACGACACCCAGCACATCGCCATCCGCATCACGGATCAGGTCGATCGCCATCCACTCAACAAAGAAATGGGTACGGGCGCGCACATTGCGTTGATACAGCGTATGCAACAAGGCATGACCGGTACGGTCAGCCGCAGCACAAGCGCGCTGTACAGCTTTCTCACCAAAGTTGGCAGTATGACCACCAAATGGACGCTGGTAAATCGTGCCATCCGCATTGCGGTCAAATGGCATGCCGAAGTGCTCGAGTTCATAAACAACTTTTGGTGCTTCGCGACACATGAATTCGATCGCATCCTGGTCGCCCAGGTAATCAGAACCCTTGACCGTGTCAAACATATGCCAGTACCAATTGTCTTCTGACATATTACCGAGGGAAGCACCAATACCGCCCTGCGCAGCGACAGTATGGGAACGGGTAGGAAATACTTTAGACAATACGGCGACATTCAGGCCAGCTTCTGCCAGTTGCAGCGAAGCACGCATGCCAGAACCACCGGCACCAATGATGACCGCGTCAAAACGGCGGCTAGGGATTGTGGATTTAATTGCGGCCACTTTTATACTCTCCACAAAATCTGTGCAGCATAGCCAGCACAAGCAATCAGCCACAAGATAGTGGCAACTTGAAATACCAGACGCACAAATACATTGTGGGTCACATAATCCATCCAGATATCACGCATACCAACCCAGGCGTGATACAACAGGCAAACGACAACAGAGAATGTCGCCAGCTTGAACCATTGCATGGCGAAGATGCCTGTCCAGCCCGCCTGATTGAAATTTTTACCCGTCAAAAACAGACCAAGCAGAATGACGGTGTACAGTGCCATCACGATGGCAGTTACACGTTGTGCCAGCCAGTCACGCAAACCGTAACTCGCTCCCACGACCAGGCGCTTGGCGCCAATATTATTATTTGCCATTTAGAATACTCCGAACAGTTTCAAGGCTATCAATGCTGCCAGCACAAGACTGATCGCCAACACACTCACTGCTGATTGACGTGCGCTATCCTTGTCGAGGCCATAGTGCAAATCCATGAGCAAGTGACGCACACCAGCGCAAAAATGGTGCAGATAAGCCCAAGACAAAGCCAGGATGATCAACTTAACGAAAACACCAGATGTCAAAGCCTGCAGTTCGGCAAATGTCGCTTCCGATGTCAAACTCTTATCAAGCAAATACAAGATGAATGGCAACAACAGGAACATCAGCATTCCACTTGCCCGGTGCAAGATGGAAACGAAGCCTGCTAGCGGCAGCCGGTACCCGGTCGCATCTATCAAGCGCATTACACCAAAGCGTGGCTTGGTTTTTACTACTTCAGACATAAATAATCTCCCCATTAACTAGTCTGTACATAAACCTTGCAATTTTCGCTCATTTTGGTGCGTTGCACCAACAAAAATCATCACGATTAACAAAATATCGCTATCTTAAACCTAAAGCCCAACAGACGCAGAGCCTGCAAATACACAAGCACAAGCACCAGGTACACCTAAAAAACCACAGCAAATCAATTATCTGATTGATTTAACTCAATTCATTTCTGTAATGATGATTCATCGTCAGATACAGACCGCGACGCAACTCAACCGGCTTATCACCATACGTAAACGAAACACGTTCGACGTTGAGCAGAGGCATACCAACATCAACATTAAGCAAGCCCGCCACGGCCTCGTCAGCGCAAACGGCGCGGATTTGCTCAGACGCCCTGATCATGTGCGTACCAAATTCAGTTTCAAACAGACCGTACATGGGCCCCTTGTATTCATTCAGGCGCTCAGCCGTCAGACCTTTGAAGATGGAGCCTGGCAACCACAGATCATCAAGAATGGTGGGTACGCCAGAAAAAGACTGGACACGACGAATAAAAACAACCGAATCACCAGATTTGATATCCAGCAAACGCGCTACTTCAGCCGGTGCCCGCATACGCTTGACTTCAATGATGCGATTCTCGGGATAATGTGGCACGCCTTCATCAGGTGCCAATCGCAAAAAGCGAAATTGCGAACGCGCCTCATGGTGCGTTGCAACGAAAGTCCCCTTCCCCTGTCTGCGCACGACCAGGTTTTCTGCCGACAACTCATCAATCGCCTTGCGCACCGTACCCTGGCTAACCTTGAAACGGCTGGCCAACTCCATCTCACTGGGAATCAATTCCCCCGGCTTCCACTCTCCAGACTGCAGACTCTGGGTAATCAGGGCTTTGATCTGTTGATATAATGGACTGAAGGTGGGCGACGCGTTCAAGGATGAAGCAGGCGAAGCACCAACCCCGGCACCTGGAGTAGTCGGGGCAACAGTCGGATTATTTGCGGTTGGTATGATAGAGTTCATAGGCTGCAATTTCACCACAAAACTACCCGCCACGTCCAGAACAAACTACTAAGTGATATGTCTTATATAAGACATAAGATATTGATTGACACTTAGCCCCGCACGACCTAAACTTCCGTACAAATAGTTGGCGTCAGCACCAGCTATCAATCTGTCACGCACAGCTGCCACACCAAGCAATATAGTTCGAACGCTTTCAATGTAAAGGACGAAAACATGTTTGCAGCGGATTTTGGCTGACTGACAGGGCTTTCAACGGTATCATTAAGTGTTTTACATAGCGTCGGCATATCAGTCGCTGCAATTGTTTGAACATCGTTTTCACACCACTTCGGAGATGCATCATGGCGAAATCCCCTATGCGCGTAGCTGTAACCGGCGCCGCAGGCCAAATTGGCTATTCCCTTCTGTTCCGTATCGCCAATGGCGACATGCTGGGCAAAGACCAGCCAGTGATTCTGCAATTATTGGAAATTCCTGACGAAAAAGCCCAGAAAGCGCTGAAAGGCGTAATGATGGAAATTGACGACTGCGCATTCCCACTGTTGGCTGGCATGTCAGCTCACAGCGATCCAATGACAGCGTTTAAAGATATCGACGTAGCCCTGCTGGTTGGCGCCCGTCCACGCGGCCCAGGCATGGAACGCAAAGATCTGCTGGAAGCCAATGCACAAATCTTTACCGTCCAAGGCAAGGCACTGGATGCAGTAGCATCCCGCAATGTTAAAGTTCTGGTAGTTGGCAATCCAGCCAATACCAATGCTTACATCGCCATGAAATCGGCACCTTCCTTGCCAGCGAAAAACTTCACGGCAATGCTGCGTCTGGATCACAACCGCGCCCTGTCTCAAGTAGCTGCCAAAGTTGGCAAGCCAGTTGCTGCAGTTGAAAAACTGTGCGTCTGGGGCAATCATTCCCCAACCATGTACGCTGACTATCGCTTCGCGACAGTTGACGGCGCATCCGTCAAAGACCTGATCAATGACCAGGTCTGGAACAAGGACGTGTTCCTGCCTACGGTTGGCAAACGCGGCGCAGCGATTATCGAAGCACGCGGTCTGTCTTCTGCTGCCTCCGCAGCAAATGCAGCAATTGACCACGTACGTGACTGGCTGCTGGGCACAAACGGCAAATGGACTACCATGGGTATTCCTTCCGATGGCTCTTATGGCATCCCTGAAGGCACCATGTTCGGCTTCCCTGTAACAACAGAAAACGGCGAATACAAAATCGTTGAAGGCCTGGAAATCGACGAATTCTCCCGCGAGCGCATCAACATCACTCTCAAAGAATTGCAAGAAGAGCGTGATGGCGTCAAACATCTGGTAGGCTAATCAGGTCAAGGGGCAGATTCTGGCACTCGCTGGAATCTGTCTTGGTTTACGATGATATTTTAAGTAATGCACCCATCTACAGTACTTTTTCAGGATCAAATTGAACCGGTTATATTGCCGGTCTGCGACCATTACGCAGGATCTGAAAAATTGATGCGCAAATCAATTGCACTGCAACAGGAACTGGGTGGAGCTTTTGATATTACTCTCGATTGTGAAGACGGCGCAGCCGCTGGCAACGAGATCAATCACGCAAAGCTGGTCACAGCTTTGATCACCGGCACTGAAAACCATTATCAACGCCTGGGCGTGCGGGTACACGATGTGCGCCACCCCGCATTCGAGCAAGACTTGGAAATAATATTGCCAGCATGCGCTGATAAACTCGCCTATCTGGTTTTACCAAAAATAAATAATGCTGCCGAGTTGCAGGCTGCATTGCAGCGTGTCAATCATTTTGGCAAAAAAACCAATGGCCAGTTGATCCCCGTTCATGTCTTGATAGAAACCCATGGCGCACTGGCAGAAGTACAGCAAATTGCCGCCCTGCCCCAGGTAGAATGCCTGTCATTTGGCTTGATGGACTTTGTATCCTCCCATTTTGGCGCCATACCTGCAACTGCCATGCGCTCTCCCGGACAATTCACCCACCCGCTGGTTTTGCGCGCCAAGCTGGAAATCGCTGCGGCCTGCCACCGTTATGGCAAAGTCGCTTCGCACAATGTCACAACAGAAATCAGAGATGCAAGCGTGGCAGCAAATGATGCCCACCGCGCGGCAAGCGAATGTGGATATACACGCATGTGGAGCATACACCCGGACCAGATACGCCCCATCATTCAGGCATTTTCACCCAGTGAAAATGATATCCAGGATGCAACCGCCATCCTGACCCAGGCTAAAAATCAGGCATGGGGACCAATACAATGGCGCGGCCAGTTACATGACAGGGCCAGTTACCGTTATTATTGGACAATTTTAAGAAGGGCCCAGTCAGGGTCATTTGTTTTACCGGCAGCAGCACAAGAGTTACTTTAGGAGACACCATGAAATTACTTTCTTTTATCAGCCTGGCATTTGCAGCATGCGCCATCCTTGCAGCCAATGCCAATGCAGTGGAAGCACCACGCAGCAAGATCAAATCCACAGCAAAGGCTGCAAAACCTGCCGCTGCGCAGGCAGCAAAAGAAGATGACGAGCCGGAACCGGACGTGGCCCTGCATAAGAATTTCGAGTACAAGTGCGAACTCGGCAATTTTCTGACCATGTACACCAATCCTGAGGATGCCGACCATGTGGCCATGCGCTGGAAAAAACGCCTGTACCGCCTGACCAAAGTTGACACCACGACGGGTGCCGTACGTTTTGAAAACCGTAAAGCCGGCTTTATCTGGATAGGTATTCCCGCCAAAGGCTTGTTACTGGATTCTCATAAGGGTCAGCAATTGGCCAATGAATGCAAGACAGAAGCAGCATCTCTGGCTGAAGTTAATAGCAACAACAATAGCGGCACGGCGCAAGTCAAGTAAGTTTTAATACTTGAAATATTTTAGAACAGGCAATATCGAATATTCACTCCAATCACATTGTCTGGCTGACATAAGTGGATATTGCGACAATTTGATTTAACTATTTTTCGATCGTTGATTTTTGTAAATAAGAGGAAGAGCCATGAGCCAAAATGCGTACAAAGATGCATTCAAAACCCTGAAAGATTTTAAAATTTCAGACACCAAGAAAGGCAAGTTCTTTTCCCTGCCTGCATTGGAAAAAAATCTCGGCGTAAAAATTTCACGCCTGCCAGTCTCCATCCGCATCGTCCTGGAATCGGTACTGCGTAACTGTGACGGCAAAAAAGTTACTGAAGAACACGTCAAGCAACTGGCGAATTGGGGCGCTACCGCTGCCCGCACTGACGAAATCCCTTTCGTTGTTTCGCGCGTTGTCTTGCAGGATTTTACTGGCGTTCCTTTGCTGGCCGATCTGGCCGCCATGCGTAACGTCGCTGCCAAACAAGGCAAAAATGCAAAAAATATCGAACCCTTGGTACCAGTTGATCTGGTAGTTGATCACTCCGTACAAATCGATCATTTCCGCGAAAAGAAAGCGCTGGACCTGAACATGAAACTGGAATTCCAGCGCAATAACGAGCGCTACCAGTTCATGAAATGGGGTATGCAGGCATTTGATACTTTTGGCGTGGTTCCTCCAGGCTTTGGTATCGTCCACCAGGTTAACCTGGAATATCTGGCACGTGGCGTACACAAAGCCAAAGATGCCAAGAAAAATGAAATCTTCTATCCAGACACACTGGTAGGTACAGATTCCCACACCACCATGATCAACGGCATTGGCGTTGTTGGCTGGGGTGTTGGTGGTATTGAAGCAGAAGCCGGCATGCTGGGTCAGCCAGTTTACTTCCTGACGCCAGACGTAGTTGGTGTCAACCTGACTGGCGCGTTGCGTGAAGGTTGTACCGCAACGGATCTGGTATTGACGATCACTGAATTGCTGCGCAAAGCCAAGGTCGTTGGCAAGTTTGTTGAATTTTTTGGCGAAGGCACACGCTCACTGTCTCTGACAGACCGCGCAACAATCGCCAACATGGCACCAGAATACGGCGCCACGATGGGCTTCTTCCCGGTTGATGAAGCAACGATAGATTACTTTAAAGGTACAGGCCGCACCAAGGCAGAAATCGACGCATTTGAAGGCTATTTCAAAGCCCAGAAAATGTTCGGCATCCCTGCTGCCGGCGATATTGACTACACGACAGAAATCTCCCTGGACCTCTCCACAGTTGCACCATCCCTGGCTGGCCCTAAACGCCCACAAGACCGTATCGAAATCGGTAACGTCAAATCGACTTTTGCAGACCTGTTCTCGAAACCGACTTCCGAAAACGGCTTTAACAAAAAAGCAGAAGACCTGGATGCGGTTTACACCAATACTGATGGCGTCAAAGTTAAAAATGGCGACGTATTGATTGCTGCAATTACCTCCTGCACCAACACATCCAATCCTAGCGTCTTGCTGGCGGCTGGTTTGCTGGCCAAGAAAGCGGTTGAAGCCGGTTTGAAAGTTGCACCGCATATCAAAACTTCGCTGGCTCCCGGCTCTCGCGTTGTCACCAAATACCTGGAAGCAGCAGGCCTCCTGCCTTACCTGGAAAAACTCGGTTTCGGTGTCACGGCCTATGGTTGCACAACCTGTATCGGTAATGCCGGTGACCTGACACCAGCGATGAATGAAGCAATTGCTGCCAATGACATCGTGGCATCTGCCATCCTGTCTGGTAACCGCAACTTCGAAGCACGCATACATCCGAATATCCGCTCCAACTTCCTGGCCTCACCTCCTTTGGTCGTTGCATACGCCATCGCTGGCAACATGACCAGAGACTTGATGACAGAGCCAGTTGGCCGTGTTAAAGGCAAGGATATTTTCCTGGGCGACATCTGGCCTACCAGCGCAGAAATCAGCAAGCTGATGAAATTTGCGATGAATTCCAAAACCTTCAAGGAAAACTACGCAGACGTCAAAGGTGCTCCAGGCAAGCTGTGGGAAAACATCAAAGGCGTTGCAGAAGGCGATGTCTACAACTGGCCTGCTTCCACTTACATTGCTGAACCACCATTCTTTGCTGACTTCACGATGGAACCAAAAGCAGCCGCGACCGGCATCACTGGCGCACGCGCACTGGGCGTGTTCGGTGACTCCATCACGACTGACCATATCTCCCCAGCTGGCTCCATCAAGGAATCCAGCCCTGCAGGTAAATGGCTGAAAGAAAACGGCGTTTTGAAAGCCGATTTCAATTCCTACGGCTCACGTCGCGGTAACCATGAAATCATGATGCGCGGCACATTTGCCAACGTACGTATCAAGAACCTGATGATCCCGGCCAAAGAAGACGGCTCCCGCGTTGAAGGCGGCGAAACCTTGTTCCAGCCAACTGGTGAACCTATGGCGATCTATGACGCAGCGATGAAGTATGTTGCTGACGGCGTGCCTACCATGATTTTCGGTGGCGAAGAATATGGTACAGGTTCTTCCCGTGACTGGGCAGCAAAAGGTACGCAATTGCTGGGCGTTAAAGCAGTGATTGCACGTTCTTTTGAACGTATCCATCGTTCCAACCTGGTTGGTATGGGTGTATTGCCACTGCAATTTATCGGCACTGACAGTGTTGATACCTTGGGCATCACTGGCAATGAATCTTTCGACCTGAAAGGCATAGAAGATGATATCAAGCCACAACAAGAAGTGACTCTGGTGATCCATCGCGCCAACGGCGAAACGAAAGATGTCAAAGTATTGTTGCGTATTGATACACCTATCGAAGTTGACTACTACAAACATGGCGGTATTTTGCCATTTGTATTGCGTCAATTGCTGGCAGCCTAAGAACCTGTTTCGATCTTACTACACGAGCGTGATCGGGGCTCATGTGCTGCTCAAAATGCTCATGTACTAGAGTACATTCCGCTTTTTGCGCTGCGTTTTTGTTACCCTAACCCCGCTGACGCTCGCTACAGATTGCAAACAGGTCTAAGAGCTTCATGCAAACCCATCCCTGCTTGCAGGGATGAATTGAAAAAGAGTGAATTTCGATGGAAATTCACTCTTTTTTATTTGGTTTTTCTTTCATTGCATGGACATGCAAGAATGATGTAAGCAAGTACCTCTAAGCTTAAGCCATCTTATACACAGGGCTTACGCAAAATCGCCCCAGCTGCGTTGCAGCTCCTGGCCGTACTTAAAAGTACTGTCTTCGTCGCTGATGCCTTGCTGGGTCAATTTTGCGTAAGCCCTGATAAATTCAACTCTGGAGACAATTATGTGGAAAATTCTCGTCGGCTTTATTATTTTTGCAGCCGCTGCCCTGTTCCTGATTTTTAAAGCAGGCGATAAAGTCGATATGCAAGGTGAAGCTGCCGGCCACAATCCGACTGAAGTTCACTCTGCTTCTGCCAGTGCCTCAGAACCTGCCCCGGCGAGCCTGCCAGCCGCAGCATCGGCAGCAAGCACCACTGCACCAGCGCCTGACGCGGCGGCAAGTAGCACCAGCAAATAAATCTTTATTGAAGACAAAGGCTGTCTGAATAACAGCCTGGCAGCCTTTGTCTTTACGCCAGCGTCGCCAAAGCCTGTTCTATATCGGCAATCAGGTCTTGCGTATCTTCCAGACCTATATTGAAACGCACCAAAATCCCCGGCTCAGACCAGTTGGTACGCATATACTGCATGCGATAGGGTATGCACAAGCTATGCGCTCCACCCCAGCTATAGCCCAATTTGAACAATTTCAGGCTATCGACAAAGCGGTCGGTTTGCTCCTCACTATACTCCGCATCAAACAACACTGAAAACAAACCCCCGGCGCCAGTAAAGTCACGCTGCCAAATCTCATGCCCGGGACAATCTGGCAATGCCGGATGTAAAACCTTGCCGATTTCTGGCCTGCCCGCCAACCATGAAGCAATTTTGCGCGCACTTTGATCATGTGCATTAAATCGTAGTTGCATGGTCGGCAAATTACGCAGGACCAGGTAGACATCATCCATACCCACCCCAAAGCCCAGCCGCATGTGCGCCATCTGCAAACGGGTATTGAGTGCCTTGTCGCGGGTAATAACTGCCCCCATCAACACATCTGAACCGCCGCTTTGATATTTAGTCAGCGCCTGCATGATGATATCTACGCCATGCTCAAAGGCAGAGAACGCAATACCCGCAGACCAGGTATTATCCAGAGCCACCAGTACTCCGCGCGCATGGGCAGCAGCGCATATCGCTGGCACATCTGGCACTTCCATCGACACTGAACCCGGCGCCTCCACCCAGATAAGGCGGGTGCCTTCTTCTATCAATGCGGCAATGCCATCGCCGATCAAAGGATCGTAATACCGCACACTGACACCAAAACTGCGCGACAGCCAATCAGCCTGATCACGGCTGGGGCCATAGACATTTTCCGGTATCAATACATGGTCACCGCTTTGCAGAAAAGCCATATTCACCAGCGTGATCGCGGCCAGGCCACTGGGCGCCAGCAGGCAATACTCGCCCCTCTCTATTTCTGCCAGCCGTGCTTCCAAGGTAAAACTGGTCGGAGTGCCGTGCAAGCCATAGGTATAAGCCGACTTATCCTGCCAGCTACGCTCACGCATGGCCGCGACATCGTTGAACAAGACTGTGGACGCATGATGTATGGCTACAGGAAAGGCAGCAAAGCCGTCTGGCGCGACATATTCATTGTGGATGATGCCGGTATTAAATCCTGGCTCTGGCTTTTTATTTTCTGACATGCTGATTCCTGATTTTTGATTCGCAAGCAACTCAAAATGTGTTCATTGTATCCGTCACATGTTAGCGCAAATACCGCACATCATTCCATGATGGCAAAAAAGACGCTTAAAGCGTCTTTTTGTTTGAACATCATATGCTTCAAAAGAACAAATCCCTGGCAGCAAATGAGCTGATTTATTTTTTTGAAAGCTCGTTAATTATTTCACTTTCCGTCAAATTGATATTGCTGACAGCACCATCATCAAGCAAAATTTTTCTGGCAATGAGATCGTTACCCGGAGCTAAAACCGTAAAATGCGACGCACCTTTTACAGAAAGGAATCGAATATGTGGATTGGTGGATTTACTGCGCATCAATTCCAAAGAATCGATATTCCCACTCACTCCCTCAATAATAAATAAAGGGCTTTGGACTGACGGCAGCCAGTAATATGGTGCACGCACTATCTGATCTGCATAAGTCATTTTATCAAAATTGACAGGCATTAATTTCCCATAGGAGCGCAAATTAGCTACAGGACCAAATGAAAAAATTGCCCTGAAGCGTTTGCTGGCTTCTGCCGTCATCAATACAAGAGAGCCACCAGTACTATGGCCACCGAGATAAATCCGTGCTGGATCAATCCATGGCTGTTGCGCCAGATAATCTGCCGCTGCCAGCACATCATCAATCTCACCAAAGTGAGCCTCATGTTTGCCCGGATTATCATTCCCACCACGTAAAGTCGGGAACATCATTGCAATGCCAGCTCTTTGATAGGACAAGGCTGATTGATCATTTGATCTTGGCATACCCCTGGACAAAGTTGTTCCATCAATTGAATTACTGTCACCACCAGTAATCCAGATAATGGCGGGATGTTTCTTCCCATCTTTAGGATCTGGAGTCAGCATGGCAGCGAGCGGCCCAACTGCCGACTGATAACGCACCGCCTTAAATAGACTATCCGGCGAGTTGCCTACTGGGCTGCGATCGTCGCCTTCATAGCTTACCTGGGTCTTGAACTGCTTACGAAAAGTAGAGAAGGATGCAGGATTTGGCGCGCTATCAGCAAACACAGATTGAGAAAACGAAACCGCCAGCAAAGCAAGTGCGCAGAATTTTTTTATAACAAGCATTTTTTTAAATCATGAAAAATAATGCCCGGAGTTTAACACTGGAGGCTTATCTAAAGTGCAAACAAATCATAGCCACAAAAAATATCACCCTGGGTTTATTTGATAAAAGATCGTGCGGGATTGAGGCAAACACTAGAGAGCAGATATTGCAGACGCATTACACGCCTGCAATCATGCTTTGAAAGCGCATAAATAAAGTACCAGACCGGACACTTTATTTAACAGAAGAAGTTTTGACTTTTTTGATTTTTGGAGTTGGCACCAATTCCAGCACAAACTCTTTGCTGACTTTGCCATCATCCGATTGCCACACACCACGAATGACATTGTCCTTGAGTTCGCCATCCCACTGGCCGGACACATCTACACCGTCTTCAGACTCTTCCATACTGAGTTTGTTTTTACTGACTTCGCCTGCCAGCAAAATCTTTTTACCATGATTGCGCTTGCCACCCGCTACGACATAAGAGCCTTCTACGCTATCGCGGTCTTCAGGTTTGGGTTGTATGTGCATGCGAATTCTGTCATTACCCATCGTGCCACGCAATTCAATTGCACCGGCAAAAAAAGGATTGGACATAGGTGCAAAACCTGGCTTCACTGCAGGAACAGGCTCAATCTTGTTTTGCTCCTGAGCCTGAACCATAAACCCTGACAGCAAGGCCAACGGCAATAAAACGACATGTAAAAATCTCATCAGACTGCTTCGCCCCACAGATCATGGGCATCAGCCGCAGTAATTTTTACATCAACGAATTCACCTACCTTGAGTTTGCGATGTGGCTCGAAAGGTGGCTTGACATAGACGACGCCATCAATCTCTGGCGCGTCAGCAGAACTACGGCCCACGCCACCGCTACGGTCAAGAGAGTCAATCAGCACGCGCATGGTTTTACCGATTTTTGCCTGCAGGCGTTTTTTTGATATGCCTTCCTGCAACTCCATGACGCGGCGACGACGGTCTTCACGCACCTCATCTGGCAATTGATTGGCGATTTCATTAGCCGTCGCTCCTTCAACTGGCGAATAGGCAAAACAGCCCAGACGGTCAATCTCCGCTTCCTTGAGGAAGTCGAGCAGGTATTCAAACTCTTCTTCTGTCTCGCCAGGGAAGCCGGCGATGAAGGTAGAACGTATCGTGATCTCAGGGCACATTTCACGCCAGGCCTTGATGCGTTCTATATTTTTTTCACCACTGGCCGGACGCTTCATGCGTTTCAACACGTCAGGGTGAGCATGTTGCAAAGGCACATCCAGATAAGGCAGAACATGGCCGTTGTTCATGAAAGGAATGATCTGGTCTACATGCGGATATGGGTAAACGTAATGCAGGCGCACCCAGGCATCGTGCTGCCTGGCCAGCTCCCCCAAGGCTTCTACCAGCTGCGTCATATGGGTTTTGACTGGTTTGCCATTCCAGAAACCCATGCGGAATTTGATATCCACACCATAGGCGCTGGTGTCCTGGGAAATCACCAGTAATTCCTTGACGCCAGCCTTGAACAGATTTTCTGCTTCCATCATGACATCGGCAATCGGACGAGATACCAGGTCGCCACGCATGGACGGGATAATGCAGAAACTGCAGCGATGGTTACAGCCTTCGGATATTTTCAGATAGGCAAAATGCTTGGGTGTCAGTTTGACACCTTGTGGCGGCACCAGGTCCATGAAAGGCTCATGCGGCTTGGGCAAATGCTTGTGCACTGCCGCCATGACTTCGCCTACTGCATGCGGGCCAGTCACCTCAAGTACTTTAGGGTGAATGGACTGTATCATGTCCTTGCCGTCAGCACCTTTTTTTGCGCCCAGACAACCAGTTACGATGACCCTGCCGTTTTCAGCCAAAGCCTCGCCTATCGCGTCCAGTGATTCCTGCACAGCGGCATCAATGAAGCCACAGGTGTTGACGATGACCAAATCAGCGCCGTCATAGGATTTGGCAGTGTCATAACCTTCGGCACGCAACTGAGTCAGGATTTGTTCGGAATCGACGAGCGCCTTCGGACAACCCAGGGACACAAATCCCACCTTGTGGGTAGCAGGCATTTCTTGACGACGAATTTCTGAGATAGACATAAGGGAGTAATTAATAACGAAATAAGAGCAAAAAGGGTACAAAAGCGAATCCGCTATTGTACCCTTTTTGCCAGCCCAACTTGCCGCATCTGTGATAATTTCCTGAAGAATCATGGGCTTAAGTCAGAATACAGGCCTGTTCAACTTGAATATTATTTACTTTTTATTCACATCTTCGGGATTGAACGGGAAGACATTGAACATGTTTTTTGCCTGGCTTTGCATTTGTTCTTGCATTTGCACAAACAAATTCTTGCTCTGTTCTATGTAGTTACCCATCATACCCTGCATCATCGGGCCCTGTACATTCATGAACTGGGTCCACATTTCAGGGCTGAAAGGCTTGCCCTCATAGATGCCCTTGGAATTCTCGGCCAGCTTGTTCTGGATATCGATAAAGGCCTGGACGTTTTTTTCCAGATAATTACCCATCATGCCTTGCATGGCATGACCATAGTAACGAATGATTTGCGACAAAACGACGCTGGAGAACATGGGTGAGCCACCCGCCTCTTCCTCCAAAATGATTTGCAACAGTATGCTGCGTGTCAGATCTTCGCCAGTTTTTGCATCGACTACTGCGAAATCATCGTTTTCCAGTACAAACTGTTTGACATCTACCAGCGTGATATAGCTACTGGTTTGCGTGTCGTACAGACGACGGTTAGGATATTTCTTGATCAGATGCTGTGTTGATTTTTTTGCGCTATTCATTGAGATCTCAGTTAAACACTTCGATATCCTGCCACTTTACGAGGATCACTCTTCAAAGCAGCACAGACTATTCACGCAAACATGATTCTTGTTCTGGCCCGGCCAAAACAGCTTTCATGTTTGTCCCCTTTTTTTATATCTTGTATTTTGCAGCCTGCAAAAGATATGCCCATCGAAATCTTGCGACTCTGATGGGCATATTTTACCGCACTGCAGAAGAAAGACAGCAATCAGGGAGGCTAAAAAGCCAATTTAAAAAATTTATTCTAATTCCTGACCATTCCTGAGTTAGCGCGGTGATTAACCCATGTGCAAACCACCATTGATGGAAAAGTCTGAACCAGTGGCATAACCACCTTCATCAGATGCAATCCAGGCAACAATAGAGGCAATCTCTTCGGGCTCAGCCAGACGTTTGACAGGGATGCCAGCCACAATTTTTTCCAGCACGTCAGGCCGTATGGCCTTAACCATGTCAGTACCGACATAGCCTGGGGATACTGTATTGACCGTCACACCCTTGGTTGCCACTTCCTGTGCCAGGGCCATGGAGAAACCATGAATACCGGCTTTGGCCGTTGAGTAGTTAGTCTGACCAAACTGGCCTTTTTGACCATTGACAGAAGAAATATTGATGATACGACCCCAACCGCGGTCCACCATGCCATCAATGACTTGCTTGGTGACGTTGAACAGGGAATTCAAATTGGTATCCATGACAGCATCCCAATCTGCCTTGCTCATCTTGCGGAACTGGCCGTCGCGGGTGATACCGGCATTATTGACCAATACATCCACTTCGCCAATTTCTGCCCTGACTTTTTCAAAGGCTGCCTTGGTTGATTCCCAATCTGACACATTACCTTCAGAAGCATGAATATCCAGGCCTTCAGCGCGCATATCTGCCAGCCATTTATCTTTACGGGCTGAATTGGGACCACAACCGGCAACCACTGTATAGCCGTCTTTGCACAGGCGCCTGCAAATTGGAGTTCCAATACCACCCATACCACCAGTAACATAAGCAACACGTTTTGACATACTTGTTCTCCTCATTGAATTTTAATTACTTAACAACAAACCTTCAATCTGCCCTTACCTTCACATAACGTCCAGGTGCGGCTTCAATTGCAGGAAACTCTGCATTTCCAGGCGTAGCAGGCACTTTCACCATCTTGCCGCCATGCTCACCCAAAAAGGCTGACCATTCTGGCCACCAGCTACCAGGGTGTTCAGTTGCACCAGCGAGCCAGCTTTCTGTATCCAGGCCGGTCTGCTCATTAGTCCAATAACTTCTTTTCTTCTTGGCAGGGGGATTAACAACACCCGCAATATGGCCCGAAGCCCCCAGCACAAAACGGTTGCGATTTTTATGACGGGGATTGAGCAAAGCGGTAGAGGCGTAAGCCGCCTGCCATGGCACGATATGATCTTCACGCGAACCATAGATAAAACATGGTGCATCAATTTTGCCCAGATCGACCTTGCTGCCTGCAACCGTCAACGCACCTGGCTGCTTGAGTTTGTTTTCCAGATAGGTGTTACGCAGATACCAGCAAAACATGGGGCCAGGCAAGTTGGTGCTATCGGCATTCCAGTAGAGGAGATCAAATGGCGGCGGCGCTTCGCCCTTGAGGTAATTTGACTGGACATAATTCCAGACCAGGTCATTTGCCCTCAGGCTAGAGAAAGTGCTGGCAAGATCCTTACCGGGCAAGATGCCACGGCGGCCTATGGTTTGTTCACGCATCTTGACTTGCATTTCATCGACAAACACATCGAGTACACCAGTCTGCGTAAAGTCGAGCAAAGTAGTCAGCAAAGTCAGACTGCTGGCCGGGTGTTCGCCACGAGCTGCCAGCACCGACAAGGCCGTAGAGACGATGGTGCCGCCCACGCAAAAACCGAAAGCATTGACCTTGTCCTGCTTACTGATCTTTTGCGCGACCTTGATGGCCTGTATGGCGCCGTCTTCGATATAGTCGTTCCAGCTGACTTCGGCCATACTTTCATCTGGATTAGCCCAGGACACCAGGAATACAGTATGCCCCTGATCGACTGCATATCGCACGACCGAGTTCTCAGGCTGCAAATCCAGGATATAGAATTTATTGATACAAGGTGGCACCATCAACAGAGGGCGTTGATGTACCGTCTTGGTGGTTGGCTGATATTGAATCAGCTGGAACAAATGATTTTCATAGACCACAGTACCGGCCGATGTGGCGACATTTTTACCGACTTCAAAGGCTGACTCATCTGTCTGGGAGATACGGCCTTTTTGCATATCGGCCAGCATTTGGGTAATGCCCTTGGCCAGGCTCTCACCCTTACTCTCGATCAGCTTGCTTTGCGCTTCGGGATTGGTGACCAAAAAATTAGCCGGAGACATGGCGTCAATCATTTGCTGCACTGCAAAACCGATTTTCTGTTTTGTCTTGATTGGGGCCTGCACAGACTCTGCCATGGCCATCAAAAAGCGTGCGTTCAACAGATAAGACGCTGCACTATAAGAGTGCATGGCATGGTTATGCCAGTCCGGGGCAGAAAAACGCCTGTCATTGAGATCAGGGATTTTGGATACGGCAAAGTCTTGCCATAACTTGCCGAACGCTTGCATATACTCCGTTTGCAAGCGCGTCATGGTGGCGGGGTCTATCTGCGCCCCCAGGTCCTTCAGCATGTCGGCTGCTGGCATTGGGTTCATTGCTGCGGCAGGTTTCATCCACTCCTGCCATTTGTCTTGATTCACTAGCTGTGACATCCACTCGGAGTACATAGCTTGAGGATCGAAAGTCTTCATGCGTGCCTCCTGATTTTCGCGTATCGTTTCGAAATAATTTTAAGCTTTCTTTCCCTGACTAAATAAGCTGCAATACAGTCCTCACTATTGCATGCCAATACGTATCCATATCAAGCATTCACAATAATCAGTAACAAGGTTTCTATGTATATCGTTGCAATCGCCTGGATTTATGTCGTACTGATGATGTCGATCACAGAACACTCCGTCATCGCAGGCATCATGACTTTCCTCTTGTATTGCGTTTTTCCTTTAACAATAGTTTTATACCTGATGCGCACACCACAGCGCAAGCGTGAACGACTGGAAAAACAAGCTGCACTGCAAAAACAATCTGAAACTCCAACAGTTTCAGAAGATCATCGGCCAACCGAAACCAAAGCCGACTAAGCTAAAAACCTTCAATCTGGTGCTATCCAGATCAGGCTCGCCATTCTTCCGCTGATTCCGTCACGTCGATAAGAATAGAATTCCGCCACTTCAGTCACTGTACAACGGTCACCACCAGACACCTGACTAACACCGATATCATTTAGCAATTTTCTTGCCAGCCCGCAAAGATCAGCCAGATATTTTTCCGCCCCACCCTGCCTGGCTCGTGCTTTGAAATAAGCCTGCGCATCAGGAAGTTGCGCAGCAAAAGCATCCAATACATCGCGTCCAACTTCAAATTCTTGCGGCCCTATTGCCGGACCAAGCCAGGCAATAATTTCCTGAGCCCCCTTATCACGCATAGCTGATACGGTATTTTGTAATACGCCACCAGCCAACCCGCGCCAGCCCGCATGTGCTGCGGCGACGACTTTACCGCGAACATCGGTAAATAAAACCGGCAAACAATCGGCAGTCAACACAGCGCAGACTTGCCCGGCTTGCGTACTGAGCACAGCATCACCGATATTACTGACATTGCCAAAAGCGAGATCAGCAGCATCAAGTATTATATTGCCATGCACTTGTGATAAGAATATGACATCCGAAGGCAATTGACGATTTAATTTATCCCGATTCTGTGTTACTGCGATGGGATTGTCGTTGACATGGTCACCGAGATTAAGGCCAGCGCTGCCGGCTGCATCACCATAGGGGCCAAGGCTGACCCCACCATGACGGGTAGTGGTGAACGCCCGCACGGTAGCGGGCGCGTGCTGCCAGTCAGGCAGCACTACCGGGAAAGGAGCAAGAGCAGTTAAGTCCTTGCTGTCTAGTTTCATACTGTCTGTATACCTGCCTGCAGCAGCAATGCTGCAAAATCATCAGCCAAGGGGATTTCCCACTCCACATGCTCGCCTGTGGTCGGATGTGTCAAACCCAGCTTGCGCGCTTGTAGCGCCTGGCGATGAAAGAAACGCGCCAGATGCTGTTTGCCATATAAAGGATCGCCAACCAGAGGAAAGCCCAGTGACAGCATGTGTACGCGTATCTGATGGGTACGGCCAGTTTCGAGTTGACAGGCCACCAGGCTGACAGGGAATTTTTCCAGCATGCCAGCAGCTACGCGCTGGAAATGCGTGACAGCAGGTTTGGCAAGCATGCTTTGCGAAACTGCCATCTTGATGCGGTCACGCGGATGCCTGGCCATAGGCGCATCGACAGTCCCCGACAAATTAGGCGTCCCCCATACCAGTGCATTATATTCACGCTTGACTGTCCTGTCCTGCAACTGGCGCACCAGTTCTGTATGAGCAATCAGGGTTTTGGCAACCACCATCAGGCCAGAAGTATCTTTATCCAGTCTGTGGACGATACCAGCGCGTGGCACACCCAGCAAAGCTGGCCAGCGATACAGCAAGCCATTGAGCAAAGTGCCTGACCAGTTACCTGCTGCCGGGTGTACCACCATATCAGCCGGTTTGTTGATAACCAGGATGTCATCATCTTCATAGACCACGTCCAAAGGGATGTCTTCCGGTGCATAAGCACCTTCGTCGGGTGCTGCCTGTGGCTCGATGATGATCTTTTCATCACCCAGCATGGTCATCTTGCCGCGACCTAGCTTGCCGTCAACGCTGACGAACCCGCCTTCTATCCATTGCTGGATACGGCTTCTTGAATATTGTGGAACCAGTTTGGACAAAGTCTTGTCCAAACGCTCACCACAGGCTTCTGAAGTGAGCTTTAATTCTATATTTTCTACTACAAGGGCAAAATCTTCGTCCACTTCGGTGGTATCGTTCAGCCCTTCTAATTCAGTGTCCAGGTCGGAATCTGACAAAATCACTGTAGTAGTTTGTTTCACATTTTTTGCCATCGGCTATAATCCGTAAATTGTTTTCATGCTCACGCACAAATTTATGCACATTAAATCTTTGAAATTGCTGGTTCTGGCTGTTGCCGCGTCCTTAAGTTTAAGCGGCTGCGGGGTATTTGGTGAAAAAGGCGATGAGACCAAAACCTGGTCAGCATCAAAATTATACGCTGAAGCAAAAGACGAAATGTCCAGTGGGGGTTATGAAAAGGCAATTCAGTACTTTGAAAAACTTGAATCACGCTTCCCTTTCGGTACTTACGCACAACAAGCGCAGATGGAAACTGCCTACGCTTATTACAAACAAGGTGATCAGGCGCAAGCACTGGCCGCCGTTGAACGATTTATCAAGCTGCATCCAAATCATAGTCATGTAGACTATATGTATTACTTGCGTGGCGTGATCAACTTCAATGACCAGGTTGGCTTGTTCAATTTCCTGGCTAATCAGGACATTACTGAACGCGACCCTAAAGCTTCCCGCGATTCTTTTGACGCTTTCAAACAACTGGCAATCCAGTTCCCAGACAGTAAGTATACGCCAGACGCGATCTTGCGCATGAAATATCTGGTAAACGCCCTCGCACAATACGACGTACACGTAGCGCGCTACTATCTGCGTCGCGGTGCGTACCTGGCTGCTGCCAACCGTGCCCAAGCCGCGATCAAGGAATATCCGGATGCGCCTGCCATTGAAGAAGCGATGTTTATTTTAATACGCTCCTACGATGCCATGGGTATGACAGAGCTGCGTGATGATGCAAACCGCGTCTTCTTGCAAAACTTCCCGAAAAGCGATTACCTGAGCGGCAAAGCCGGTTCGCGTAATGCATGGTGGAAATTCTGGTAAAACCTCATGTCACGTCAGGACATGCGCATGTCCTGACGAATTATGGCTGAACCAGATGAAAATTACCTACGCCATCTAATCTTCAATCTTCCGTCGGAATACCCAGCTAGTCTTGGTTGATTCTTCTTCGCAATAGGCATACCCCTCTTCCGTAAAGGCTTTCAAGTCATTTGCCTTGCGTATGCCCTGTTGTGCGCTATATCTGGCCATCAAGCCTCTGGCGCGCTTGGCATAAAAAGAAATAATCTTGTATTTGCCATTCTTCCAGTCCTGAAACACAGGAGAAATCACAGGTACACCTAAAACTGCAGGTCGAACAGCCTTGAAGTACTCATCCGATGCCAAATTCACCAGTATCTGTGATTTATGTTGCTGAATAGCATCACTTAACTGTAAACTTATTTTATCGCCCCAGTAGGTATACAGGTTTTTACCAAGAGGATTGGCAAGCGTCGTTCCCATTTCCAGGCGATAAGCCTGCAAGGCATCAAGAGGACGTAGCAAACCATACAAGCCAGACAAGATACGCACGTGATTTTGCAGGTATTTCAGTTGCGGAGAAGTCAGGCTGCTGACATTGAGTCCTTCATACACATCACCATTAAATGCGAATACTGCCTGCTTCCTGTTTTGCGGTTTGACTTCGAGCTTCCAGTCTGCAAAACGCTGCACATTCAATTGCGCCAGTGCAGGAGAAATATCCATGAGTTCAGCCAGTTGATCAGAAGTATATGTTCTGGCAATTTCCACCAATTCCTCAGCCTCAGCAAGAAAGTGTGGCGTAGTCATGGTTTTGGTCCTTACGGGTGTTTCAAAGTCCAGACTTTTGGCCGGAGATAATACAATGAGCATAAATTGAATTTAAAAGACAAAATGACCGACATCATACCTAAGCGCGTAATTCTTGACACCAATGTATGTCTGGATTTATTTGTGTTCAAAGACCCCAGATGGTCAGTTTTGCTTGATGAACTCAGCAATGGGCAGTTACAGGCACTGACACGCACTGATTGCCGGGATGAATGGATAGCCGTACTCAGCTACCCCCACCTCGCTGCAAGACATGAAAGCGCCGAAGCCGTAACAGCCCTGTTTGATGCACACATCAATTGCCTGACTCCTGTTGCGACCGGATACAAACTCCCGGTGTGCAGTGACAAGGATGATCAAAAATTCTTAGAAATTGCACGTGATACTCAAGCCGAAGTTCTCATTACCAAAGACAAGGCCCTGCTCAAACTCGCCAGGAAAATGAAGCAGGCTGGCATGTTCAGGATAGAGACGCCCGAACAATTTTTGCGAACTTACGTAAAAGAATGTGACAAAACTGCATCGGGAGTAACAAAAGAATGACAAATTTTATTACTCTGAGTTATTCTTCGGTAATGTCCTGCTACTATGAACAAGAGCAAAAAGCAGTCTTGTTCATGGATAAAAATTACCCCTTGATTTAAGCAAAATAAATCAGGAAAAAACCGGAGTCCATGCGGAAACGTGGTATCTGAATGGCAGCAGCACTCAGAACATTTCTGCATACTCTCGCTGACACACCGTGACATTTGTGAAGCTTTACACAATGATCAATGCGATTATGGAGAACCAAGGACTATGACCGATTCAGCAGATGATCTGGACGCATTGTTTGAAGAAATGGCCAATCAGCGCCTGGAAACCAATGTAGAGTCCCCCTCTTCCCAAGCAGCACCTACTGTGATTAGCGAACCTATATTGCAGGAACCGGCTCCTGCCAAGTTCAATTTTCACAGTGATGATGCAGACGCCACCAAGCCCATTTTTGACCGCTTGGGTGGCATCGTCAGAATGCTGCATGACTCCATGCGCGAGTTGGGCTATGACCGTTCACTGTCAGATGTTGCAGTGCAGATTGCAGATGCCCAGGGCAGGCTTGAATATGTCGCCACACTTACTGAGCAGGCTGCCAACAAGGTCTTGAACGCCACAGATCTGGGCATGCCTGAACAAGATGAACTGGCCAAGAAAGCCAAGTCCATGGATGCGCGCTGGACGGACCTGTTTGATGGCAAACTTAGCGTTGACGAATTCAAGTCCCTGGCGACCGACTCCAAGACTTTTGCCAATAATGTGCTGACTGCCACAGACGCTGAAAAAGCGCGTTTGCTGGATATCATGATGGCGCAAGACTTCCAGGATCTGACTGGTCAGTTGATCAAAAAAGTGGTGGCCATCAACAAACGTGTTGAACACGAACTGACGCAAATTCTGCTGGATAATGCACCGATAGAATTGAAGGAAAAAGCAGTAGAATTGATGGAAGGCCCTTCCGTCCCGAACGCAGCGTTGGAACAGGATGATGTAGATAACCTACTTGATAGTCTGGGTTTCTAATGGATGACATGCTCAAAGAATTTGTCGTCGAAGCGCTCGATCTGGCGACCAATGTAGAAGAACATCTACTCTCACTCGAGCGCAATCCCGGCGACATGAATACGCTGAATGCCGTATTCCGGTCCTTCCATACGATCAAGGGTGGCGCAGGCTTCATGAATTTGAGCGCCATGGTATCGGCCTGCCATTTAACCGAAAATCTTTTCGATGCCCTGCGCACTGGACAAGTTCCTGTCACGCCCGAGGCCATAGAAGCAGCGCTTGAAGCCAGTGGCTTTGTCGCCGATCAGCTTACCGCCCTGAACAATGGCACCGAGCCGGACAAACTCTCGACCATGCCCAAGTCGCTGGAAAAAATGCTGACTGATGCCATAGAAATGAAGGGCGTCAGCAAGAAACCAGCCGCAACCAAAGCCAAGACGGCCGATGCACCCAAGCCAGTAGAAAAAGCCGCCGAGCCAGCAGCGAAAAAAGAGAATACCGGCGAACTCGACTGGGAAGCCTATTTCCGTGCGGTGACACCAGCAGGCACACTACCAGAAGCCGTAGCCGACACTGCAGAAGCCGTCGAAGAAGAAGCGCAGGCTCCCGCACAAAGAGAGGAGACTGAAGCAGTCAAATCCTCCTTGTCCGGTGCCGAAATCAAACAGAATGCGCCGGCAAAAGAAGAAAGCATACGTATAGATGCGGTCAAACTGAATGTCTTGCTGGAAGTTGCCGGTGAATCCGTGCAGGCAGCCAATCAGGCAGCAGTATTGCTGGAAAAATTATCGCAATTCAAGTTTGACGGCCAGGCCGCACCACTGATGTCTGCCCTGACTGAAACCCTGACACGCGCATCCCGTTACTCAACCGAGCTGCAACGCGCCACGCTGGCGACACGGATGCAGCCTGTAGGACGTTTATTCCAGAAATTCCCAAGGCTGATCAGGGAATTGGCACGTGACCTCGGCAAAGAAGTTGACTTGAACATTGCCGGTGCAGAGACAGAAGTGGACCGCGTTGTCGTTGACAGCTTGTATGATCCGCTGGTGCATATGTTGCGCAATGCGCTTGATCATGGCATAGAAACCGCTGAAGAACGCATCAATGCCAACAAGTCACCGCGCGCCACCATTTCCTTGAAAGCCTGGCAAGAAGCCAGCAGCGTCATGATCGAGGTCACAGATGATGGCAAAGGCATGGACGCACAAAGACTGCGCGATAAAGCCGTCTCCAAGGGCCTGATCAATGTGCATGATGCCCGTACCGACGACGAAGCTTTCCAACTGGTATTTTTACCAGGCTTCTCGACCAAAGAAGTCGCGTCCAGCGTATCTGGCCGCGGTGTCGGTATGGACGTGGTAAAAACCGCTGTAGAACGCCACCGCGGCGCGATACGCATAGCCTCTCAGTTGGGAACAGGCACAACCTTCCTGATCCGCCTGCCAATTGAGCTGTCTATCGTACCGACCATGCTGGTTCGCACAGATGGTGCTTCGTTGGCATTGCCAATGGCAACCGTGCAGCGCGTGGTTGAATTACCAGAAACCTTTGAAAGCGTCGGTGGCCAGCCTGTTTTGCGCGATCTTGGCCGACCTTTGCCAGTCAAATCACTGGGCAAGATACTAGGTTATACACCGGCATCAGAAAGAGTTGGTATCGTCATTGCCGCCCCTAGCCCTTACATCTTGTCTGTCGATGCGGTTGATGGCACAGCTGACCTGGTGATCAAACCACTGACCTGCATCAGCACACCTGGCATTACCGGTACTGCCCGTTCTGCTGAAGGTGAGCTGGTCCTGGTGATCAGTCTGTCTTTCCTGATTGATGGTTGCAAGACGCGGGAACGCATCACGGCTTAATTCCTGCCCAATTCAATAAATCAACAAGCTTCATCTGATAAACGCATTTTGACCAAATCTGTCAAAATGCGTTTATTCTTTTCACAGCCACATGGCGCGTCATGACCACTCCCCCACTCTCTCTGCAAGATTTCATGCTGGAGAATAAGTTTGCAGATCTCCCCTCGCATTTCTTTACCCATCTTTCGGCCAACTCCATAGATAAACCTTATCTGGTGGCGGCCAGCCATAAAGTTGCGGCGCAATTGAACCTCGATCAGGCCAGTTTGGACTCCCCTGAATTTCTCGATTATTTTTCCGGCAATCAGGTCCTGCCTGGCAGCAAACCCCTGGCAGCCGTTTATTCGGGCCACCAGTTTGGCGTCTGGGCCGGTCAACTGGGTGATGGCCGCGCCTTGCTACTTGGTGGCAGGTCTCATGATGGACAACATCTGGAAATACAGTTAAAGGGTGCAGGCATGACGCCGTATTCTCGCATGGGTGATGGCCGGGCAGTATTACGCTCATCCATACGCGAATTTTTATGTTCAGAAGCGATGGCTGCGTTGAACATACCGACATCACGCGCACTCTGCGTCATAGGGTCAGACCAGATGGTATTCCGCGAAACGCCAGAAACCAGCGCCGTTGTCGCACGCGTCGCTCCAAGCTTTGTACGCTTTGGTTCTTTTGAGCACTGGTACTATAACGACAGGATGGATGATTTGCGTTTACTCGCCGATTATGTCATCGCACAGTCTTACCCTGAACTACAGACAGAAAATAATCCATACCAGGCATTACTCTCCACGGTCACCACGCGTACTGCCGAACTGATGGCGCATTGGCAGGCTGTCGGCTTTATGCACGGCGTCATGAATACCGACAATATGTCTATCATCGGCCAGACTTTGGACTATGGTCCATTCGGTTTCATGGAGGCTTACGATGAAAAACATATTTGCAACCATACTGACCAGCAAGGACGCTATTCCTACCGCATGCAGCCAGCGATAGGTAACTGGAACTGCCAGGCTCTGGCGCAAGCCTTGTCGCCACTCATAGGTAGTGTTGATGACACCAATGCTGCGCTAAGCCATTACCCGGCCATTTATCGCCAGAAATGGACAGCGCTCATGCATCAGAAGTTTGGCCTGAAGACAGATCACGAAGCTGATCTGGACTTATTTGCTGGCTTTTTCACTTTGTTACAAAGTAATCATGCAGACTTCACCCTGAGTTTTCGCTGTTTGAGTAAGCTTTCGAATCAGAAATCGACCAAGGATGAGCTGCTGCGCGATTTGTTCCTGGACAGGGATAGCCTGGATGAATGGTTGGTCAATTACCGGGCACGCCTGGCAATAGAACAAAGTGATGAGCTGACACGTCAGACCAGCATGTTGTCAGTCAATCCCAAATATATTTTAAGAAATTATCTTGCTCAGTTAGCAATAGAAAAAGCGCAGAAGAAGGACTTTTCAGAAGTCAGGAAATTATTGCATATTCTGGAAAATCCCTATGAGGAACAAGACGAACACGAAGATTATGCAGAATTGCCGCCTGACTGGGCCAAGCACCTGGAAGTCAGTTGTTCATCCTGAAAAAAAATGCAGAGGAAATCATGAGTAAAATTGTAAAGTCAGATGCCGAATGGAAAGCGCAGTTAAGTTCCATGGAATATGAAGTCACCAGACATGCAGCTACCGAGCGCGCTTTCACAGGTAAATTCTGGGACCATCATGAGGTAGGCACGTATACTTGCGTGTGCTGTAACACGCCCTTATTTACTTCAGATGCTAAATTTGACTCTGGCTGCGGCTGGCCAAGTTACTTCAAGGCAATTAATCCTGCCAATGTACGTGAAAAAGTTGATACATCTCATGGCATGACGCGCACTGAGATATTGTGTAATATCTGCGACGCCCATCTGGGACATGTATTCCCCGACGGACCGCCACCTACGAGGTTGCGCTATTGCATTAATTCGGCCTCCTTGAAATTTGACCCTGCAACCTGAGTTGTCTGTAAATGAAATTCCTTTTTGACATGTTTCCGGTAGTTCTGTTTTTTATCACCTTCAAATGGGGTGAAAAAAATCCGGCTACCGCGCAATCGCTGGTCTCTGACTATTTTTCCGGCATCGTCTCTGGTGGTGTAACGACTGCTGAACTGGCTCCCATATTGCTGGCGACAGCGCTTACCCTGGTCGCTTCCATATGCCAGATTGGCTACCTGCTTATACGCCGTAAAAAAGTGGATGCCATGTTATGGATTTCCTTCATCATTATCATGGTGTTCGGCGGTGCTACCCTGTACTTCCAGAGTGAATCCTTTATCAAATGGAAGCCTACGGTGTTGTACTGGTGCTATTTTGGTGCATTTGCTTTGGCTCAGCTTGTTTTCAAGAAAAACCTGATTCAAATGGCAATGGGCGAGCAAATCAAACTGCCAGAGCAAATCTGGACTCGCCTTAGTTATGCCTGGATGCTTTATTTCTTGCTGATGGGCTTCGTCAATCTGTATGTGGCATTTAATTTCTCCACAGACACATGGGCAAATTTCAAATTAATCGCCGTGGTTGCTATCATGCCGGCATTTATCATCATCCAAAGCCTGTTTTTGGCGAAATATATGGAAGAACCAGCCCAATGACACGCCAGGAAAAAATATTAGCACGCCTGACGGAAACCTTGCTGCCAACTCAGTGTCAATTAACGGATGACTCCGAAGCCCATCGCGGCCATGCCGGTGCAGCAGGTGGTGCAGGTCATTACAGTGTAAGAATAGTCTGTCAACAATTTGAGGGATTAAACCGTATTTCCCGCCATCGACTAGTGTATGATGCCGTTGGCGATATGATGCAAACGGAAATTCATGCCCTCAATATTGTGGCATTGAGTCCGTCAGAGATAGCGACCTAAGCAGTTTATTTATAATCCGTTTTTTTTATTTTGTTATTTAGGAACAGACAATGACTTTTAAACCTGCTCATTTGCTGGTGGTACTTCTTGCAACTGCCCTGCCTGCAATGGCTCAAAATCTGGCTACGGTTAATGGCAAGGCTATTCCAGCCAGCCAACTCGAATTATTGGTAAAACAAGCGGTAGCGCAAGGCCAGCAGCAGGATACGCCTCAGTTACGTGCACAGATCAAACAAAGCCTGATCGCCAATGAAGTCTTGATACAAGAGGCAGAGAAATCCGGACTGGCCAAAAACGCCGACGTAAAACAAGCTATAGAACAAGCGCGTCAAACCATTCTGGTTCGCGCGATGATGATCGACTATCTGAAAAAGAACCCTGTAACTGACGCAGAAGTTCAAGCCGAATACGATAAATTGAAGGCTCAGGCAGGTGACAAAGAATATCACCTGTATCACATCATGCTTGATACAGAAGATGAGGCCAAAGCAATCATTTCCAAATTGAAAGCTGGCGCCAAATTTGACGAACTGGCCAAACAATCCAAAGATCCTGGTACAGCGTCCAAAGGCGGTGATCTGGAATGGTCTACACCAAATAACTGGCCACCAGCATTTACCCAGGCATTTACCAAACTGCAAAAAGGCCAATTTACAGAAACTCCTGTAAAACTGACCGATGGCCAGGGCAAAGACAAGTTCCACATCATCAAACTGGATGACACGCGCACAGCGAAATTCCCAACTGTTGAAGAAGTGAAACGTGAATTTGTTGACGGTATTTCACAGCAGCGTATCCAGGTCTATCAACAGTCCCTGATCAAAAAAGCCAAGATCCAATAAAAGCTTGGTTCAATTTAAAAAGAGGCGCAATGCGCCTCTTTTTGCATTCTGGCTACAGTTTTTACTGGTATTTATTGATAATACTGTTTAGTTTGCCATTTCGTTGCAATTCAGCCAGGCCCTTATCCAGTTGCTCTATGATTTGTGCTGCCTGAGGATGCTCCTTACTGACACCAAAATGCAGGGGGTATTTTTCAGTCTGTGGCAAGTTTAATATTTTGTAAGTACTCATATCCAGCGGCAAAAGGCTCAAGCGGGCAAAGCCCCACAATACCTCCTGCATATCCACCACAATGTCACAATGCCCACGTTCAATTTTACGCATGAGACTGGTGTAACTGGTTGCGCCACTCTCAATCGCAGAGGCTGGCAGGCGGGTATAGAAAGTCGATGAGCCGTGCAAAGAACACACTTTGTATTTTTCCAGGTCATTGAGTACTTGCAGGGGAGCTTGCGAGAAGCGCTTGGCTGAATACAAATAGGAAGGTGTCAGGCTATGATAACTGCGGGAAAACAGGTAAATCTTTTCGCGCTCAGGGTTTTTGAATACCGACATCACAATATCGAATCCCTCCCGCGCCTGCACCTCGGCGAGGCAGCGGGCCCAGGGTCTGAGTTCTATTTTTGGGTCAGCAAAGATATTTCGCAAAATATCTGCCGACAAACCTTCAACCGGCGTTCCTGCAGCCTTGATATAAGACATGGGGGGCCAGTTACTATCTCCGCCACAGGCGCGCAAGCGCTCTGCTGCACCGGCAGTGTGCAAGGCAAACAACATGGCAAAGAATAGCAAATATCGCATTTATCTGGAGAAAGTTTCCCTGCGATTCATTATAAGGAAAGCTGCACACCTCAAACGCTTTATTCTGGATTCAAAATGTAAATCATCTTCATAAAGCGTAAAGCAAATAAAACGGGCGAAATCACTTCCATGATTTCGCCCATCGTTCCTGCAATCCTACCATTGCCAGTCCGTCACTGTCTTGCAAAGGAACAAATCAGCCGACAAAGACGCGCGCATTGCGGAACATGCGCATCCATGGAGAATCCTCACCCCAACCATCTGGATGCCATGAATGCAAGACAGTGCGGAATACACGCTCGGCATGTGGCATCAACACGGTAAAGCGGCCATCTTCATTGGTGACCGAGGTAATACCCTGCGGTGAGCCATTCGGGTTATAAGGATAAGCTTCCGTTGCCGTGCCTGCATTATTGATAAAACGCATGGCCACCTGTGCCTTGGCGATGTCACCAGTCGTTGAAAAGTCAGCAAAACCTTCGCCATGAGCGATAGCGATAGGTGTTTGCGTACCCGCCATACCCTGGAAGAAGATGGAAGCAGACTCAGCAACTTCTACCATGGCAAAACGGCCTTCAAATTGCTCAGACTTGTTCTTGGTGAATTTGGGCCATGCCTGCGCACCAGGGATGATGGATTTCAAATTACTCATCATCTGGCAACCATTACAGATACCCAGACCAAAGGTGTCATCGCGGTGGAAGAATTGTGAGAATTGATCAGACATCATGGCATTGAACAAAATCGTTTTTGCCCAGCCCTCGCCTGCACCCAGTACATCACCATAAGAGAAGCCACCGACAGCGATCAAGCCCTTGAAGTCAGTCAGTTTTGCGCGGCCAGCAATCAGGTCACTCATGTGTACGTCTACCGCTTCAAAACCGGACTTGTGCATGACATAGGCAGTTTCTATATGCGAATTCACACCCTGCTCACGCAAGATAGCAACCTTGGGACGTACGCCAGTCGCAATGAATGGCGCTGCCACGTCTTGCTGCGGATCGAAACTCAATTTAGGCTGCATGCCTGGATCATTAGCATCCACGATGCGCGCATATTCAGCATCAGCACCGGCGGGATTGTCGCGCAGGCGGGCAATTTGCCAGCTGGTTTTGCTCCACAACTGATGCAAGGCAGTTCTAGGCTGCGTATAGATTTGCTTGGCATCGCGGGTAAATTCAATGATCGCGCTGTTGTTTGGCTTGCCTATGATATGGCTGCAGGCACCCAGATTAAAGCTGCGCAAGATATCCATGACTTCTGAGCGTTGTTCAGTACGCACTTGGATCACGGCACCCAGTTCTTCATTGAACAAGGCACGCAAGGTCATGTCATTACGACGTTCAGACACCTGGCTGGCCCAGTTCTTGGCATCGCCCTGGTCTGCCGCATGTTCACTATCCATGGTCAGGATATCCAGATTGACAGACAAGCCAGCACGACCAGCAAATGCCATTTCACACAGGCTGGCGTACAGACCACCGTCAGAGCGGTCATGGTAAGCCAGCAATTTGTCTTCGCTATTCAATTGCTGGATAGCGGCAAAGAAGGCCTTGAGGTCGTCTGCACTATCAACATCCGGTGCGTCATTGCCCAGTTGCTGCATGACTTGCGCAAAGCAGGATGCACCCAGGCGATTCTTGCCACGGCCCAGGTCGATCAAAATCAGGCTGGTATCACCCTGATCCAGGCGTATTTGTGGGGTCAGTGACTTGCGCACGTCATACACAGGAGAGAAGGCAGAAATAATCAGCGATACCGGCGAAGTCACCGCCTTGCTTTGACCTTCATCCTTCCACGTGGTACGCATGGACAGAGAATCCTTACCTACCGGGATACTGATACCCAGTGCCGGGCACAATTCCATGCCGACTGCCTTTACCGTGTCAAACAGGGCGGCATCCTGGCCAGGCTGGCCACAGGCTGCCATCCAGTTGGCCGACAGTTTGATATCCGAAATATCTTTGATTGGTGCAGCAGCGATGTTGGTGATGGCTTCGCCAACGGCCATACGGCCAGATGCAGCAGCATCAATCACGGCCAGCGGTGTACGCTCGCCCATGGACATGGCTTCGCCCAGGTAGCCTTCCAGGCTCATTGTGGTCACGGCACAATCAGCCACCGGCACTTGCCATGGGCCTACCATCTGGTCACGCACTGAAGTAGCACCCACTGTGCGGTCACCAATGGTGATCAGGAATGATTTATCAGCAACCGTAGGCAAACTCAGTACACGCTCAGCGGCAACTTGCAGATCGATGCCTGTCAAATCAATTTTTGGGAAATCATTGCTGACATGGACAACATCCCTGTGCATTTTTGGCGGTTTGCCCAGCAAGACATTCATGGGCATATCGACTGGTGAAGTATCATTCAGCGGGTCAATGACGCGCAATTGACGTTCTTCAGTCGCAGTACCCACCACGGCAAACGGGCAACGCTCACGTTCGCAGAAATGACGGAACAGTTCCAGGCTTTCTGGTGCTATGCCCAGGACATAACGCTCCTGCGATTCATTACTCCAGATTTCTTTCGGCGCCATGCCGCTTTCTTCAAGCGGTACTTTGCGCAAATCAAACAAGGCACCACGCTTGGCATCATTGGTGATTTCAGGGAAGGCATTTGACAAACCACCAGCACCTACGTCATGGATGGACAGGACAGGATTATCATTACCCAACTGCCAGCAAGAGTTGATGACCTCTTGCGCACGGCGCTCCATTTCAGGGTTGCCACGCTGCACGGAGTCAAAATCCAGATCTGCCGTATTGGTACCAGTCGCCATGGAAGAAGCCGCACTGCCACCCATGCCTATACGCATGCCGGGGCCACCCAACTGTATCAACAGGCTGCCTACCGGCAGATCATTCTTTTTGGTGTGCTTGTCCGAGATATTGCCGATACCGCCAGCAATCATGATGGGCTTGTGATAGCCATAGACCGTGCCGCCGACATTTTGTTCGAAGGTACGGAAGTAGCCACCCAGGACGGGACGGCCAAATTCATTATTGAAAGCCGCACCACCCAAAGGGCCTTCTATCATGATCTGCAACGGTGAAGCGATGCGGTCTGGCTTGCCGTAGGCATTCGCATCGACTTTTGCAGTCAGACTGTCACCGGCATTTTCCCAAGCCTGGCGCGCGCCTGGCAACATCAGATTGGATACTGTAAAACCGGTCAGGCCAGCTTTTGGACGTGCGCCACGACCGGTTGCACCTTCGTCGCGAATTTCACCACCCGCGCCAGTAGAAGCGCCTGGGAATGGAGAAATAGCTGTCGGGTGATTATGTGTTTCCACCTTCATCAGAGTATGCGTCAACTCTTCTGTGACCTTGTACACCTGGTCTTTACCGGATGGGAAGAAGCGTTTGACGACTGCACCTGCCATGATGGAAGAATTATCGCTGTAGGCAACGATAGTGCCTCTGGGCTGCAACTCATGGGTATTCTTGATCATCTGGAACAGGGATTTATCCTGTTTCTGACCATCGATAGTCCAGTCTGCATTGAAAATCTTGTGGCGACAATGCTCGCTGTTCGCTTGCGCAAACATCATCAGCTCAACGTCAGTCGGATTGCGTTTAGCCGTGGTGAAGGCATCGACCAGATAATCAATCTCGTCGTCAGATAAAGCCAGGCCGAGTTCAGTGTTCGCCTGCAGCAGGGCTGCCTTGCCACCTTCCAGTACGTCTACATGTTCCAGCTCTTTGGCAACCAGTTCAGAGAACAGCGCCTGCGCTTGCTGCGGATCGGCCAGCACCATTTCTGTCATGCGATCATGCAAGAATGCTGCCACCTGTTGACGGCTGCTATCAGCAAGCTTTTTGGTACCGCCCAGCAAACCTGTCTTGACCTGTACATAATAGATAATGCCGCGTTCCAGACGATGGATATGCGTCATGCCGCAATTATGGACGATGTCTGTTGCCTTGCTGGCCCATGGCGAGATCGTGCCAAAACGTGGGATCACGACAAACATATCACCTTCGCTGCTGGCAGCAAAGGCATCGCCATACACCAGCAGAGCATTCAGGCGGTCAGCGTCTTCCTTGGCCAGTTCAGATGCTGTATCGACAAAATGAACATAGCGTCCGCTGACGCCGACAATATTGGCATCAACAGCTTGCAAACGAGAGAGGAGACCGGAGGTACGAAAAGCAGACAGGGCGTTGGAGCCTGGCAATATCAACATGGTGAGTGAGGTAGTTGAGGCAATGTACACAAAACCTGCCATGCACATTTGCTGGTTGGATCAGAAAGCGTGATTATACCTTGATGCCCTACCCGACTCCAGACGCCAGCAGGAAGAAATTGCCTTGACTGCCAAACTCAATTCATAAACAGGGTGCTGCGACCGATTTTTTTACTGTTTTTGAATTTATGTGCATATTTTTTATCATTAAATCCTGCCAGATCTTCATCCAGCACGACCAGACTGACCAATTGCTCGTTGGTAATTTTATCAAAAATAGTATCTGAAACAACAATCTCGTTTTTATGCAGCTTATTTCCCCAAAACAAATCACTGCTGCGACTCTCAACTACCCGTACCGGCCGCTTCAAATAAAATGGTAGCGAGGATTGATGTTCGAATACTTTAAATAAAAATACTTCGCGTTTGTCGGGCGCGGTATTCAATTCAGTCACCAGCGGCAGAGTAGAAGTCCACTGCGACGACGCTTGCAAAACACCGATAAACGCCAGCAACATCAGTGCGGGCAAAGCGATGAATGGCAATATCCCAACACCCGGTTTGCGCCAGGCAAGCACCGCGATACCTGCGCTTAGAACACAGGCTGATGCCATGAAGGCTTGCAAAAACTGCTTCCCGTTCGTGCCATAAATCATCAGGGAAGATATCTGATGATTTACTTGTTTCCCTACCCACCAGGCGAGAGCACCAAACAATGCTGATAAGACCAGGCCTACCAGCCCTCTGCCCCAAGCCATGCCCAGGTTTCTGTCTTCCAAAGCGATGGCAAGCTGCAGGGCAGCCAATGGCATGACAACGACAAGATAATAATTCGCCTTGGCGCTGGACAAAGAGAAAAACAAAACTGGCATGATCCAGGCGCAAGCCAGGAAGAAATGCAGGGTTCTTGGTGTTTGCAGGCGCGCCTTGACGAATAAAAGCACAGGCAAAAAGAAAGACCAGGGGAATAAATAGATCACCATCCTTGGCAGGTAATACCACCAGGCACCGGCATAATAATCATGCGGCTCGCGTTTGCCCAAAAAACGCAGCACATGTTCATTAATGAAATAAAACCAGGCAAATATGGGTTCGGCCAGGATGGCGGCAATATGCCATGGCAAGGCGATCAGCAAAAAAATGGCAATCGCCCTGGCATTAAACCAGGCCAGAATTCTTTTGAAAAAATCGCCTGTTGAGCTGGAAAACAGTATGGTGTAAACAAATGTCACAGCCACAAATAAAATGATCGCTACAAAGCCTTTCGCCAACAATGCGAAAGCGAGCATTCCCAAAGACCAATTGAGTTTTTTCTTTTCACCAGAAACGCTGTACAGGTACCCAAACATCAGCGCACCAGTCAGAAATACCGCCAACAGCATGTCAAACATCAGGGTACGCGACATGGCCATGACACCCAGGCCGCTGATAAACATCAAAGCAGCCAGCCGTGAGGCTGAGACACGTGCAATCTGACGCCCAAACCACAAAATCAGCGCCACGCATGAAAATGCGGACATCGCAGGCACCATCCGGGCCGCCCATTCATTCTCGCCAAAGATCGCAAAAGAAATCGCCGTTAGCCAATACAACAATGGTGGCTTTTCCATATAGGCCAGACCATTCAGATGCGGAATAATCCAATGGTGCCAATCGCCAGATGCCAGCATTTCCCTGGGGATTTCCGCATACAGGCCTTCATTGTTATCCAGTATCGGATAGCAACCCAGACCATAAGCCAAAAAGAAGATAGTAAGTACCCATACCAGCCAGACAGGTATGACGGGTTGACTCACTTCAGTATTGGCTTGCACAACATTCATAGATGGGGCGAATTATTTCCCGGGAAAATGGGACTTGTCTCAATTTAATTTTCAAGTAGCGAACTTTATCCACTCTTGGTGAATAAAGCAAAAAAAGACAAGCAAATTGCTTGTCTTTTTTCAAGGTATCGATTAATCAGGCTACAGAGGCTACATTTTTCGCCCAAACCAAGGCTGCCATGTGGGCTGCGTTCAAATCAGGTGGAGTGATCTTCAAGGATTCTGCAAGAGAGCCGACCAGCATGCTATTCAATTCGCATGCCTCAGCCAACGCCAGGAATGGCCCGTAAGTGCCACCACGGGATATCAATGCTTCAGTGACCACTTCAGGCAATTGTATTGATGACAGCACTTCCTCCATAGGAATGCCAAGCAGCCTGTCCAGCAAAGAGAACATCCCTGCCACAAACAGATTTTCTGCTTCACTCTTGGACATTTTGCCCTGCCCCAAAATTTCAGCGAGACGACCACGGACGATGGCAGTTTCCAGCAATACCGGGGAATAACCACTGGTGCTAGCAGTTGCCAATAACAGGGTGAGCCATCGATATAAAGGGCTGTAACCCAGCATCTGTACTGCATGCTTCAAGGACTGCACTTCAGAGCGCAAGCCGAAACCGGCAGAGTTAATGTAGCGCAAAAGCTTATAAGCCAGCGTCGCATCGCGCTTGACGACGGCTTCAAGCTGCTGGATGTCGGCATTTTTCCTGACCATTTCCATCAACTGCAAAATAGTCGTTTGCGAGGTATTTAAAGTCTTGGGCGCAGTGCTTGGTCTTGGTGTCAGGTGCAGCTTACCGACAAAGCTATCCAGACCCAATGCAGAGCATGCATCGAAATCCTGCCAGGCAGTAACATTGCGCGCCACCATACGGACAGTCGATTGCTTCAATGTCGCATATACCTTGGCTTGCGATGCAAAATTGGCGGCATTCAATTTAACTTCAAGATGGGTAATTTGCGCAAAATAAGCGCGTTCCAGCGTGGTTACTTCAGCACCGCGCAGGCATATGCCGTAACCGAGTTGGCGCAACTCGGTCACCGCAGCCAGCGTATCCGGGTCAGCAAAGTATTTTTTATGGAGTATCAGTACGGTATTCTTGGCGGGGAGCAGCTTTAAACCCTCTGCATGCAATAACTCAGGCACTGCCTCAAGGAACAGCAGGCTATCGCCAAGCAAGAAACCTTTGTCGTCATCCTGCAATTGCACCGCAACAAACTCAAGCAAGGCGCTCAGGCTTTCCGTGCTTGCTTCTGCATTTTGATCCGGCTGTTGCCAGGAAATTTGAAAACCAATAACTCGTTGCTTAGGATCGAGTAAGGGCTCCCTTACGATGAAGCTTTCTTCTATCATCTTAGTATTATTTATGTTGGATTAATATGATTGAAAAATTCAGAACTCAAGGCTGTCGTGCAAATATTAAACTGATTCTGGTTTAAACAAGCCCGGTATCACGTTGTAGATTGATTCTCGCACTAGTCAAACAGCACGCGCAATCTGCCGTCGACTACCATCCAACGACTAATCAATCGTTCATTAACTTGCACGAACCAAGCACTCACAAGAGTGGATATCTGCACTGCCTCTTCTGAAATTGTGGCAGCAACACCAAAGCGATAAGGCTGATTTCGCGTACCTTCGCCTGCATACTTTAAACACTGACACAAAACCAAGCTTTGCACACTATCCCGCAACAGTTTGTCCATGTGCCGCACGCTGCCCAGGAGATTTTCTACTTGAGTATCTGAATTGACGGATAGACTCATTTTCCTCTCCTGGGAAAGCTGATTGCTCTGCTATTTTCCTAATTTTTCGAAAATCTTTGTCAGTTTTTCATCCAGCGTGGCTGCAGTAAATGGTTTCACTACATAGCCATTTGCGCCCGCCTGTGCTGCAGCAATGATGTTTTCTTTTTTGGCTTCGGCAGTCACCATGAGTACCGGCATTTTTGATAAAGCCGGGTCAGCACGGATGTGCTGCAACATCGTCAGCCCGTCCATGTTAGGCATGTTCCAGTCTGAGATGACGAAATCGAAATCACCATTCTTCAGTTTTGCCAGTCCCATTGCACCGTCTTCTGCTTCATCGACATTGGAATATCCCAATTCTTTCAGCAAATTCCGCACTATGCGACGCATAGTAGAAAAGTCGTCGACTACTAAAAATTTGAGATTTTGATCGGCCATGAATTACTCCACTATTTCTTTAAGGACAGTTATTAGCATTATCGGACAAATTGAGATAAAACGGTGGTGAAATTGCTGTAACACATTAAATTCTATCAAAACGTCACACCCTCAGGGCTCTGCTACCATGTGTAGCCAGGTAATGCAGAACCTTTGTGGGCAATTCATTCAAAGGGCCAACCTCATGTGTCGCGCCAATTGCTATTGCTTCACGCGGCATACCAAATACTACACAACTTGCTTCATCTTGGGCAAAATTGTATGCACCGGCATTTTTCATCTCCAGCATGCCTGCTGCGCCATCCTTCCCCATCCCTGTCAAAATCACGCCTACGGCGTTTTTACCTGCATAGGTAGCAGCAGACCGGAATAAGACATCGACTGAAGGACGATGCCGATTAACCGGCTCTCCCTGATCCAGTTGGGTCACATAGTTGGCACCGCTGCGTCCCAGCAACAGATGCGAATGGCCGGGAGCAATATAAGCATGACCAGGCAAGACACGCTCACCGCCTGCCGCCTCAGACACAGAAATTTTGCACAAACCATCAAGGCGCTTGGCAAAAGAACGGGTAAATCCTTCCGGCATATGCTGGGTAATTAAAATTCCCGGACAATCCGAGGGCATCTGTACCAGGAAGTTCTTGATCGCTTCAGTGCCCCCCGTGGAGGCACCAATAATAATCAGTTTCTCACTACTGGTCAGAGGATTGCGCACTTGTGGCAATACACCAACATTCGCCTGTCCGGCAACTGCAACTGGGGCACTTCTTGGTCTGATTCTGGCTTTGGACGCGATCCTGATCTTGTCAGTGATCAACTCAGTGTACTCCAGCATGCCACTTTGTATCGATAACTTGGGCTTGGTGACAAAATCAACTGCCCCCAGTTCCAGTGCACGCATGGTGATCTCAGAACCACGTTCGGTCAGTGACGACACCATAATGACGGGCATGGGGCGCAGGCGCATCAAACGCTCAAGGAAATCGAGACCATCCATCTTCGGCATTTCCACATCCAGTGTCAGCACATCCGGATTGGTCTGCTTGATCAATTCGCGCGCAACCAAAGGATCAGGGGCCACGCCGACCACTTCCATATCGGGTTGACTGCTGATGATCTCGCTCATGACACTCCTGATCAGCGCAGAATCGTCAACAATTAATACTTTTATCTTCATTCGCAAATACTCCGCGTTCCGTCTTAAAACTGACGTCACACCATCAAATAATCAGAACAAATCAACTTCACCGCCAACTGAAGTTGTCTTGAGCCTGCTGGCATAATCCTGTTCGCGCCTTCTCAGGGTATCGTTATGCTCAACTTTGAGTTTCTTGACCAGTACCTTGCCCGTTCGGGGGAAAAAATACACTTTGCGTGGGTAAATGTCATTGAGATCTTCAGCGATGACGCGCATTCTTTCAGCCCGCAAATAGTCGAGTACAAATTTGGCATTGCGCTCACCTACATTGATCGCTGTAAAGCCACGCAAGACATTACCGCCGCCAAATACCTTGGCTTCCATGTTTTCACGCTTGGCACCGGCTTTTAACAATTCATTGATCAGCACTTCCATGGCATACGTGCCATAACGCATGGATGCAGAGACTGGGTTATCTGCATCACCACCGCTATCAGGCAGCATAAAATGGTTCATTCCACCGACACCGGAAACACGATCACGTATACATGCAGAAACGCAAGAACCCAGCACTGTGACGATCAGCATGTCTTTGTTGGTGAAGTAAAATTCACCAGGTAATATTTTGGCAGCATCACAATCGAAAGTCCTGTCGTAATAGACATTCGTCGCAAAATGCTCTTCACTTAGCTGGCTCATGGATTACCCTTTTTGCAAATTGCGCAATGTCGCTCTGTTGCCTGACATATGGGATTTGCCCAGTTCATATACTGTCTTCCCTCTCAGCTTGAAATCATCTGAGACATACAAGAAGTTTTCTGAATGACCGGCAAACAACAGACCGTCTGGCTTCATCAAGGGGACAAACTTCTTCAAGATTTTACCCTGCGTAGGTTTGTCAAAATAAATCATGACATTCCGGCAAAAAATCGCATCGAATTCACCACTCAAAGGCCAGCCATCTTCCAATAAATTCAACTGCTTAAATGTGATCAAGTCGCGCAACTCTGGCCTGACCCGCACCAACCCCTCCTGAGCACCCTTGCCTTTCAAGAAAAATTTACGCGTTCTTTCTGCCGATAATTTTTCGATACGGTCCAGGTTATAGACGCCACGGGATGCTGTTTCCAACACATTGGTATCTATATCGGTGGCTATGATGTGTGCAGGCGGGCGCAGGGTTCCGAATGCCTCACACAATGTGATGGCAATGGAATAAGGTTCTTCGCCTGTAGAACTGGCGGAACACCAGATATTGACAGTCTCTTTTTTCTGGGCGATGTGCTCAGCAAGGATAGGAAAATGATGCTCTTCCCTGAAAAATGAAGTCAGGTTGGTGGTTAACGCATTCGTGAAGGCTTCCCACTCAGATTCAATCTGATGACTTTCCAGGCCATCAAGATATTCAGAAAACGAGCTGATACCAGTCGCCCGCAAACGGCGCGCAAGCCGGCTATAAACCATTTCCTGCTTACTATCTGCCAGAGAAATGCCAGCTCGTTTGTAAATCAGATCTCTGACACGATCAAAATCTTTGGAGTTAAATGAAAACTCCTTTGAAGTGTCTGATCTGGCTTTATCGATGGATTTCGTCATTCAATGCTTTCCTAAACTTTCCCCATCTTGTTTTAGAGACGAAAGCTGATTTCAAATAAAAATCCAGATAATCAAGATTACAAAGACATTTTGCCAGACTGAAAAATATTTACTGTTAATTAAGTTAAATTACAAGCGTCTTTCATACGTGACATGACGCTTGTTACATGACAATCACTTTGCTATCTAAGTATCCAGGCTTTAAGACAGAAATCATACCTTCCTCGCTATAGCTTACGCCCCTGAATTAAAATTCTTCCCAATCGTCGTCCGTACGCTTGCCTGGCTCGGCAACCGGCTTACTGGCACGAGCACCAGCTCCAGTCGATGCCGGAGTTGCGGAAGTCGCACGTGTTGCCCGGGGCAATGCCTTCACTTCTGGCCTGGCACTCGTAGCAGGCTTGCTGTTACTCACTGCTTTACTGACAACTGGTTTAGCTTGCTGACTGATTTGCGCTGCATTTCCATTCAGTTTGAATACACTGACTGCCTGTGCCAATGCAACCGCCTGCTCTTCCATACTCTCTGCCGCAGCCGCTGCCTGCTCAACCAATGCCGCATTCTGTTGCGTCATTTCATCCATTTGCGTAATCGCCAGGTTCACTTGTTCTATGCCTGAACTTTGTTCCTGGCTGGCTGCCGTGATCTCGCTCATGATGTCGGCCACATGCTGTACGCTGGTGACAATTTCATCCATGGTCTTGCCTGCTTCGTCTACCAGCTTACTACCCTGATCGACTTTGTCTACCGAATCGCTGATGAGGGACTTGATTTCTTTGGCGGCACTTGCACTGCGTTGTGCCAGGTTGCGCACTTCTGCCGCTACCACGGCAAAACCACGTCCTTGCTCACCCGCCCTGGCGGCTTCTACTGCGGCATTCAACGCCAGGATATTGGTCTGGAAGGCGATGCCATCAATGACACCAATGATGTCAACGATTTTGCGTGAACTTTCTTTGATCGAGCCCATGGTATTGACCACCTGCCCCACCACCTCACCGCCCTTGACCGCGACACTGGAAGCTGAAACCACCAATTGATTCGCCTGGCGCGCATTATCAGCATTTTGCCTGACTGTGCTGGTCAACTCTTCCATGGAGCTGGCTGTCTCTTCCAAAGAACTGGCTTGCGATTCTGTGCGGCTCGACAGATCGGCATTGCCTGAGGCGATCTCTTGAGAGGCAACGGTGATGGTTTCTGTACCTGTCCTGACCTGACCAACGGTAGAGGCCAGATTGTCATTCATGTTCTTTAAGGCCTGAAACAGGGACGTTACTTCGTCATGACCAGATACCGTCACCTGACTACGCAAATCACCGTCTGCGACAGTTTCAGCCAGACTCAGCGCTTCCTGCAAAGGCTGCGTGATACTGCGGGTAATAGTCCAGGCAAACAATGCCCCAACTATCACGGCAGACAAGAGAATGACATACAGCCAGATTGTCAGTTTTGCGCCTGCTGCCGCAAAATTTTCAAAAACCTGTTTGGATGCAACATCCTGCAAATCAACCAGCTTATTCATTTCCAGTATGGATTTTGAACTTAACGGGTCAATGACCGTTGCAATAATTTTTGCGGCACCTTCTGCATTAAATGCCAAAGCCTGCCCTACCGCGTCCTTTAATGGTTTTTCTATTTCTTTATCAACTTTGGCAATGTCGCCAAGGATTTTCTTTTCTTCTTCATTCAAGCCCAGAGAGGCAATTTTTTCTTTTGCATCTTCATATTTTTTTCTTTGTGCCTTGACCTTGGTTTCTTCTTTTTGCATTTCACCGACATCTGACTGTATGCCGATATTGCGCATGGCTATACCACCCTCAAACAGAGCGCTTTTCATGGCATTGGCCAGAACCTGTTTTTGAGCAGCCAGATTCAAGCCTTCAATCATGGCCTTGCGGTTGTTACCACTCAAGGCGTTAACAAATAAAATTACCGAGATCAGGCCCACCAGTATCAGTGCAAAGCCCACTCCTAGACGGGTACCGATTTTAAAATTTCTCAGATTCATAGTGTCTCCTATTTATTTTTTAGTTAGTGCCTATGTCTACATTTATTATCAGTAGCCACTCAGAGAAACCAGGACATCATGCAGCAGTATCGACCAATCCCATTTCTGGACTGGACATCAATTTATCAATATCCACCAATATCAACATACGGTCATCGAGAGTACCCAATCCGATCAGGAAATCAGTACTGAATGTGGTCCCCATTTCAGGAGCAGGCCTGACTTGCTCTGGTAACAAAGTCGTGACGTCAGAGACGCTATCAACGACCATACCAACGATACGTCCTTCAATATTTAAAATGATGACGACCGTGAACTGATCATAAGTAGGCGTACCCAAGTTGAATTTGATACGCATATCAACCACGGGAACAATAATGCCGCGCAAATTGATGACACCCTTCAAAAAATCTGGTGCGTTGGCGATTCGCGTAACGGCTTCATAGCCACGTATTTCCTGGACCTTGAGTATGTCGATACCATATTCTTCATTACCCAAAGTAAAAGCAAGGAATTCATGCCCGGCAATATCAGATTTAGCCCCGTCATTCGAAGCATGATCACTACCCTGTGAAATTTGCGCCATTTCTTTTTCCTCGTCTTAAATTTCTAATTCAATCTTCATCGCGCAGTACGCAACACAGCGGCGACATCTAAAATAAGTGCAACGCCACCATCACCCAGGATAGTTGCGCCAGAGATCCCAGGGACCTTCTTGTAATTTGATTCTATATTTTTCACGACAACCTGCTGCTGTCCAACCAGATCATCAACAAACAAAGCAGCTTTTTTACCATCTACTTCAACGATCACAACGATGCCATCAGATGGGTTCGTATACTTGGGCTCAATATCGAAGTACTCGTACAAAGGTACCAGTGGCAGATACTCACCGCGTACTTTAACCACTTTGCCCTTGCCACTGATCTCTTTAATATCTGCCTGGGCTGGCTGCAGCGATTCCATGACAAAGCCCAGCGGTAGAATATAAATCTCGTTGCCAAATTTAATCGACATGCCATCAAGAATGGCCAGCGTCAATGGCAGGGAAATGGTAATCGTCGTGCCGTATCCCATTGCTGAACGTATGTCGACTACACCGCCCATGGCAGCGATATTACGTTTGACCACATCCATGCCAACACCACGGCCAGAAACATCCGTTACAGTCTCTGCGGTAGAAAAACCTGGAGCAAAAATCAGCAACCAGACTTCGCTATCGCTCATGGAATCGGAAACCGTCAAACCATTTTGCCTGGCTTTGGCAAGAATTTTTTCCCTGTGCAATCCACCGCCGTCATCGCTGACTTCGATCACAATATTACCGCCCTGATGCACTGCCGACAGAGACAATTTACCGGTCTCACTTTTACCAGCTTGCGTCCTGGCAGCCGGCATTTCTATACCATGATCAATACTGTTTCTGACCAGATGCGTAAGCGGGTCAACAATGCGTTCAATCAAGCCTTTATCAAGTTCGGTCGAAGCGCCATAGGTAACGAATTCGACTTTTTTCCCCAGTTTGCTGGCCAGATCCCTGACCATGCGCGGGAAACGTGAAAAAACATAATCCATGGGCATCATGCGTATGGACATGACTGCTTCTTGCAAGTCGCGGGTATTCCTCGTCAAATGAGCAACACTGCTTAACAGTCGTTCATTCGCAATCGGATCAAGGTCTTGCGTGCGCTGCTCCAGCATGGCCTGGGTAATAACCAGTTCGCCAATCAGGTTAATCAGCTGATCAACTTTTTCTATGCCAACCCGTATGGTTGAAGACTCTTGAGAAGTGGTAGCTTTTTCCACTTTTTTCTCAGTTTGCTGCACTTGCTTTTCAGCGACAACAACATCCACCACTTTCTCAGAGGCAGGTTCTGCCTTGTTTTCTTCTGGTGGGAACATGGATTCCAGAGGTTCAAAGAACCCGTATCCAAGTTCATCCTCTGTAGGCTCTGCTTTCCTTACAGGTAAATTGGCGATCTGTTCTTCTGTAATTTTCAGCGTATCAGGATTCAGAATGAAAGAGCAAATCGATACGATATCGTCCTTGCTTTCATTGGTACGCAAGGCCAGAACCACATTCTTGCCATTATTATCCAGGCGTGAAATCGCCCCCAGAAGTCCAAGTTCAGACATGATGGCTGCTGCATCAGCTTCAGATACATCTGGCATTTCAATTTTGTATGCCGTTTTAAATACGATATCGGCATGATCCATGCTGGATTGATGACTGATAAAACTCGCAGCAGGTGCAGGCACAGGTACGGCATCTTGCGATAAGGATTGCAGCAACATCCTTACATCCGCAACAGCGTCTTGGTCAACGGGCGTGCCCAATCTATGACCGTCCAGCTGCATCTTTAAAATATCTTTGGCGATGAGAAAAGCGTCTACGTGCTCGCCAGTCAGAGCCATTTCCCCTTTGCGGATTTTATCCAGCAGTGACTCAAGTATATGCGTCACTTCTGTCATATCTGTAAGACCAAAGGTCGAAGCACCACCCTTAATGGAATGAGCTGCCCTGAATATGGCATTCAAATCCTCTGGATCTGGCGAAGAGATATCGACGGCAAGTAACAATTTTTCCTTCTCGGCAAGAAGCTCTTCCGCCTCGTCGAAAAACACTTGGAAAAACTGACTCATGTCAATCGTCATTATTAAGCTCCGTGATTTACATTTGTTTGCCCAGACACCAGGCCATTAATTCAGCCAATCACTTTTTTAACTACTTCAGTCAACTTCTGTGGATCAAAAGGTTTGACCAACCAGCCATTCGCACCGGCTGCACGGCCTTTTGCCTTCATGTCGTCACTTGACTCTGTCGTCAACATCAGGATAGGTACGCGTGCGTACGATGGCAATCCACGCAGAGACTTGATCAGGGTGAGACCATCCATACGCGGCATGTTTTGATCTGTGAGTACCAGGTCAACAACCTGATTACGTGCCTTCTCCAGGCCGTCCTGACCATCCACTGCCTCTATTACCTGATATCCAGCTGCTTTTAAACTGAACGCTACCATCTGCCTCAAGGAGCCAGAATCATCCACAGCTAAAATTGTCTTGGCCATATTTACTCCGTTATACGAATTGTAGGCAGCTTCTGATCGCCGCCACTTGATTTAAAATAACTCAATGTCACCGCTATCCATATGCTTTTGATGCACTGCTTTACGTAACAAATTCTTCAGATCCGCACTTTGCTTTTCCAGGCGCACGGTAGTCTCGCGCAACAACGCCGTCAATTCGTCTGTTTCACCATCATGTTCAATATCATTACCGACCACACCCAAGGTCCCCAGCACTTCACGCAAACCTTCACATCTTTGCAGAGTTCGTGAAATCAACTGACTGGTCAAATCCTGAAATTGCAAGCTGGTCACGGCCGAACTGATATGTTTGGCGATATCTTCCTGTATAACCTTGAGTCGCAACACACTGTCATCTGAAACACCGCCCGAGCTGACGATTAAATTGATTTCTTCCTGCTCACTCGATATTGCCGCATGCAGCGCCATGAAGCTGACGCCCAGCTTCTCTATCGCCTCACCCAACAGTATGGTGGTTTGCGCAAGGTCAGTCTCAACCTCCAGCAAATGTGCATTTCCGTGATCAGACACACCTGATAAAAGTTGCTTAACCTGAGAACCCAACAGTTTCTTTTTGGACATCTTAAGCATCCTATCTATGCATATTGACTTAATGATGCTGCGTCTTGTTTGTATTTTTCTTGTATTTTGCTTGTCTCTTGCAAATATCTTGCTTTATCAAGGTTTAACTGAAATTTCAGCACTTGAGTCAGACTGATTTGCGACCTCGATAGAGCCGCCGTCCTGTGAAGCAGACTCTTCTGCTTTTTTGTTCATGACGATAATGCTAATTCTTCGATTAATCGGATTCAAAGGATCTTTTTTATCAAACAGCACAGAAGAGGAAAGCCCAACCACTCTTAACATCTTGGACTCATCCATACCACCATAAATCAACTCTCGCCTGGATGCATTGGCGCGATCAGCAGATAATTCCCAATTGCTGTAACCACGCTCACCACTACCATAAGGCGCAGCATCGGTGTGGCCCGACAAACTGATGCGGTTAGGCACATCATTAAGCGCCTTGCCAATTTCGTGCAAAATTTCTCTGGTGTAGGGCTGCAAATCTGCCTTGGCCGACGCAAACATGGGGCGGTTTTGCTCATCCACCATCTGAATACGCAAACCATCAGTCGTGATATCAAGCAAAAGCTGTTTCTTGTATTGCTTCAGTGTAGGGTTGGATTCGATGGCCGCTTCAATTTTAGACTTCAGGCCCTTCAGCCGTTCTGCCTCTACTTTTGCCAGAGCAGCCTCTGCAGCCTGCAGGTTGTAGGTTTTCTTTTGCGTGTCAATCTCGCCTTTACGGCTTTGCCCTTCACGCGCACTCAAATCCTTACCACCGCCCTTGATCACGCTGGAACTATCGCCGCTGCCATCACCACCCGCCATCGCCACCTTCAAAGGAGTTTGAAAATACTCGGCGATGCCGTTCAAATTACCTTTGGCAGTAGAACCAAGCAACCACATCAACAGGAAAAACGCCATCATCGCTGTCACAAAATCGGCGTAGGCAATTTTCCAGGCACCACCGTGGTGGCCACCGGCCACCTTCTTGATGCGCTTGACTATAATTGGTCGTAATTCTTCGCTTGCCATCATCAATCCAGTTTTTATTATTTAGATTTCGATTGCTTAATGTGATCTTCCAACTCAGTGAAAGTTGGCCTTTCAGTCGAATACAATACTTTCCTGCCAAACTCCACCGCCAAAGCCGGTGCATAACCGTTCAAGCTCGCCAACAACGTCACCTTGATACACTGAAAAGTCTTGGATGACTCATCCAGTTGCTGCTCCATCAAACCAGCCAGCGGCCCGACGAAACCATAAGCGAGCAAAATACCCAGGAAAGTACCAACCAGAGCATGGGCAATCAAGATACCAAGTTCGGATGGTGGAATACCAACAGACTCCATCGTATGCACCACCCCCATCACCGCAGCCACAATACCGAAAGCAGGCAAGCCATCACCTAACTTGGCAATGAAATGTGCAGGAACTGCGCCTTCGTGATGATGGGTTTCCAATTCATTGTCCATCAGATTTTCAATTTGAAAGGCATCCATATTCCCTGAAACCATCAGGCGCAAATAATCCCCGATAAACTCCATCATATGATGATCGTGGACAATTGCAGGATATTTACTGAAAAGCGGACTTTCCTCAGGGCGCTCAATATCACCCTCGATGGACATCAGCCCCTCTTTGCGAACCTTGGTCAGAACATCGAACAGCATCGTCATCAGCTCCATATACAGGGCTTTTGTATATTTTGAGCCTTTCAGGACACCTGGAAGTGCCTTCATGGTGGCCTTCAGGGTTTTCGCATTATTACCAACCAGAGAAGCGCCAACCGCAGCGCCGCCTATCATCAGCAATTCCAGGGGCTGAAACAATACCGCGATATGCCCACCGGACAAAACAAAGCCACCAAAGACTGAGCCCAATACGATGATATAGCCGACGATAACTAACACGAGCTTTTACTCCTTAGAGAGGATTTTTTTATAATATCGACTACACTACCTCAGACCTGAAGCATTCACCAGAAATGGAAGGTTAAATATTGCTTCAGGAATACATTTCACTATATGCATTATATGCGCCAGACATAAAGAACGGGGTCATTCGCATTGCTTTTTATAGTTAAATCCGCCTCAATGCCAGGCACTTTGAACTCATAACTCATGAATTGCGTACCTGGCCGCATCTCAGCACTGACTTTTTCCCACAAGCCAGGCATGGCCGCTGGTGACAGGTAAGCAAACACGACATCAAACTCAGCAAAATCCAGTTGCAGATAATCTTTTAGATAGAAGTGAACCCTGGGACCAGCCAATTTAGCCCTGAGCCAACTGACCAGCCATGGGAACGGCGCCACCTCCACTCCCAAAAAAGATTGCTGCGGCCGTAGCCTGGCAAGACTGACAGACACACCGCCAAAGCCACTGCCAATATCAATAAAAGACAAATCATCATGCGCAGGTAGTTGCTCAAGAATACACGGCAACAAACTGGATTTGGAAGGAAAATATGGAACTTGTGTACGGTAAGTTGACCAAAACAACAATACCATGAGCACAAAGATTGCAAGACTCACACCTGGATGCAACTGAAAAATCAGCGAAGTGACGACTGCGAAGGGAAAAATGAATTGTATGAGCCACCACCACCAACTCATGTGCAGCAAGAAACTCACCAAGGCAGCCAGGCTGGCGTGAATAATGAGTAGCAAATAAGGGGAAAGTATGCCGCCAAACTGCCACCGATCGGTGGCGTACAGCAAATAAGACAGGCCAAATGCAAGCAATTGTATAAGCAAGGCCAGAAAAACGGGCGAAGAGAAGACTCCGTCATCCGGTAGGAGTTTGCCTTTGCGGGTTTTTGATGATGCTACCTCCAAGGCTCCTCCTGAATTTTATGCCACCATTTCCAGCGCGGCCTCCGCATCTTTTGCTTTTTTTGTTTTACCTGCCCGTGACGGGACGTGGCATAAACCACAAGCATAATCATCATGCAAATCCAGGCTATGCGCAACAAAATGCCCACCGCATTTGCAACATTTTGCAAAACTCAGCATTTTGCCTTCAAAGAAGCGAACCAAAGTCCATGCACGTGTCAGTGATAATACTGGTTCCTCACCTGCAGGGACAGGCACTTGTTCGAGATACAGGCGATATGCCTTGATCACAGCATCAATACCATCAACACCGGCATGCTCACGCAGATATTTATGGATATTCATGAACAGGGAAGAATGGATATTGGGCTGCCATGTAATAAACCAGTCGGCAGAAAAAGGCAGCATGCCTTTTGGTGGAGATACACCCTTCAACTCCTTGTAAATCTTCAGCAGACGCTCACGCGACAAAGAAGTTTCCGATTCCAGCAATTGCAATCTGGCACCCAGATTGACCAACTCAATCGCCAATTGAATTTCGTGAGCTTCATTTACTACGCTTTTGCTTGCCATAATTTTTCTCCATCCGCCTTGATTTAAATGCCCGACAAATTAATGGATTTCTTCAACTGGCTGACCAGCCATCAAGATCGCAGCATGGGAATGTGCAAGCGCACGCTCCTTGTTGTAATTTGTCAACATGCACAAAATGGAGCTATCTTCGAAGCGGAAACGCGCCAACATCATATTGGAACCTGCCAATTTCAAAATCTGGGCATTATTCAAACCTTCAATCAGGTCTGCGATTTCCTTGCCGATGCCCAAACGGAAAATAGCGGTCGCTTTATCAGCGCGAATCATTTGTTGTGCCAACATCAAATAACTCAAATTGGCATCCCGAATCTCGGCCATCATATCGTTCTGCGTCATTTTCCCACCCTCCAGTTTTGTTATCAGCGGCATGTTTGCGTTGCCAGTGAGATACATTGTGCAGGCTGGTGAAAAGTGGCTGTATAAGCGAGATTCCGTATTTAAACCAAGAAAAAAACGAAGGCATGCCGTAGGAAAATATCCTACAGGCAAATTTAGACATCTACAAAATGAAATTTCGTAGAAAACAGATTTTTATTTTTTTGAATCAGCGAAAGTGGCCAAATCAAAAAATACCAATTAAAACAACGACTTGCGTAAAAGTAGACCTTTTACCATATCGTCTTATATTCATTAACGGCAGTACTTTAGAAAACTTTAGGGAAAATTTAAAATATTTTCGATTTATTTTCTTATCCTTGTAACGGCAACAAATTGTGAAATCTTTAGGGTTAAGCGCAAAAAAAACCAAAAAAAAATCACCTGTTTGCAACAGGTGATCCTTTTTGAATCGTGCAAATAGCTATTTAAGCTATTACTTCTCATATCTATTGTCTTTTCTGCACGCCAACTAAGCCAGAAATTTAGCTTATTTCTACAAAGTCGTATGCCAGATACACTTATCTTTGATTTGCTTATCCAGTCCTGTCAGCAATTTTTCATGCTCCCCCATTTCTTCCTCTGTTGCCATCAATACGGCGATCTCACCAACGGGCATATCAAAGGCGACGACCTCCAGTACTTTTGGCGCATCGTCTTCCTCAATGTCGATTTCAAAACTATTTTGCCCACGCGACATTGCCAGAAAAACATCTGCCAGCAATTCAGCATCCAGCAAAGCGCCATGCAGCTTGCGGTGGGAATTTGAAATCTCATAGCGAGTACAGAGCGCATCAAGGGAATTACGCTTCCCAGGGTGTAATTCTTTTGCCTGAACCAGCGTATCTACAATACTGGGGCAATACTCAGTCAGCGCTGGTAAATTCAGGCGTGCGAGCTCTGCATTCAGGAAGCCAACGTCAAAAGGTGCATTATGAATAATGATTTCTGCATCTTTGATATAAGCGCAAAATTCTTCGGCTACTTGGGCAAATTTGGGCTTATCACTTAAAAACTCAGTGGTTAAACCGTGAACTGCCAAAGCGCCCTCTTCAGAATCTCGTTCTGGATTGATATAGCGATGGAAGTTATTACCCGTCAGCTTGCGGTTAATTAATTCTACGCAACCAATTTCTATGATGCGGTCGCCATTGCGGGCATTCAAACCTGTGGTTTCAGTATCGAGGACTAGCTGCCTACGCATATTCAATCTTCCTATTAGACGACAACAAATATTTATTCAAAATTAATCACAGTTGATCAAACACCCAGCGCAAGGCGATGCCTGTCCCCGGCTCAGCCTGGCAAAACCTGCTTTGCATGCCAACACCTGCAGCAAATAATAAATCCTTGCCAATAGAGACATAAGGCAGGCGCTCCCGCTGCCAGAAAGGTATCTGCAAGGACTGATAATGGCTTTTCATATCGCGGGTAGAGCGGTTTTCTGCCAGCTTCAGCCTCTCCCCTCCCCTGCGCAGATGCAAGGAAAGCGTTTGCGACTTTAACCAGGACACATCCAGTCCGCGCTCTGCCGGATCAAAATACAGGCTACCAGCAAACTCAGGAAAATGGATATGCGTCTGTCCTTGCCAGGCAAATTCATGTTCGCTGTCCTCTTCTGCCATCTCAGTTTTTTGCGCAGACAAATAGACGATGTCCTTATAACGATGTATGGCAACGGTATCGTGATGGATGGTAATACGTGCATCTTCACGTCCGTCAAATAGCTGGTTTTGCATTTCTTTCAGCCGCGAGGTCGTGGGCATGCGTACACCAGCCTTTGAAAACCAGTAACGGAACAAATTATCTCTGCGTGCAGGGCTCAGTGCACGCATGGCAGCAATACCCAATCCCGCTTCAAAGGAGCAATCGGCGAAATCCTGCCCGGCAACTTCCAGCAGCAAGTCTTGCGCCGCTTGAAAATGGGTGGCTGAACGGGCGATACGTTCTGAGTAGCCAGGCGATAAGCCTTCGAGTACTGGCATTACACTGTGGCGTATGGCATTACGCAGATAACGCTGGTCAGTATTGGACTCATCTTCGATATAGCTTAAACCCCGTTGGCTCGCATAGGCTTCCAGCGTAGTTCGCTTTTCTGTCAGCAGTGGCCGCCCAAGCCTGACTTCATCATGGCCAAACAGATTAGGTGCACGATGACAAACATCCATGCCTGACATGCCAGCCACACCACTACCGCGCAACAATTGCAATAACAGGGTTTCTGCCTGGTCATCCTGATGATGGGCAGTCAGGATCAAGGGAATGCCGGTACTTTTCGACATCCGCCCCAAAGCCTGGTAACGCCCCTTGCGGGCAGACGCTTCCACGCCATCGCCGCTGTCGCGGGCAACCAGAATACGCTCAGCATGAAAGTCTACTTCGCCTGATACACACACAGCCCGGCAATGATCAAGCCAGACATCAGCATTCGGACTTAAGCCGTGATGTATGTGAAAAGCATGCAGTGAAATTTTGGCACGGCGGCAATAATTGATTGCCAGGTCCAGTAAGACCGTAGAATCCAGACCGCCGCTATAGCCTACTGCGAGGCCATTTTGCAGATTTCCTTCACAGAAATCAGCAATAATGGCATCGAGTTTTTTTGAGAATGCTTGCTCGAGACTGGAGCAATGTTGATCTGGCCTCATTCAGCAAGTTTCGTTTCCTTAAACTTGCCGTAGCTCATTAACTTCTCATGACGTGCAGCCAGCAAATCCTTGGTTTTTACACCCTGGAACTGACGCAGGGTATCTGCCAGTGCACGTTTAACCAAGGCACACATCTGCTTGGGATCTCTGTGGGCACCACCCAGAGGTTCATTGATGATCTTGTCGATCAAACCCATGGCTTTCAGTCTGTGAGCTGTCAAACCCAATGCCTCGGCCGCATCAGATGCACGGTCGGAAGTCTTCCACAGGATGGAAGCACAACCTTCAGGAGAAATTACGGAGTAAGTAGCGTACTGCAACATCAGCACCGCATCGCCAACAGCCAGCGCCAGCGCACCACCAGAACCACCTTCACCAATAATAGTCGTGATCAGCGGTACTTTCAGTTCTGCCATGACATATAGGTTGTGACCAATAGCTTCAGACTGACCGCGCTCTTCAGCGTCTATGCCAGGCCAGGCGCCAGTGGTGTCGACAAAGGTAAATACGGGAATATCAAATTTTTCAGCCAGTTTCATCAGGCGCATGGCCTTGCGATAACCTTCAGGCTTGGGCATGCCAAAATTGCGCATGGCGCGTTCTTTGGTGTCACGGCCTTTTTGGTGGCCCATGACCATACATGCCTGACCATTAAACCTTGCCAAGCCACCAACAATGGATTGATCATCGGAAAAACTGCGGTCACCATGCAACTCATGAAAGTCAGTAAACATCTGATTCACATAGTCCATGGTGTATGGACGCTGTGGATGACGGGAAATCTGCGACACTTGCCATGGAGTCAACTTGGCGTAAATATCCTTCGTCAACATCTGGCTTTTCTTCGACAGTCTGTCTATTTCTTCAGAAATATCGACTGCAGAATCATCCTGAACAAAACGCAGTTCTTCTATTTTTGTTTCCAGTTCTGCAATTGATTGTTCAAAATTTAAAAATGTCGTTTTAGTCATCGTGCCTCCTTAACATCACACGAGTTGATAAAAAAATCCAATTTCATTCTGGCGCGGGCGCAATGTTTAATTGAATAATGTGTCGCTCTGCCTAGCGTACAAAAGAACCATTTAGATGATTTTTTTGCAAAATTCGTATGCATACATAATGGACATATTGTCCTGACGGAGCAGATTAGATATCAAAACTGGCCTCGCTGTCCAGTGTTCGGCACTTTTTGCTTGAGTTCGGGCAGTAGAAATCAGCATCCACACACCTTTTACCGTTGCCAAAACCACTGGCGAAATGCTGCTTACTTGTCAAAGTCATTGTCAAACACCCATAGTCAGCAACTTATTTGATAAGATGGCGCTTTGCTCATTAGCCAGTATACCATTGCAGCTTACATGTTCTGCCAAACTCCTATAAATCCAAGACCGAACACCATGCGCCACATTTTAAAGAATGTTCTTACCTTATCCAGTCTGTCATTGCTGTTGATGTCTGCCCACGTCCGGGCAGATGATGCAGCTGACGTTGGCAAATTGCTCAGATCTGGCCAGGTAAGTGAGGCCTTGCAAAAAGTGGATGCCGCCCTGGCGCAACGTCCCAAGGACGCGCAGATGCGTTTTCTCAAGGGATTGATACTGACAGAGCAAAACAAATCGGCAGAAGCTATCACCGTTTTCTCGAAGCTGACTGACGATTACCCGGAATTGCCTGAGCCCTACAATAATCTGGCAGTCTTGTATGCATCATCTGGTCAGTACGACAAAGCCCGTGCAGCTCTGGAGATGGCGATCAGGACCAATCCAACTTATGGCACAGCACATGAAAACCTGGGTGATGTATATGCAAAACTGGCCAGCCAGGCCTATGACAAGGCTTTGCAACTCGATTCCAGCAATAACACTGCCAAATTAAAGCTGACCCTGGTCAAGAATCTGGTAGGCAATACCACCGGCGGCACCAATCCCAAGACAGCAATGGCATCCCCTGCACCTGCTACCAATGCAGCCGCTCCAGCCAAAGCCAGCGCTACCGTAGTTGCTGCAGCAAAACCTGAGGCTGAAACTGCCAAGCCTGAACCTAAATCCAAACCTGCTCCTGCAGCCGCAACTACTGCTACTAATGATAAGACTGAAGAAGATGTGCTGAAGGCAGTAGAAAACTGGGCTAAAGCCTGGAGCAGCAAGGACACCAATGCCTATCTGGGGCATTACGCAAAAGATTTCCAGACACCCAAAGGCGAGTCTTATAAAGCCTGGGCAGAAGAACGTCGTAACAGGATAGAAGGCAAAGGCCGCATCAACGTTAAAATTGAATCTGCCAAAATCGATGTCGATGGCAACACTGCCACGGTCAAGTTCCGTCAGATATATACATCTGACCAGTTGACTGCCAACAGCCGTAAAACCTTGCACATGGTAAAGCAGGACGGCAAATGGCAGATCAAACAGGAGCGTGCGGGTAGCTAATGTTTTTCGCTGTCAATTCTGATACTCCGGCCGCAGTCAAAGCCGGAAAATCACGCGTTTTTGCTGTTCTTGCTCTGACATGTCTGGCGTATCTCGCTTCGCCAACTCTTGTCGTGGCCAAGTCACGCCCCAATAAAGTCGCACCGGCTGAAATTAATCCAAACGCCCCGGACCCGGACGCATTATTAATCGAAGTCTACAAAAACCTGGCCGCAAATAATTTGCAACAGGCGCAGACCAAGATAGATGCATTGGTAGAAGCCTATCCGCACTTCCAGCTGGCACATTTGATACAAGGTGACTTGCTGCTGATGCACACCCGTCCGGTACGCAGTTTTGGTGTCGGTGCCTTGACGCAACCCGATAAACTGAAAGACCTGCGGGATGAGGCAGCGGCACGCATACGCTCATATCGTGAACGCCCCGCCGCCGACCTGATCCCCAGAGCCATTTTGCAATTGCGCGATGACCAGAAGCAGGCCATCGTCGTCGATGCGAAAAAATCGCGCTTATATGTGTATGAAAATGCCGCAGGCCAGCCGCGCCTGATTAATGATTTCTATATCAGCCAGGGCAAGTTTGGCATCAACAAACTAAAAGAAGGCGATCAAAAAACCCCTATAGGGGTGTATTACATCACCAGCCGCCTGGCGGGCACAAAACTGCCGAGTTTTTATGGCCCAGGTGCTCTGCCACTAAATTACCCGAATGAATGGGACAAATTCAATGGTCGCAATGGCTCTGGCATCTGGTTGCACGGCATGCCACCTGAAAGCTTCAGCCGCCCCCCCCTTGCATCAGATGGCTGCGTGGTATTGACGAATCCGGATTTTTTAAAAATCTCTTCCATGGTGGACATAGGCAAGACGCCAGTTATCATCAGCGAGCAAGTGGAATTTGTCAGTCGCAATAAATGGATGTTGGATAAAAATTTTGCCGAAAAACTACTGGATGACTGGCGTCTGGACATGCAGAGCCAGAACGCCAACCGCATTCTGACGAATTATTCGCGCAATTTTAAGACTACGCAGGGCGACAATCTCAACACCTGGTTCCCAAAACAGCAACAAAGCTGGGATAACTGGCATAATCCTGCTATTAAATTAAAAGATGTAACCCATTTCCGCTACCCCGGTAAAGACGAACTGATAGTCAGCACCTTTACCCAGGAAACCAGCAATGGGAAAAGCAAAGCGGCCATTCGTAAGCGCCAATACTGGCTGAAAGAAGCTGCCAGATGGCGCATAATTTACGAAACCACTGTCTGAACTAGTTGTTTACTCTTAATTCATCAACCAATAACGTATGCTGAATATGAAAATTTCAAAATCCGGACTAAACAGTGTATTGCTGGGTACCTGCCTGATGATGGCAAGCGCCTTTAGTTTTGCCGAAGGGCAACCCAAGGTTTCCCTGAAAACCAATATGGGTGAAATCGTTATTGAGCTTTACCCGGAAGCAGCCCCGAAGACCGTAGATAACTTCTTGAAATATGTTAAAAGTGGGCATTACAAAGGGACGATTTTCCACCGTGTCATCGATAATTTCATGATACAGGGCGGCGGCTACGACAAGGATATGAAAGAAAAACCGACGAATAAATCGGTCCCTCTGGAAGCCCGTGAAGCACTGGAACATGGCTTGAAAAACGACCTGGGCGTAGTAGCAATGGCCCGTACGCAAGACCCTAATTCAGCAGGCGCGCAGTTTTACATCAATGTCAAAGACAATGATTTCCTGAACCATCAAGTCTTGCCTGAGGGTGACCCGGTAGAGTTTCCCTACCGTGGCAACATCGTCACCGAAAGACGCGCCAGGGCACTGGCAATGACCGCTGGCTATACGCCTTTTGGCAAAGTCATCAAGGGCATGGAAGTCGTTGAAAAAATTAAAGTGGTAGAAACTGGTGAAGCTAAAATGATGCAAAATGTACCAACCAAACCAGTTATTATTCAATCCGCTACCTTGTTAAAATAAACACATCACTAACCTTTTAGAAATGAAGGACTATCATGGCCGTTATTCTGACCACCAACTTCGGTGACATCAAGATTGAACTGAACGAAGAAAAAGCTCCAAAAACTGTTGCCAATTTCCTGGCTTATGTTGAATCTGGTCACTACAACGGTACTATTTTCCATCGCGTGATTGATGGCTTCATGATACAAGGCGGCGGTTTTGAGCCTGGCATGAACCAGAAGTCCACCAATGCACCTATCGAAAATGAAGCCAAAAACGGCTTGAAAAACGAGCGTTATGCATTGGCCATGGCACGTACTGGCGACCCACACTCTGCTTCTGCGCAGTTCTTCATCAATACGGCAAACAACAGCTTCCTTGACTACCCAGGTCAGGACGGCTGGGGTTACTGCGTATTTGGCAAAGTCGTGGAAGGGATGGACATAGTCGACAAAATCAAAGGCGTGAAAACTACCCGTACTGGCATGTTCCAGGACGTACCGGTAGAAAACGTCCTGATCGAAAAAACGCAAATCGTTTAATACCATTTACTCTATTTCATGATCGCAGACCACAACGCGAATCAGACAAAAGCGCAACCTGAACTGGTTGCGCTTTTTGTTTCTGATACACATTTAAATCCCGCCCTGCCCCTTACTACAGCAGCTTTTTTAAGCTTTCTCGACAAGCAGGCCACACAGACCAAGTCGCTATATTTACTGGGGGACTTGTTTGAATATTGGGTGGGTGATGACAATATCAGTGACACCTATAATTCATCCATAGTCCAGGCGCTGCGCAAAGTCCATAATCACGGTGTGCAGCTGTACTGGATCGCCGGAAACCGGGATTTTTTAATCGGCGAGGATTTTTCTGCTGCTACCGGTGCGGTTTTACTGAATGACCCCAGCGTGATTGATCTGGCTGGAAGAAAAGTGGTCATCAGTCATGGCGATGCGCAATGTACGGACGATCATGCCTACATGAAGTTCCGCACGCAAGTCAGGCAGGCAGAATGGCAAAAGACTTTCCTGGCAATGCCGCTTGATCAGCGCAAAAAAATTATTGAAGGCCTGCGTACTGAAAGCAAGATGGAACAAAAACAGAAATCTGTCGCCATCATGGATGTCAACGCAGATGCCATCGCAGCACTGTTCCTGCAAACGGGTGCCAGCACCATGATACATGGCCACACCCACAGACCAGCCATACATATTAACGGTGAAAAAACCAGATATGTATTACCGGACTGGGATTGTGAAGACCAGGACAAGCGCGGCGGCTGGCTGGCAGCCTACAGTGATGGCAGCATTCAGACTTACGACTGGGATGGAAGCCTCAAGTAAATTATTTTGCCATCAGGCGTTGACAGTATCTGAACGCAAATGACCGGCACTGATGGTCAGCACCCGTCCACATCTGGCCGCAATCGACAGATCGTGGGTAACCAGCACCAGGGTAGAGCCACGCTCACGGTTCAGGCTAAACATCAGGTTGATAATTGCCTCACCCGTAGCAGCGTCGAGACTACCAGTAGGTTCATCAGCAAAAAGCAAAGGTGGCTCAGTCACAAAAGCCCTGGCCAGCGCTACCCTTTGCTGCTCACCGCCTGACAAAAACTTGGGGTAATGCCTGAGCCTGGATGCCAGTCCGACATGCTCCAGCATTTTTTCTGCCTTGGCACGTGCCTGCTTATCACCGCGCAACTCCAGTGGCAGCATGACATTCTCCAGCGCATTCAGGTGCATCAATAACTGGAAGGACTGAAATACAAAGCCCAGGTTCTCTTTACGGAATTGCGCCCTGCCATCTTCTGTTAAATCAAAAATATCCACTCCATCAAGCAAGACCTTGCCTTCCGTTGGCGTATCCAGCCCAGCCAGTATGCCCAGCAGAGTTGACTTGCCTGAACCAGAGGCACCAACAATTGCAAGCGTCTGCCCTGCTTGCGCGGTAAAATCTATGCCATTCAGTATACTCAGCTCGCCAGTCGCATCTGCTACGCGCTTGGTCAGGTGCTTTACTTCTATTGCCGCTTTGTTTGATTCCATAAGGTCTTTGCGTATGCTCTTTACTCAATTGTCAGGTCACGTCAGCAGACTATTAAAACAAGCCCTGGTGCTCGTGATATTTGCGATTACTGCTTTGCCTGCTTATTCTGCATCAAAAACCATCCTCGTGCTCGGCGATAGTTTATCAGCCGAATATGGACTTGAGCGTGGCAAAGGCTGGGTAGCCTTACTGGGGCAAAAATTACAGCAAAAAAATATTCCAGCCACAGTCATTAATGCCAGTATCAGTGGTGACACCACCAGTAGCGGAAAATCGCGGTTGGGGAGTTTACTGGAAAGGCATCATCCAGATATCGTTATCATTGAACTGGGCGGCAATGATGCCTTGCGCGGCTTGTCACTCAAAGCTTCCGAGAGTAATTTCCAGGCCATGATAGATATGGTAAAGGCGCAAAAAGGCAAAGTTTTGTTAGCCGGCATGAGAATCCCTCCCAATTATGGCCCCGATTATTCCGAGCGTTTTTTCTCGCTATTTGGCAAGCTGGCAAAAGCCAACAAAACCGCACTTGTCCCTTTTTTGCTGGAAGGCATAGCTGAAAAAGATGAGTTTTTTCAGCAGGACCGCATTCATCCTATAGCTGATGTACACCCAACCATCGTCAATAATGTCCTGCCAAACCTGCTTCCCTTACTAGGTAAGTAAAGTCATGAAATATCCTGAACTGCTGGATTTTCCAGAGGTATTCAAGCGACGCGCAGAATTTGACGCCATCATTGATGTGCGCAGCCCGGCTGAGTTTGCTGAAGACCATATTGCCCATGCCATCAATTGCCCGGTGCTGGATAATGAAGAACGCATTATCGTAGGCACCATGTATAAGCAAGTTGGGTCGTTTGAAGCCAAGCGCCTGGGTGCAGCCCTGGTAGCAAAGAATATAGGACGACACATAGAAAACCTGTTTCAGGACAAGCCACGCGACTGGAAGCCTTTGATTTATTGCTGGCGCGGCGGCAACCGCAGTGGCGCCATGGCACATATCTTTGCCAAAATAGGCTGGCCAGTAGTGCAATTGAATGGTGGTTACAAGGCATACAGGCAATTTGTTAATCTGAGCTTGAGCGCAGAATTGCAGCATTTTCAATGGAAGGTTTTATGCGGCCCCACCGGCAGCGGCAAGAGCCGTTGCCTACAAACCTTGGCAGGTCTGGGCGCACAAGTGCTGGATCTGGAACAATTAGCTGCCCATCGGGGCTCAGTGTTAGGTGACATTCCCGAGCATGCACAACCCTCGCAAAAGCAATTCGAGAGCCGTATTTTTGAACAACTGCAGCAATTTGATGTACAAAAATTGGTTTACGTAGAAGCAGAAAGTAAAAAAATTGGCAATCTGAGAGTACCAGAAAACCTGATGCAAGCCATGCGTGCCTCAGGCTGCCTGCAAGTTAATTTGCCATTGGAAAAAAGAGTGGAATTCCTGGTGGAAGAATATGCTCACTTCATGCAAGATACAGAAAGCCTGAATAAACAATTGCATTTTCTGACCGCCCTACACGGCAAAGAAAAAATTTCTGGCTGGAAGCAAATGGCGCAAGATGGTGAACTCACGCAACTGGTCAAAGAATTGCTGGAGCAGCACTATGACCCGGCCTACGGCAAATCAATCGCGAGAAATTTTGTGGGATACAGCAAGGCTAGGCAAATAGAACAAAACGATATTGGAGAATCGGACTTCCACGAATCTGCACTTCACATCTTGAGTTTTGCGGATCAAAATCCCATCAATGCCTGAGCATAGTCTAAAAACTCAGCCATCGACATCATCGACAATTCTTTGCCCTTCGTCTTCCAGGCCATCAAACTGCCTGTGATTGACCGCCCACCAGAATACCGCCCCAATGACAAACACCAGCACCAGGCTCAGCGGTATCAGCAAATAAAGTATGTCCATAATTTCTTGTACTACTCTTTATATCAGTCCTGCATCAGATAGATGGGCTGTGGCAATAGATACAGGCGCAGGGCATTCAACACCACAATCAGCGAACTCAGCGACATACCTAATGCAGCATGCCAGGGCTCAAGCCACCCACACATAGCAGCGGGTATCGCCAATAAATTGTAAAGCACAGCCCACGCGAGATTTTCGCGTATCAGTCTATAAGCCTTACTGGCTACCGTCATGCCAAAGTCCAGGTCCAGCAAGCGATTGGACATCAATAATACATCACTGCGCGATTGTGCAATTGGTGCTCCCTGCCCCATCGCTACCGACACATCAGCCAGTGCCAATACAGGCCCGTCATTCATGCCGTCGCCAACCATGACTACCGTTGCGCCGCCTGTCTGCAACTGCTGCACTATTTCATACTTGCCCTCAGGGCCGAGACCGGCATGCGCATCATGAATACCGCATTGCGCAGCAATTTTATTGACGACCTCCAAGCGATCACCTGATAACAGGATGACTTTCTTGCCCTTGCCTTTTAAATTTCTGATCGCTTCAATTGCATCGTCACGCAGTACGTCGTCGAGTGCAAACCATAAGAGATTGCCATCCTCATTCGCCAGCACAGTCAGTGTTTGCCCTTCAAAACCCGAAGGAATGGACATTTCCTGAGCATGTAATTCACGCGCGAACTCCATACTACCCAAGCGATAAGCTCGTCCCTCAAATTCAGCCTCAATACCACCACCTGGCACCTCCCTTACTTTGCGCAAGCCTGGCATATCTTGATTCAAATTTTTTTGCGCCAGATAATCGCCAATTGCTTTGGATACCGGATGTGTAGATTGGCAAGCCAGCGCCATGGCAATTGCTGAAGTAGTGGGTACATCATCAGCAGACAGCATTTCCCTGACCTGTAATTTGCCCATGGTCAGTGTGCCGGTTTTATCAAAAACAATATGCGTGGCTGATGCCATGGCTTGTATGGCTTTTGATTTTGCCAGCAATACGCCATTTTTAGCCAGAATACCTATGGCTGCAGACATGACACCCGGCGTCGCCAGAGACAAGGCGCATGGACAAGTCACCACGATGATGCTGATGGCGATCCACAATGCGCGGTCAGGATCTATTTGCCACCAGACGACACCGCTGACAAAGGCAAGCAGCAGTATGATGATTAGAAAACGGCTGGCATGTTTATCTGCCAGTAAAACCAGCGGTGGTTTTTCCAGTGAAGCTGATTCCATCAAGCCTATCAAGGCCGACAATTGAGTCGCGCCACCTACCTGTTTTGCCTGCATCACTAGGGCGCCATGAAGATTCACTGATCCGGCCAATACATTACTACCGGTCGTTTTACTGACGGGTAAAGATTCACCCGTCATCAGTGCCTCATCACAACTGCTATCACCCGCAATGACCACACCATCCGCAGGAATATGCTCACCAGCGGCGACCAATAAATAATCGCCTGCCTGCAAGGCTGTTACCTCAACAGTCTCTAGCGCCTGCTGCGGATAGGTGAGGTAGCGTTGCGCCATCGCCGGGGACAATTGCGTCAGTACTCTCAATGCCGCAGTCGTGCGTTTTTGCACTTTGGATTCAATCAATCTTGCGCCCAGCAAGAGAAAGACAAACATGATGGCTGAATCAAAATACACTGCACCACCATTAAATGTCGCCCAAACGCTGGCAAAAAAAGTCAGCAATATGCCCAGAGAAACGGGTACATCCATGCCTATATGGCGATTTTTCAAATCACGCCAGGCGGAAGAAAAAAAAGGTGAAGCTGAAAACCCCATGACAGGCACGGCGATGATCATGCTGGCCAGCTTCAGCAACTTGTCGACATCTGGCGTCAAGTCACCATCAATCTGTGGTATCGGAACCAGGTAGGCAGGAAAAGCATACATCATTACCTGCATCATGGCGAAGCCAGCAACAAACAAGCGCCACAAGGCGCGCTTGCTTTCTTTTTGCTCCAATTCATCTGGAGACTGGCTGGCTGGCAAAGCACCATAGCCCAGGTCAGTGACAGCAGCCAATATACGTTTGAGCGTCAGTAATTCAGCATCCCAGGAAATATCGGCACGATGACTGGCGGGATTAATCTTGAAGGAAATAACGCCCGGCAATTGCCTGATACGAAACTCAATCAATTGCACACAAGCAGCACATCGCATGCCTGAGAGATTCAGTTTTTCACTGACAAGCCCTTGCTGTTGGGCTATTGCATTGACGTCTGGCATTAGCGCGCTCGCATTTGTCATGCCTTTACCTCGCCAGCGTCTGGCTGGTTTTATTCATCATATATTCAGCCACCAGCTTATTTTGCTCGACCGTACGCAAAATCGCCAGGCAGCCATGGCAGCATACTGGCTGCATGCGGCCATCAAATGAGGTAGTCAGTGCATTGCTTTTGCGCATTTTTTCGCCGCAATGAAAGCAGTCAGTCTTTTCACTTGTTTTAAAAGCGAAAAACTTTGTCTCAAAAAGCGCTGAAAATACAAATGCCATGATTAATGATTGAGGATAAAGGGTAGGTCTAGCGATCAAATTGCTTTGATGTTACAGGAGAGAAAATGGCGACACTTGATTCAAATCAAGTATGAGAGAAGAAAAACAGGCATAAAAAAACGGTAGCGTTGCACTACCGTTTCTTTTACTTCATGGATACTAATGGCTACTTTATGGCTACTAATATTGCTACTGCTGCTAACTCAGCGAGGGTTCTTAGAAACCTCAGGTCCGTGAACTAAACGGATGGGTACTTCACAAATTGTAGACTATCCACTTCATTAATAACCGGCACACAAGACACCGGAGCTCAAATTCAATCCGCCTTGGATACAAAAAATATCTTGTATATCGACCTCCTTCTTTTGAACCAGTTACGCCCCTAATATATGCCAACTCGATAACGAGTGGAAGAAAAAAATAACTATGCAAGCAGCCAACAGGATTAAGAAAATCAACCAAACAAAATGGCTAATTAGCGCATGCTAGGAGCATTTCCCTTCAAGATCGTGGTAGCTGCGCTGGCACCTATGGACGCACCAAATTTTTTCAAGACACGCTCAGGCAAGCCTTCTTTCTGAGTGTAGTCAACGATGTTTTCTACCTTGATGACATCACGTGCAATAGAATCCACAGAACCAAAATCATCTGCCAGCCCCATTTGCACAGCCTTGCTGCCTATCCAGAACAAGCCAGAAAACATTTCTGGCGTTTCTTTCAAACGCTGTCCACGCCCTGCACGCACGGCATCAATGAATTGCTGGTGAATTTCATTAAGCATGGTTTGCGAAAAAGCTTTTTGTTTTTCTGTTTGCGGCGAAAATGGGTCCATGAAACCCTTGTTTTCACCTGCCGTCATGAGGCGACGCTCTACACCCAGCTTATCCATGAGACCGGTAAAGCCAAAACCATCCATGAGCACACCGATAGAGCCGACGACACTGGCTTTATTGACGAAGATTTTATCTGCAGCTACCGCAATGTAATACCCACCAGAGGCGCAAATCTCATCCACCACGACATACAGTTTTTTCGTAGGATATTCTTTGCGCAGTCTGCCCATTTCATCATTGATCATGCCAGCTTGTACTGGGCTGCCACCAGGGCTATTGATACGCACCACGACAGCGACTGAACCTGGGTCAGCAAACGCCCGATTCAATGCCGGGATCACCGAGTGAGCGCTGCCTGCACCTTCTGACTCTATGGTGCCGTCAATTTCTATGAGCGCTGTGTGATGCCCAAGGTTTTCCATTTCAGTGCTTGCATAATCGCTGAAATAGTAAAACGCGAAAATAATCACCGATAAAAAAGCAAACCTGAAAAAGATACTCCAGCGCCTGCGCAAGCGCTGCTCACGCAAGGAGTCTGTCGCCAGTTTTTCTAACAGCTGACGTTCCCAGCCTTCTTTTTTATCGCTTTCGCTCGCTGGCGAACTCGGAAATTGCTCATTCATAATTTTTCCAGAAATCAGGCAATGACAGCTTGTATATAATCATCGGGATGCCAGTAAATCTGCCCTTCTTCTTCACTGACATTAATTTTTCGCAGGCGACCGCCACGGCAAGGCCCACCCGTGCAATAGCCGGTATCTGGCTGGTAAATAGCACCATGAGTGGCACACATGATGTAAAGACCGCTGGATTCCAGGAATTCACCCGGATTCCAGTCCAGCTCCACTGGCACATGGGCACAGCGGTTTAAGTAACCATGTACTACGCCGTCATAACGGATGACGAAACCGACAGCATCGTCACTGCCGGCGGTGACGGGGAAGCGCACACCCTTGCCACCTTCTATCAATTCATCAGATTTACATACGGAAATTGACTTCATCTTTATCTCTTATCTGCCACTTTTGTTCAGGCATTTTCACGCAGCCACTCATGCAACTGAGCAACGTCTTTTGCAGAAAATATAGGTTGCATGTTCTGCAGTGCAAGCACGTCATGTGCGCCATATTCAACTGCAATCGCTGCGGCGCCTGCATTATTGGCCATCTGCAAGTCATGTGTGGTGTCACCTATCATGACAGTGCGGCGCATGTCTTGCCCCAGCTCACGTGTTAACTCTTGCAACATTGCAGGGTGTGGCTTGGAAAACGTCTCGTCGGAGCAACGTGTCGCGTCAAATATCGAGGTCAGTTTGGCGGTATGCAAAGCGCGGCTCAGGCCAACCCGGCTGGCACCGGTTGCCACTGCCAAAAAGTAACCCTCTTGCGCCAGTTCGGCCAACATTTCCCTGACACCCTTAAACAGGGGCAACTCATGGTCCTTGGTCAAGAAGTGATGGCGGAAACGCTCAACCACCCTTGGATACAGCTTGGGGTCTATGCCCGGCATAGCCACCTGTATTGCTTCAGGCAAGGCGAGCCCTATGACATAAGAAGCGATATCTTCTTTGGGAACCGGCAAACCAAGGTCTCTCGCTGCGGACTGCATGCATTTGACGATGGCAGCTGTGCTGTCCATCAGGGTTCCGTCCCAGTCAAATACAATTAAATCAAATTGCTTTTTTGCCATATATTCAATAAACGCGCACACATCAGCATGCGCGACATGTTTCTCATCAATAACGGCATCATACCATTACTAAACCATTAAGACTTTTCCAGACGAAGGCGCTAAGCCAGGCTTTTCAGAAAATCTTCACATTCTTTGGGCAAAGCTGCATTCACCGTCACAGTCTTTCCCGTCTCGGGATGAACAAAGCTGATCTGGTGGGCATGCAGGAACATGCGTTTCAGTGCGCCGCGCCCTTCAGTCGCCTTCAGCAAAGCGCGATTCAGGGAAAAGTCACCATATTTGTCATCGCCCGCAATAGCGAAACCACTGGCCGAAAGATGTACGCGAATCTGATGGGTACGTCCCGTTTTCAGCTCCGCCTCAAGCAGGGCGAAATCGCGATATTTTTTCTGCAAAGTAAATACCGTATGCGAGGCCATGCCATCAGCTTGCACCCGCACACGGCGCTCACCTTCTGCTGTTGTATACTTATGCAATGCCAGTTTGACATGTTGGCGGGCATTCTTCCAGTCGCCATGCACCAGGGTCAGATAACGCTTGTCAGTAACACCATCACGCATTTGCTCATGCAAATTTGTTAATGCACTACGTTTTTTGGCCAGCAAGAGTATGCCTGAAGTTTCCCTGTCCAGTCTGTGCACCAGCTCCAGGAACTTGGCGTCCGGCCTCGATGCGCGCAATTGCTCAATGACGCCGTAACTGATACCGGAGCCACCATGCACTGCCACGCCAGCTGGTTTGTTAATTATCAATAAATGATTATCTTCAAACAGGATGGGGAATTCATGCTTGGGCACGACCTGTTCGCTGACTTCCGCCATGCGGATTGGCGGGATACGAACGACGTCGCCCTCCACCAGGCGGTACAACTGGTCTATGCGGCCTTTGTTAACACGCACTTCGCCAGAGCGCAGAACCCGGTAAACATGGCTTTTTGGCACACCTTTGCAAATACGTAACAAGAAATTATCAATACGCTGCCCCGCCTCTTCTTCCGAGATCGTGAGCATCTGAACTTTGGGTTGGGAGGCCGAAGGCTGCTGAGGGGAAGGCTTTTCCATCTGAATTTGATGTGCTCCCCTATTAATTGTCGCTAAGTCCTTCATTTTGAATATATAATCATTTTCGCTTCAGCATTTTGTGCTTTAGCAGTGTAAGAGGAATAAACGCCTATTTTACACAGGGGCATGTCCATCGGCCTCGCCTGTTTGCAAATTTGATGGAAAAGATGTGTATGCAGCGTCATTTGCAGGTCAAGGTAGCAGCCAATTGTTGTTATCGGGCGTAGACAAATGAAGTTGGATCAGAGAGTTTGAATTGTAAGGATATTAGTCTGGCAAGAGGCGCGGGTTTACATATGAACCAGTGAGCTTGCCGGTTGATGGTTGAGGTAATAGGGTCGATTCCGCCAGACACAACAAAATAAGATGGTCTGGCACCAAAGTTGCTCATCGCCTGGCGTTGTACTTGCTTGTTCACCAATAAGCAAGGCAGACAACGTGGGGGACATGTGCACTCGAACTTGATTTACTTTAATCGTCCGCGCCCAACGCAAAACAGATGGCCGTTTCATCAGTTCTACTTGGCTTTTAACGCCATATAGACTCCGCCCTGCTTTGCCTCAGGCATTTCCCTCCCCCTCAAACACTCCGCTCCCGCGTACATCCCGTATCAGTACAGTTGCCCCTTCAATGGATGGCAACACAAGATGACCACCAGGTCACGGAGTAAAAACATGAAACGTATGCTGTTCAACGCGACGCAGCAAGAAGAGTTGCGCGTTGCTATCGTCAATGGGCAAAAGCTCATCGACATTGATATCGAGACTGCCGGTCGCGAACTGCGCAAGTCCAATATCTACAAAGGCGTGATCACTCGTATCGAGCCTTCCCTTGAAGCCTGTTTCGTCAACTACGGCGAAGAACGTCACGGTTTCCTCCCCTTCAAAGAAGTTGCCCGCACCTATTTCAAAGAAGGCGTGGACGTACGCAATGCTTCCATTAAAGAAGCGCTGCGCGAAGGCCAGGAAATCATGGTCCAGGTTGAAAAAGAAGAGCGTGGCAACAAGGGCGCAGCCCTGACCTCGTTCATTTCGCTGGCTGGCCGCTACCTGGTATTGATGCCTAACAACCCACGTGGTGGTGGTGTTTCCCGCCGCGTTGAAGGTGAAGACCGTCAAGAATTGCGCGAAACCATGGACAAACTGGACTTGCCTGGTGGCATGTCCGTTATTGCCCGTACCGCCGGCATAGGCCGCAATGTTGACGAATTGCAATGGGACTTGAATTACCTGATGCAACTCTGGCGTGCAATCGAAGGCGCCGGCAAATCGTCTCCAGGCGCCTTCCTGATTTATCAAGAGTCATCCCTGGTGATCCGCGCCATACGCGACTATTTTCAGCCTGACATTGGTGAAATCCTCATCGATACTGATGAAATCTACGAACAGGCTCAGCAGTTCATGAGCCACGTGATGCCCGACATGGTGCATCGCGTTAAACGTTATAGCGATGATGTGCCGCTGTTCTCACGTTTCCAGATCGAACATCAGATTGAAACTGCCTATTCCCGCACCGTACCTCTGCCATCTGGTGGCGCGATCGTTATCGATCATACTGAAGCCTTGGTGTCAGTGGACGTTAACTCGGCCCGCTCCACCCGTGGTGGCGATATCGAGACGACCGCTTTCAATACCAATCTTGAAGCAGCTGAAGAAGTAGCCCGTCAATTGCGTTTGCGCGACCTGGGTGGCTTGATCGTGATCGATTTTATCGACATGGAAAATGCCAAGAACCAGCGCGAAGTTGAAACCCGTCTCAAAGATGCCCTGCGCTATGACCGCGCACGTGTGCAAATGGGCAAGATTTCCCGCTTTGGCCTGATGGAATTGTCTCGCCAGCGCTTGCGCCCTTCGCTGTCCGAAGGCAGCCACGTGACTTGCCCGCGTTGTAACGGCACCGGCCATATCCGCGATACCGAGTCTTCTGCCCTGCAAGTCCTGCGTATAATCCAGGAAGAGGCCATGAAGGAAAACTCAGCAGCGATCCACGTCCAGGTACCTGTTGACGTCGCCGCTTTCCTGCTGAATGAAAAACGTGGCGAGATCCTGAAGATAGAAACGCGCCATCGCGTGACTGTCATCCTGATCCCGAACAAGCATCTGGAAACCCCACATTACAAACTGGATCGCCTGAAAACAGATGATCCACGCCTCGAAGATCACCACGCCAGCTATGCCATGGCTGAGCAGGCTGACACCGACATTGGCTACAGCAAACGTCAGAAAGAAGACGTCAAGCCACGTCAGGAAGCCATGGTCAAGAGCATCACACCTGAGACTGCTCCTATCGTTGAACGCAAGGAAGTCGCCCCGGTTATCGTTGCACCAGTTGCAGCACCGGCAGAGCCTGGCTTCTTTGGCAAACTGTTTGGCTTCCTGTTTGGCAAGTCTGAACCAGCAGCCAAGGTAGAAGCGCCAAAACCGGTAGAAGAAAAAACCGGTGAGCGTGACCGCACTGCCCGCGGTCCTCGCAATGGCAATGGCCAACGCAACCGCAATCGCCGCAACCGCGACCGTGACGAACGCGAAGACCGTCCAGCGAAGGCAGAAAAGCCAGAGCAAGAATCAGCTAAACCTGCAGCAGCGGAAAATCCACGCCCACCAAAAGCACCTAAGCCACCACGCGAAGAACGTGAATCCCAGGAAACCCGCCGCGAACGTCAACAACGTCAACGCGACGAGCGCAAGGATAACCAGGCTCAGGAAGCCAAGGAAGAACCTATCCACAAGCATGTAGACCCTGTACCTGTCGATGTCATGCCTGCTGCCCCTCAATTGGAAGCACTGGAATCTGGTGCTGAAAACGACAACAGTGAGCAGGGCGAAGAGCGCCGTCGTCGCCGTCGTCGTGGTGGCCGTAACCGCAACCGTCGCGACCGTGATGGTAACGAGTTGGTCAATGAGCAAGGCGAATTACCAATTGATGGCAGTGAAGCAGTTGATGCCGATGCTGCCAGCAATGCTGCGGTAATAAATGCCTTGGTAGCTGCGCCAGCAGTTGTAGCGCCAGAAGCGATCAACAATGCGTCAGACCACGCTACTGCAGCCAGTCAGCCTGCCGCTTTTGCTGAAACAGTAGTAGCTGCAGCGCCTGAGCTTGCACCAGTGGTAACTAGCCCCGCCGTAATTGCACCTGCACCTGATGCTATTATTGCACCTGTCGTCGCTGCACCCGTCGTAGATGCCGCTCCGCAGGAAGTCATCAGTGCAAGCTTTGCTGTAGAAACGCCTGCAGCGATTGAAACAGCACCAGCAAGCGCAGAGATAACAGTCCCTGTTGAAGTTGCACATACGCCAGCACCAACACCTGAAGTTGTCAATGCTGCTCCTGCAGAAGTGGCGCCTCAAGTTGCACCTGTTGAAGTAGTGGCAGCTCCGGCAATTACAGCTCCAGCTATTCCAACTACCGTAGCTCCTGCAGTTCCTCCAGTCCAGGCAGTCAGCACTTCAGTGGCAAAACCACTGGACGCAACCATGCCTTTGGAAACCCTGCATAGCATGCTGAAAGAAGCCGGACTGGAATTGGCCAGCACCGACCCCGTCAAGCTGCAAGCAGCCAAAGCTGAAGCAGAAAAACTGGTAACACCGGCACGCGTTCCGCGTGAACGTAAGCCTGCACCAGTCGTTGCGGATGAGCCATTGGTGATGGTGGAAACACGTCGTTCATGATGTTGATGAACAGCCTGTAGACAGTCTTTAATACAGACCGAATTACAGGCTGAAAACAGGCTAAAGAAAAACCGGCTCTCTTTATGATTGCCGGTTTTTTTATGCCTGTCACCAAATAGGCAATAATATGCAAACACAATATTCGTAAATAAAACACTGAAAGCGCTCCCTTGCCTACGCATGAGATTACCCTGAAAGCAGCGTTTCTTTACTGGCTCAAGTTGGGATTCATCAGCTTTGGCGGCCCCGCCGGACAAATTGCGCTGATGCATACAGAACTAGTGGAAAAGCGCCGCTGGATATCCGAGGCACGCTTTTTACATGCATTGAATTACTGCATGCTTTTACCTGGACCTGAAGCAACCCAGCTCGCCATTTACATAGGCTGGCTCATGCACAAGACCAGAGGTGGCATCATGGCTGGCCTGCTATTTGTTTTACCCGGGCTCTTGATCTTGATTTTGCTGTCCTGGATATACATGGCTTTTGGCGACAATACTGTCGTGCAAGCGCTTATGACCGGCATCAAGCCTGCGGTAGTCGCCATCGTGCTCGCTGCTGCCTGGCGCATCGCACAGCGCACCCTGAAGACCGGTGTACTGATTGCAGTCGCACTAGCGGCCTTTGCTGCCATCGCCTGGCTACATCTCCCCTTCCCTCTGGTCATCATTGCTGCTGCATGCACGGGCCTGATCTTTCGCAAATCCTGTCACACAGTACAATCCGCCCACCAACAAACTACACATCAGCATCTGTCCGCGATTATTGATGACGACACACCCACGCCAGAACATGCGCGTTTTTCCTGGTTAAAACTGCTCATCACGCTGGGTTTGGGTATCTTGTTTGCCGCTGCGGTGTGGTTGTTGCTGGCACTCAGCTTTGGCCTGCCTCACCCCTTAACTGATATGGCCAGTTTTTTCACCAAGGCAGCCATGTTCAGTTTTGGTGGCGCTTATGCTGTGCTGCCATATATGATGCAGGCAGCGGTTGAGCAATACCATTGGCTGAGTACAACGCAAATGATGGATGGTTTGGCACTGGGTGAAACCACACCCGGACCATTAATCATGATCGTTGCTTTTGTCGGCTTCATCGGCGGCTGGAGCCATGCTTTTTTAGGCGGCGATCACTTATTGCTGGCAGCAAGTCTGGGGGCCTGTGTTGCCTGCTTCTTCACTTTTCTGCCTTCTTTTATTTTCATCCTCGCAGGCGGACCACTGGTTGAATCCAGCAGGAATAATTTGCATTTGAATGCCCCTCTGAATGCCATTTCAGCAGCGGTAGTTGGTGTCATAGTCAGCCTGGCCTGGTTATTTGCCAGCCATGTTTTTTTTAAGGATGCAGTAACTTTGGATATTCAAGCCATAGTACTTACTGCCCTGGCCGCTATCGCCGTTTTCAAATTCAAGCTTTCTACCCTCAAGCTGCTGGCAGCTTGCGCCCTGGCGGGATATATGCTCTCATTGTTAGCTTAAATTTAACAAAAGACCTTGCGGTCACATGAGATTTCAAGTCGTGCTATTGTTCATTATTAAGCTTAAAAATTACCTGCCCTAGCCATGACGGAAAAATTTATTCCGCTATCAGAATTAAAACGATTTAGCCCTGCATTGTCTGTTCCAGAAGTATTGAAAACACCCGATGGTCAATTGCAGGATGCCTTGTCACGCCCCCTGCATGACCTGCGTATCTCAGTAACGGATCGTTGCAACTTCCGCTGTGTATATTGCATGCCCAAAGAGGTCTTTGATAAAGACTATCAATACCTGCCGCACAAGTCGCTGCTGAGCTTTGAAGAAATTACCCGTGTCGCCAACATATTTGTCGCGCATGGCGTCAGAAAAATACGCCTGACCGGCGGTGAACCGCTACTGCGCAAACATCTGGAACGCCTCATAGAAATGCTGGCCAGGCTAAGGACCAATGATGGCAAGCCGCTGGACCTGACGCTGACGACGAATGGCTCGCTGCTGGCGCGCAAGGCGCAAAGTCTGAAGGATGCTGGCCTGACCCGCGTCACAGTTTCACTGGATGCACTGGACGATGCCATTTTCAAGCGCATGAACGATGTCGATTTTTCTGTCAATGAAGTGCTGGAAGGTATCGCCGCCGCCGAAGCCGCCGGCCTGGGGCCAGTGAAAGTGAACATGGTCGTCAAAGCAGGTTTGAATGACCATGAAATCATTCCCATGACCCGCTACTTCAAGGGTAAGCCACATATACTCAGATTCATAGAATACATGGATGTCGGCGCTTCCAACGGCTGGAAACTGGATGAAGTCATCCCTTCTTCGCAAGTCGTGCAGCGCATACAAGACGCTGGTATGCCGTTGCTTGCCATGGATGCCAACTACACTGGAGAAACAGCCGCCCGCTGGCGTCATGCCGATGGCAGTGGCGAACTGGGTTTCATATCCAGCGTCACCCAGACCTTTTGCCACGACTGCAGCAGAGCCCGGCTGTCAACAGAGGGCAAGCTCTACACCTGCCTGTTCGCCAGCCATGGCCATGATTTGCGTGCTTTGTTACGTGATACTCAACAGCACCCTGACCTGGCGATCGCCAATGTAATCGCCCAAATCTGGCAACAGCGTACAGACCGCTATTCTGAAATGCGCAGCCAAAATACGCCTGGCCAAGAGCGAAAAAAAATAGAAATGTCTTACATAGGCGGCTGATAACAGTATCATAAGTACTTTAGACTTCAGCAAGCCGATTTTCGTGTCAATTTCCAAGCCCTCTATAGACAAAAACCTCATCACCGGCCTGGTATTGGCAGGCGGCCGAGGGACACGCATGGGTGAGGTAGACAAGGGCTTGCAATGCCTGCATGGAAAAGCCATGGCTTTACATGTCCTGCAAAGACTGGCAACACAAACCGCCACTGTCATGATCAGCGCCAACCAGAACACGGGTATCTATCAAGAGTTTGGCTTTCCAGTCTGGCCAGATCACATGCAAGGCTTTGCCGGACCTTTGGCAGGCATACAAACGGGCCTGCTGCATTGCATTACACCTTACCTGCTATGTGCATCCTGCGATTCACCATTTTTGCCGCTTGACCTGGCAGACCGATTATCATCTGCGCTATTGCAAAGCAATGCCGATTTGGCCGTCGCAGTAACCTGGGAAAACAGGGATGGAGTACAGCAAAAACAAAGCCATCCTGTATTTGCCTTGATGAAAACCAGTGTATTAGCAGGAATTACAGCATATCTGGAAAGCGGCGGGCGCAAAATGCAAACATGGCATGCCAGCCTGCAAATATGCGAAGTCTTGTTTGAAGACAATACGGCGTTTCGCAATATCAATACACTGGAAGAATTACGGGAACTTGAGAACTGATATGAATACCTCGCCAGCATCTGACAGGAACTTGCAGGACATCACTGGATGCATGTCCGACTACGATCCTGAAGCTCTCTCAGTGCAGCAGGCGCAAGACATCATGCGCGCATATATCCAGCCTGTTTGCGGCATGGAAAAACTCACCATACGCCAAGCCTTGGGGCGCGTGCTGGCAACCGACATCATCTCACCCATCAATGTGCCTGCCCACGACAATTCTGCCATGGATGGTTTTGCCTTGCGGGGCGAAGATTTGGGGGGCGTGCAAGAGCTGAATCTGGACATCATAGGTACTGCCCTGGCAGGCGCTGCGTTTATGGGCACAGTCATGCACAATCAATGTGTACGCATCATGACGGGTGCGGTCATGCCTGCAGGTTGTGACACTGTCGTACCACAGGAATTCACAAGCAAAGTCAGCGATACCCAAGTCAAATTAAGCGCAGGCAATTTGCGTGCAGGAGATAACCGCCGCCTGAAAGGCGAAGATCTGGCAATCGGCAAAGTCGCCATACGCAAAGGAAAAATACTCGCCCCGGCTGATCTGGGTTTATTAGCCTCTCTCGGCATCCCAGAGGTCACCGTACAGCGGCGCTTGCGTGTCGCCATTTTTTCTACTGGTGACGAATTACGCTCTTTGGGTGAAGAACTGGAAGCAGGCTGTGTCTATGACAGCAATCGCTATACCTTGTACGGCATGCTGACACGCATGGGTTGCGATGTGCTGGATATGGGTGTGGTTCAAGACAATCCAGAGGCACTGGAAGCCGCCATGCGCAGCGCTTGTGAAAATGCGGATGCAATTATCACCTCAGGTGGCGTCTCTGTCGGAGACGCTGACCACACCCGGCAAATGATGCATAGTCTGGGGGATGTGGCTTTCTGGAGCATCGCCATGCGCCCCGGTCGTCCTATGGCTTTTGGTAAAATCACATCGGCAGGCAAAAGTGCTTATTTATTCGGCCTGCCTGGCAACCCAGTTGCCGTCATGGTTTCTTTCTATTTTTTCGCCCGCCAGGCTTTGCAGCAACTGATGGGGGCGAACGTCCCTCCCTTGCCGCTATTTAGCGCCAAATCGAACGCAGACATACGCAAGCGCCCAGGACGTACGGAATACCAGCGCGGCATACTGGCCATGCGCGACGATGGTGAACTTGGAGTCAGCATCACAGGTTCACAGGGCTCAGGCATTTTGCGCTCCATGTCAGAAGCAAACTGCATGATCATCCTGCATCATGATCAAAGTGCTGTAGCTGCCAGCGAAAAAGTCAGTATTTTGCCGTTTGAAGGTCTGATTTAAGTAGAATTTATTTCTTCAATACGGTCACAATTGTATAGAAATCGTAACAGCTGCCAACTTGGCGTTCAAAATCTGCTCAAGCAAAGTAAAATACGGCAGTTTAATTAATTTTGGAGAACAGTTTGAAAGCGACAACATGGCTCTTGGGTGCCTGTGCATCTCTCGTATTACTTAGTGGCTGCGGCGGCTCCAAGTCGGACACACCTGCAGTAATACCTTCCGTAACAAAAGTCACAACGGATCAGGTGGTTTATCGCAAGGTCACCAACTTCACCATTACCGGCCAAAATCTGGACAAGGGCTATAACGCCAGTATCCCTGCCTGTCTGACCATTACTGAATTAGCGGGCGGCACGGCTACACAACGTGTTTTATCCTGCAAACTGGTCAACGTTGGTTCAACAACCTACTCCATTACAGCAGCAAATGGCACAACGCTGTACTCTGGCTTAGTTAATCTGACACTGCCAGCGCAGCCGCAAGTCACCATGACGACGAGCCTAGGCACTATCGTATTGGAATTGAATCCGGCTAAAGCCCCGATTACTGTCGACAACTTCCTGAACTATGTCGAAAGTGGCTTCTATGTAAATAAAATTTTCCATCGCGTGATCAAAAGCGCCATCGTTCAGGGTGGTGGCTTCACCTCCGATTTGCAACAACCTGCAACACAGCCTGCCATCAAGCTGGAAACACCAAATGGCCTCAGCAATTTGCGTGGCACTATCGCCATGGCCCGTACCAGTGATGCCAACTCTGCGACAGCCCAGTTTTACCTGAACGCGGCTGACAATACCGGTTTTGACGGCCTGACAGCGGGCACTGGTTATGCAGTATTTGGCAAAATTGTGACTGGCCTGGATATCATGGACAAGATCAATGTCGTGCCAACTACAACAGCTGGCGGCATGTCTGATGTGCCTGTGACACCTGTATTGATTAATTCGATGGTACAAACACAATAACATGCTATGCTGCACTTAGCAGCGCTCATGAAATTTGTTAAAAAAACAGGAGCCTCGTGCTCCTGTTTCACTTTTGGGATGGAGTAAAGATGAAAAAACAATGGCAAGCAATCTTGTTGGCAACTGCGCTGACAGCAATGGCGATGGGCACGGCAACTGCCGCTGATGCGTCTAAAAAGGCATCGGCAAGCGCCCCAGCTTCCAGCTCAGCCTCTGCGGCTGCATCGGCTTCAGCGTCTACCAAAGCCGAACTCATGGATCTGAATAGCGCGACAAAAAAAGAACTGGCAACCTTGCCTAAAATTGGTGATGTGCGCTCAGACGCGATTATCAAAGGCCGTCCCTACAAAGGCAAGGACGAATTACTTAGCAAAAAAATATTGCCTGAAGATGTCTATAACGGCATCAAAGATTTAGTGATTGCCAAACAAAAAACCGCAGAGAAAAAATAAAAATGTAAACCTGTGCAGTGTCTGTAAAATCTGATCTCAGACATTGCACAAAATAGCTTGCCTTTGATCGTGTAGCGCTTTGCCGTGGCAGTGAGGTTCTATGTCAAGCAGGTTTTCACATTTCATTCTATGCATCAGCATGCTTGCCCTGGCAACACAGGTATATGCGGCAGATGACAGCAAGCCATTTACCATCAGTGGTTTTGGCACACTTGGTGTTGTGCACAGTAACACCCGCAATGTCGATATAGTCCGTGACCTGACACAAAATGATGGTGTCGGTTTTACCAGACAAACTGATTTTGGCACGGATTCCAATTTCGGTATCCAGGTCAACAAAAACATCAATGACAATATCGACGCAGCTTTGCAAGTCGTCAGCCGTCGCTCAGCAAATAAATTTCAACCAGAAATCACCTGGGCTTATGCCCGCTATCTACCCAATGACAATCTGCAATTGCGTGCAGGCCGCTTGGGATTTGATGTTTACCTCCTGGCTGATTCCCGCAATGTAGGCTATACCTACCAATGGGTCAGGCCACCCATCGACTTCTTTGGCAGCCTGATCATTTCCTACTTCGATGGCGCAGACATGGTGGTTTCCAAACCACTGGGCACCGGCCTATTGCGGGCGAAAATTTTTGCGGGTGTGGCCAGAGAAAAAACTTCGACAGGCAGCCCGGATGAATTTTTATCCCTGAACCGCTCACGCCTGCTTGGTGGTCATATTGAATACCAGACTTCAAACTGGATATATCGCCTGGGTTATAGCGAACTCAAATTCAAAAATGAATTTCCACCTTTGCAAACACTGCTGGATAGTCTGCGTTCACCTTACCTGAACGCATTTGTTCCCAGTGCAGCAGGGCTGGCAAATGACTTATCCCTGACCGATAAAAAATTCACCTATTTGTCGGCTGGCATGGCCTATGACCAGGGGCCTTTACAGGCACAACTGATGCTCAATCAACTCAGTTCAGAATCCCTGCTCTTCCCTACCAACAGAGCTGCGTATCTGACCGTGGGTTATCGTATAGATCAATGGACCCCCTATTTCACCTACTCGGCATCCAGGCCGGTGAATAAAAATACAGCGAGTCGATTACCGGCAGGACTCAGCCCTGATCTGGATATGCTGGCAGCCGCTTTCAACGACGCGATCAATAATCAATACAATCGCCAGACTACTTTTTCTGTAGGTGTACGCTATGACCTGACTGAGAAAAGCAATGTGAAATTGCAAGTTGACGATATAAAAACTGACGACTATTTTTTGATCCGGAATAATCAGCCTGGATGGAATGGCAAGGCCAGGCTGATCAGTGTTGCCTACAATTTCATCTTTTAAGAGAAAATGATGAGAGCCGTATGCCACCTTCTCTTGTATCTCAGCTTCTGGGGCTGTTGTCAGGCTGCGCAGGCAGACCTGGTGGTGATTGCCAATCCGCAAAGTGGAATAGAAAAACTAAGCAAGGATGAAGTCATTAATCTGTACATGGGAAGAAATCGCAAACTGGCATCCGGCATGAACGCCATGCCGCTGGATCTGACAGCGGCAAATACAGAGAAGGCGAAATTTTATGCATTACTGGTCAATAAAAATTTGCCTGAAATTAATTCGTATTGGGCCAGACTGATGTTTTCTGGCCAGGGTTCTCCGCCCATGCAGGTAGAATCTGTGGATGAGGTACTTGATATAGTCAGCAGCAACAAGGCAGCAATTGGTTACATAGAGCGCAAGAAACTGGATAAACGGGTAAGAATGATCTACGACCCTACACAGTAAGTGATCCCTGCATGTTAAGACTACTACGTACCAGCATCGTCTATCGTAGCGCATTCATTGTGCTTGGTATCGCTCTGCTCGTAGGTATATTCTTCGCATTGCTCAGCTATCACTTCTCGGCACAATCCGAGCAAGAGCAGGCACGCCAACGCATGCTGGCCTCTTTAAGTACGGTGGAAAATACAGCCAGCATAGCCTGCTTTGTACTGGACCAGAATCTGGCAGCAGAGCTGGCACGTGGCTTATTGAAGAATGGTGACATCAGCCGGGTGCAAATATTCTCGGAAGGCAAAGTCCTTGCTGAAGCAGACAAAAAAACTGCCAAAGTTAGCGATCAATCTGCACTTACCATCCTGCCCGGCATCAGTAAATCCAATCAACTGGTGCATGAAGTTTACTCACCATTTAATCCCAAAGAAAAAGTGTGTGAAATTCACCTGGACCCTAATGTAGATTTCATCAGGGATCAGAGTACTGCCAAAGCGCGCTTCATCGTCTACCTGTTGCTATTGCAAGCGCTGGCAATGGCTTCGGCTGTGGTCTATGTCGTGCTGACCATGATTACCCGTCCCATCAAAAACATCTCGGACAGACTGCATACGCTGGCACCTGAATCCGGTGACAAACTGGGTCTGCCAGACGGCAACGAGAAAGATGAAATCGGCCAACTGGTACGTGACGTCAACACCCTGGTCGCCAGCCTGCTGAAGACACTCAATGAAGAGCGGACATTGCGTATCCAGCATGCCATCGGCGAGAAAAAATTCCAGACTATTTTTGAAAATGCTGAAACCGGCATCTTCCAGCTCAATTTTTCTGGAGAATTACTTTCTTATAATCCAGCCTTTTTACGCATGTTCAGCCTTGATGACCATGGCGGCAAAGCCATTATTGCCAACGCATTGACATCATTATTGGAAGGGCAGGAACTGCGCCTGCATCTGATGATAGATGCAGCAATCAATGAAGCCAGGATCATGTCTGATGACTTTTACATACAGCTGGCAAGCTCGAGCCACAAGAAATGGATCAACCTCGTCATCAGCCCGGCAGAAGATGGTATCTTGCAAGGACTGGTAAATGATATTACCGAGCGCAAATCCCAGGAAGAAAGCGCAAACCAGCTTGCCGTTACAGATCACTTAACCGGGATTAATAACCGTCTGGGATTTGAAAAAGAAATCAGTCGCCTGTCCAAAGAGTATGCCAGCGGCAACGCACAGGGTTTCTTCCTGCTCATGATAGACCTGGATAAATTCAAGCAAGTCAATGACAGCCATGGTCATACTGTTGGCGACCAGGTACTCATACATTTTTCCGTGCTGGTCAGTAACACAGTAAGAAGATCAGATTTTATCGCCCGGTTGGGTGGTGATGAATTCATCATTCTCTTAAAGGATCTGACGCATCTTGAAAAAGCAGAAGAGATTGCACAAAAAATCATTACGCTGGCCAGTCAACCCATCGTCATCAATGAAAGCCTGTCTGTGCAAATCGGTGCCAGCATAGGTATCAGCTATACTGGCCCGAATGAATTCGATGCCAATAACTTGCTCAGACAGGCAGATGCTGCCATGTATGAAGTCAAGCGCAGTGGCAAAAATGCTTATCGAGTAGTACACCTTGATGAAAGTAAAAATCAGCAGACAACAGATTCCATTTGAACATCCAGCATTTCCATGACTACCATCTGGTAAAGGAGATTTGGCCGCAAACTGATTTCCAAAGCGCATGCATAGGTCAGCTTGATGACATGGTCATCATCACTCTCTATTGCCCTGGCAAACAAATCCGACCATGAACAGAGTTGCCTGTATTTTTCCCGCATGCGGCTTTCATAAATAACAGCATCAATCACGGCTGGCGCACCCACCGAGACGTAGGCAGCACATAGCGCTATCCATAAATCCTGCAATCTGCAGGCAACAGTCGCTGGTTCAAGATAAGGCAATATATGCCGCACGGCGTTGACACCCGTAACGATATGCAAAATCGTAAAATCCCTGGTTTGCCCATAAGCCGAAATAGCCCAGAGCGCCAACTCATCCAGCAAACTCTCTGCGACAGGCATGCCTGGCAAACTATCGAGAAATTGTTCGTCATTGACAACTAAGCGCATTTTTTCAACGATCATCCTGCCCGGATATACTTTCCCTCTCATGTTTTGTGACAAGCTTTGAAAACCTGCTGCAACCGAACTTGCTGGCTGCCGCCCTGACATATTGATTTTGATGTCAAAATTGGTGGCCACCAATGCTGCCAACCCGGCAGCAATTTCCCCAGCATGCTCAGCTTGCAGGCCATGGGCGAGTCGTATCAGGGCATGGAATGCAGTAGTCGCAGGAGCAAATGGGACGAGGGAAAAAATCTGGTTGATGACTTCTTTTGCCCCACGTTCAGCGATACGGCTGATAAAACAGGATTGCAAGTCTGCAAAATATTCTCTCTTACCCAGATAAGCCTGAAAATTTTCGTACCGGATCGTCTCCTCAAGAAGCAATGCAGGCAAGGCTGGTAAAGCATATGTATCGCGCCAATGCGTAAAGAATTCCTGTAAACGTCTGTCACTCGCCCCCATGCCAGCCAGTGCGCATAAAGCCATGGGGCAGTGATTGGTGGTTCCCTTGCCATTCAGGGCAAACTCCCTGTTCTTGTCCAGCAAGTCTTTAAGAACCACATTGCTGCACATCGCTGTTGTTGAAGCCGTCATTTGCACTCTCCATTGGTTTTGAATTTGTTATAGTATGCAAGTTCAAGTTAACTTGAAGTCAAACACTTTTTTCATGCCTGGGAGAGAAACGATGACTGATGCAAACAATACAAACCTGATCAGCATAGGTGAACTTGCCAAACGATCAGGCATCGCGGCAAGCGCTTTGCGTTTTTATGAAAGCCGGGGTTTGATAACGAGCGTACGCAGTCCGGCGCAGCGACGCCAATTTCCACGGGAAGTATTACGTCGTGTTGCATTTATCAAGGCCGCGCAAACTGCAGGGCTGACACTGGAAGAAATAGAAAACTCCCTTGCCAGCCTGCCAGGCCAGCGAACGCCGACAAAACAGGATTGGGAGAGGCTGTCAAAATCGTGGCACTCCCTGATAGAAGAACGCATCAGGGCATTGACAGCCTTGCGTGACCAGTTAAGTTCATGCATAGGTTGCGGCTGCCTGTCGCTCAAATCCTGTGCGCTATACAATCCGCAAGACATTGCCAATACCAGAGGTACGGGGCCGCGTTATCTGATGGGTGATAAATCTTCAGATCTGGTTTGATCAAGCCGCAGTTTAATTATTCAACATCTGCGTCACTGGCGTCGATACTCGTACCCAGCAGGCTTTGCGCAGTATCTGCAGGCAAAGCTTCTACACTTTTTAGTTTGCGTGTCATTTGCCGCGTCCTGACTTCTGCCTGATCGATATTTTTTGCAGCTTTTTCGAGCGCGATTTTGGTAGCGGTCAATACATCCGCAAATTTTCCAAACTCTGTCTTGACTGCGCCCAGCACCTGCCAGACTTCCGATGAGCGCTGCTCCAGTACCAGACTGCGGAAGCCCATTTGCAGGCTGTTCAGCAAAGCCGACAAAGTCGAAGGACCAGAGATGGAGACACGGCAAGTGCGCTGTAATTCATCAGCCAGACCCGGCCTGCGCATGACTTCGGCATACAGGCCCTCAGTCGGCAGGAACAGAATGGCGAAATCTGTCGTCAGTGGCGGTGACAGGTATTTCTCGGAAATGGTTTTAGCCTCCAGGCGTATCGCCCTCTCCAGCTCTTTGCCCGCCTGCGCAACCCCTTCGGCATCGGCACGTTCTGCGGCATCGATCAGGCGCTCATATTGTTCCTTGGGGAATTTCGCATCAATGGGCATCCATACTGGCGCCCTGTTTTCTTCCTTGCCTGGCAGCTTGATGGCGAATTCCACCCGCTCACCTGAGCCGGGTATGGTTTCTACATTCTTGGCATACTGGTCTGGCGTCAGCATTTGTTCCAGCACCATTTCCAGTTGCACTTCACCCCAAGTACCACGGGTTTTCACATTCGTCAGCACGCGCTTGAGGTCACCAACACCTATCGCAAGCTGTTGCATCTCACCCAGGCCCTGATGGACTTTTTCGAGACGGTCAGAGACCAGCTTGAATGATTCTCCAAGGCGCTGCTCCAGCGTGGCATGCAGTTTTTCATCGACAGTCTTGCGCATTTCTTCTAGCTTGCCTGCATTGTCGGCCTGCAATTGCTGTATTTTTTGCTCCAGCGTTGCCCGTATTTCATTCATGCGCTGGGCATTTGACTCCGTCAGCGCCAACAGAGTTTGATTCAGGCTGTCACCAAAACGCTTCAGGCTTTGACCCTGTTCGTCACGGGCGACCTGTCCTTGCAAAATGAAAGCCTGCCTGAATTGCTCCAGTTGCTGTGCATTGGTTTCATTGAGCTTCACCAGTTGCTGCGAGAACGCATCGATCTGGTTATTTTGCAGCGTTGCCACACTGGTCAACTGGGCAGCCAGGTTTTGTTGCAACTGGCCAAAGCTGCCAGACAGTTCCTGGCGGCCAGTCTGGGCTGTCAATTGCACCTGCTCTCTCAATGCCCGCTCACTGCGCTCTTGCGTCATTTGCGACTGCTGCTGAGTCTGGCGCAGTTGTTCCTGTATGGCGAGTATGCCGTACTCGTCTTGATTATCAGTCTTGCGCAGCAGAAGCACAATATTCAAGATCACGGCCAGCACAGCCAGCAAAAGTATCAGTACCTCAAACAGGCTCATAGAAAAATATTCAGGTGAAAAAGGGATTTCAAATTGCGAAGCTTGGAAACTCAGCCAGGGCGGTTACGCATCCAGTCAGCCGTCTGATAAAACGATTGCATCAAATGCTGCTGCAAATCTTCACTGACGCCGACATCCTGCATCGCCCAGGCCATGCAGCGCAGCCATTGATCACGTTCGCTACTGGCGATGGCATACGGCAGATGACGCGCACGCAGGCGCGGGTGACCAAACTGTTCTATATACAGATTGGGGCCGCCCATCCAGCCAGACAAGAACCAGAATAGCTTGTCACGGGATCCATCCATGGGAGCGGGATGCAGTGCGCGTATGCCGGCAAATTCTGGCTCGAGCTCCATCAAGTCATAAAAACGGTCAACCATCTCGCGCAGTTTTTCTGCACCACCCAGCAATTCATATAAATTGACCTGGGCTTCTTCATTATTTTCAACTTCAGTATTCATGTGATCGCTAATTTAAAACCGTTCTTAAAACCATTCAGAGTGCGGGCCTTGTCTGATGCACCCATAATTGCACTGCAGGTCTTTGCCATTGATAAGCTGCAAACCTGGCTAATTTCTCAGGCACCTGATCGCCATGCAAGGCCAGGCGGTTAATCATCAAGGCAAGATCAAGATCAGCAACTGTCCAGTTACCAAAGAGGTTTTCAGCACTATCTGGTATCAATGATTCGCCAACCAGGAACAATTGCGCTGCTGCTGCCTTAGCTTCATCTGATAAGGGTTCCAGCTTCTTGCCATAGAAGATGACCTGGGTATTGCGCTCTACCCGTATAGGCATCAGGGCGCTGCGTATCCAGGCTTGCACTTGCCTTGCCCTGGCACGGGCTTGCGTGTCTTTGGGATAAACTGCTTGCTGTGGAAATACTTCTTCCAGATACTCGGTAATCGCTGACGATTCGGACAAGGCAAAACCATTATGCACCAGGGTAGGTACGCGCTGCGTCAGCGACGTGGCGGCATAATCTGGCGCATGCTGGGCATCGGCTTCCAGATCTACTGTCAGCAAATCAAAGTTCAGGCCCTTTTCATGTAGCGTGACGAACACCGACATCGCATAAGGGCTGGTAAATTGTGAATCTACATAAAGTTTGATGTCTTGTTTTTGCAAGATAAATCCTTTTAAATTATTTTAATTGAGCGCACTTCTATCAAGCCTCGCGCAGACTTTGCAGAGGTGGCTGATTCAAGACATTGCGCAAACCCAGCCAGCCGCCCACCACGGCGCAAGTAGCACCAACAAACAAGCCTGCCAGCCAGACCAGGGGCGAGAAAGTCCATTCAAAATTGAAACTGAAGCGTGCCAGTGCCCAGCCTATGGCAGATGCGCCAGAAGCTGCCAATACACCAGACAAGCCACCTATCAGCAAGAATTCTATCCACTGCGCCTGTGAGAGTTGCTTGCGGGTTGCACCCAGGGCACGCAAGAGCGCAGCCTCACGCATGCGGACATCCTGCGAGCCAGCCAGCGCTGCGTACAACACCAGCACACCGGAAGCCAGTGTGAACAGGAACAGGAATTCTACTGCCGTAATCACCTGGTCCAGCACATCCTGCATTTGCTTGATCATGGCGCCAACGTCGACCACCGTCAGGTTAGGGAAATCACGCATGAAGCGGTTGACGAACGTTTTATCTGTTTCAGGCAAACGGAAGGCCGTGATCCAGGTCTGCGGCATATCCACCATGGCTTTTGGGTTGATGATGACGAAGAAATTCACCCGCATCGAACCCCAGTCGAGCTTGCGCAGGCTCGTGATGGTCGATGTCACCTGCTGACCTGCGACATCAAAAGTCATCTTGTCACCCAGCTTCAGCTTCAGGGTTTTGGCTATGCCCTCTTCCACCGAAGCCTCAGCCTCTGTGGCCTTACTATCGTCATACCAGCGACCGGCAGTGATCTTGTTCAGCGCAGGCATGTCGGGCATGGTAGACAGATTGAATTCGCGATCCACCATGCGCTTGGCCTGGTCTTCCATATAGGTGTCGCCAGTAATCTGCTTGTCATTCAAGGCAATCAAACGCCCGCGTATCATGGGGTACAGCAGTGGCTTGCCAAAGGCATCAAGTTGTTTAGCGATATCTGCTTTTTGATCTGGCTGTATGTTAATAACAAACTGATTTGGCGCATCTGCCGGAGTAGCTTTTTTCCACGCAGTGATCAGGTCACCACGCACGACAGTTAACAACAACAAGGCCATCAAACCCAGGGCAAGGGAGACGACTTGTACAATAGTCGCACCGGGCCGCCTTTGCAGAGCAGTAATAGCGAAACGCCAGGCAGAATGCGCAAATAAAGTACGCATGCGTTTGAGAGAAAACATGCCCAGCCATGCCACCAGTGCGAACACCAGCAAACCAAGCAAAAAACCAGCCGCAGTCATCAAGCCCAGTTTGATATCCGCCGTTTGCCACAGTAACAAAGCCACGAACATGCCGAGGCCGCAGGCATACGTCACCAGCGTCATGGCTTTGGGCGCATCCTGTTCACGTCGTATGACGCGGTTATGCGGCACATTACGCAATTGCAAAATCGGTGGCAAGGCAAAACCTACCAGCAGTAATAAACCTGTGGCGATGCCCTGCACGGCAGGCAAGAAATTCGCATCAGGCAAATCCTTGGCGACCAGTTTGCCCAACCATTCGAGCAGGACATAATGGCCTGCATAACCCAAAACCACGCCTGCGATGCTGCCCAGCAAACCCAGGATCAGGAATTCGATCAAATACATGGACATGACCTGGTTTTGGGTCAGCCCCAGGCAGCGCAACATGGCGCAGGCATCCAGATGACGCAGCATGAAGCGGCGGGCGGCCATGGCGATGGCAACCGCGGCCAGCATGGCTGACAACAGGCTTACCAGCGACAGGAACTGATCTGCCCTGTCCAGCGTAGCGCGCATTTCCGGACGACCTGATTCCAGCGATTCGAGTCGTATTCCTTTAAGTTTTTCGCTTTCTATCTTGCCCTGCAATTCTTTTTGATAAGCAGCGATAAGCTTGGAATCGCCAGCCATCAGTAAACGATAAGTCACTCGCGAACCATTTTGTATCAGTTTGCTGGCAGGTATATCCGTCAGCGATATCATGGCACGTGGCGCAAAATTCATGAAACCTGCGCCACGGTCAGGCTCTGTACCTATGGTTTGGGTCACCGTCAGATGCAGCTCACCCAGTTTGATTTTTTGGCCTACGTTCAAATTCAGAGCCGACAGCAAAGCCGGATCTACCCAGACTGCGCCAGATTGCGGGACGACATCAGTAGCGACTTCTGTTTCACCCTTGTTCAGCTTCAACTTGCCACGTAAGGGGTAATCTGCACTCACGGCTTTTAAAGAGACGAGGCGGGATATCGCCTCATCCCCCTCGCCCGCCAATGCCATACTTGGGAAGACTACTGTTTCTGCCGTCCTGAAACCGCGTTTTTCTGCTTCTTGTCGCCATTCTGGCTTGATGGGCTGGTCAGCAGCGACCAGCAAGTCAGCACCCAGTAACTGATGCGCATCGCGGTTGAGGCCGCTGCGCATCCTGTCCGTAAAAAAACCGACCGAGGCCAGGGAGGCCACGGCGATCATCAAGGCAATCAGTAAAAAGCGCAGCTCACCAGCACGCCAGTCACGCATCGTCATACTGAGAGAGAGTTTGAACATAGTTACCTTGCCATTACAGAAATAAAATAATCGAAGCACATGCAAAACGCAGCACCACTTGTACCAACATACAGTAGTGCTGCAAATCGGTCTTTAGTTCAAACTTGCGTTATCTTTTTACTCAGATACCAGCGCATTCGCAAAATCATCCAGCAAATCCTTGGTATCTTCTATACCGACAGAAACGCGTATCAAGGAATCCGCTATCTCCATCTCGGCACGGCGTTCTGCCCCCATCTCAAAGAAAATGGTGTGTGCAACCGGAATAACAAGAGTGCGGGTATCACCGAGATGCGTTGCATTGATCGCCAGCTTCAGACGGTTCAGGTAATCAAAGCAATCAATCTCGGGTTTTAACTCAAAGCTGAACAAGGCACCATAGGCAGCAAACAACTCCGTCGCCAGGGCATGCTGTGGATGATCTGGCAAGCCTGGATAATGTACCGCTGCCACACGCGGGTCGGCAGCCAGCATTTTTGCCAGCGCCAGGGCGTTGGCACATTCCCTGTCCATGCGCAAGGCAATGGTTTCTGCGCCGACTGCAACCTGGTGTGCTGCATCTGGTGAAAGCGAGGCACCAAAGTCACGCAAGGCCTTGGCCCTGATTTGTGCCAGGCCCTGCATTTGCGCAGGCTGTTTGCGGAAGTTGGCGGCAATATTTGGAAATGCGCTCCAGTCAAACAAACCAGTATCCGTCAAGGCACCACCCAGTACATTGCCATGTCCGGCGATGGATTTAGTCAGCGAATTGATCACCAGGCCTGCATGTACAACTTTGGGCTGGAACAGATAAGGCGAAGTCATGGTGTTATCGACCACAAACAGGATGCCTTTTTCACGGCACAACTCACCTATTTTTTTCAGATCAGCGATTTGCGTGCGTGGATTGGCGATAGTCTCGACAAACACCATGCGTGTCGCTGGCGTCAGTTCTGCCGCGACATGGCTTACATCCGTGGCATCTACCAGTGATACATCAACACCCTGTCCACCCACGGTTTGCCAAAGGCTATTGGTATTGCCAAACAAGAATGAGGAAGACACTACATGGTCACCCTGGCGCAATAATGCCTGGAACACTGCACCTATGGCCGCCATGCCAGTCGCAAATGCGATGGTGGCAAGTCCGCCTTCCATCTTGCTGATTTTTTCTTCCAGCGCAGAGACCGTAGGATTACCCTGGCGGCCATAACGGTAGCCAGATTGTTTATTCTGGAACACTGCCGCCAGATCACGCGCATCGCTGTAACCATACATAACTGACGTATGGATGGGCTTATGGACAGAACCATGCTCTATTTCTTTTTGTCTGTCGTTATGCAGGATGGTGGTAGTAAAACCGTATTTGGGTGATTGAGGTGTCGTGCTCATAGTGCTGGGATATGAATAGAAAATAAAAAGCGAGTTCTGGGAGTTTAACCCAGAACTCGCTTTTCCATTCTTGTACCAAGGCAGCAAGGCCCGCTAAATCAGTCCTTCAGCAAGAAAGCCTCTATCAATGCTGCCAATTTCTCTGGCTGGTCATGGTGCAGCATATGCCCGGCATCCAGGATCATCTCTTTTTGTAGCTGCGGTATATGCTCCAGGCGCCTGTCTATTTCGAGACGTGCTTCTTCTTTAGGCCCCATCCAATGCCAGACATTGGTGTCATCTGCCTCCATCCACAATACTGGGGCAGTAATTTTTTGCCAGCAGGCCATGACCTCTTCCACTCTGTACAAGAGTGGACTGGTTTGCTTGTGGGCAGGGTCACCCAAAATCTCCCAGCAACCGGTGCTGGTTTCCTTGGCCCAATGAGCAGAAAGAAATGCCGCTCTTTCGTCCGACAGGCGAGGATTGGTTTTCTGCAAACGGGCGGCTACTTCTGCCTGCGAAGCATAAGTGCGCAGGCCAGCCTGGTTTTCCAGCTCATCCAGCCATTTCCTGTAGCGGCCAGGTGCCTGTTTGGGATGCGTCACCGGCATGCCAAAGCCTTCAAGATTAATGAACTTGCGCACGCGTTCTGGTCGTACGCCTGCATACAAACCAGCGACATTCGCGCCCATGCTATGCCCCAGCAGGTTCACAGACTCATCCGGCGAAATATGCCTTAGCAGCGCATCGAGGTCACCAAGGTAATCCGGGAACCAGTAAGTATCGACATTAGGCGATTCAGTCAATCCAAAACCACGCCAGTCAGGCGCAAGCACTTGCCAGTCCTGCTTCAGGCAATCGACGACAAACTGGAAAGACGCAGACACATCCATCCAGCCATGCAGCATGATGATCTTGGGCGCATCTTCCCGCCCCCAACTGCGCACATGGTATTGCAGGCCGCGGATATCAAGAAAAGATGTGCGTGAGGGCTTGAATAGAGGATTCATAAGAATTTAATATTTTTCATCTGGAAATACAGGCAAACGCCAGCCTGCAAAGCGCATTATCAAGTAGCATGATACTAATGCCTCAGGGCACTTGCAGCACAACCACACAATAGCACGACCGTTCGATTATTATAACGGAGACAGGATGAAGCAGTTGAACAAACTCAAAAACAAGACAAAAAACGATACAAAAGTTGACCATGTTGATCACTATGAGCAGCTCTACCACGAATTCAGGTGGGATGTACCCAGCAATTTCAATATCGCAGAAGCCTGCTGTCACCGTTGGGCAACAAAGCACAAGCATGCAAAGAAAACTGCCATCCTGTATGAAGATAGCGAAGGCAATAGCCGCCGCCTGACTTATCTGCAATTGCATGAACAAGCCAATCAGCTTGCCAATCTGTTCTTGCAGGAAGGCATACAGCGTGGTGACGTCATCGCCTGCATCTTGCCACAAAGGCCAGAAACCGCCATTACCATCATGGCTTGCCTGCAAATCGGTGCCATCGTGATGCCCCTGTCTTTTTTATTCGGGCCAGAGGCGCTGGAATACCGGTTGCAACACAGCCAGTCCATCGCCATCGTTCTGGATGACAGTGGGATAAAGGCATTTGAAGAAATACGCAGCCGCTGTCCCGACCTGAAAACCGTGATTACCGTGGATTGTGACACCAGTAACGACATGCCGCCTTGCATAGACTGGGAAACACATGTACCCAACATGCCTGTCACCGCCAGCATTGCCGACACCCGCTCCAGCGACCCGGCCATCCTGATTTACACCAGTGGCACTACGGGTGCCCCCAAAGGTGCGCTGCTGCCGCATTCTGCCATTATCGGTAATCTGACTGGTTTTGTGGCATCGCAAAACTGGTTCCCGCAAGACGAAGATGTATTCTGGTCACCGGCTGACTGGGCCTGGACTGGCGGCTTGATGGATGCCTTATTGCCCACCCTGTATTTTGGCAAACCCATCGTTGGCTACCAGGGGCGTTTTACTGCAGAGACTGCCTACTACTTGCTGGAAAAATACCGGGTCACGAATACCTTCCTGTTTCCCACAGCCTTGAAAATGATGATGAAGGCTGAACCCAAGCCCAGGAAAAAATACAAGCTCGCCCTGCGCGCCGTCATGACTGCGGGTGAAGCTGTCGGTGATGCGGTCTTCAACTGGTGTGAAAAAGCCCTGCACATCACACCGAATGAAATGTTTGGCCAGACTGAAATGAACTATATCGTCGGCAATAGCAATCAATTTTGGCCCGCCAAACCCGGCAGCATGGGGCGGCCTTATCCTGGGCACAAGGTTGCCATCATTGATGACGATGGCAAGGAAGTGGCAGATGGTGAGATAGGCGAAGTTGCCATGAGCCGCTATGATGCCTACGGCCATCTTGACCCAGTATTCTTTCTTGGTTACTGGAAAAACGATACGGCAACCCGCAATAAATTTACTGGTGACTGGTGCAGGACTGGCGATCTGGCTACCCGCGACGCCGATGGCTACCTGTGGTATCAAGGTCGCGCAGATGATATGTTCAAGGCTGCAGGTTACCGCATAGGCCCCTCAGAAATCGAGAATTGCCTGGTCAAGCACGCAGCAGTGGCAAACGTCGCTGTCGTGCCAAAACCTGACAAAGAACGCGGCAACCTGGTTAAGGCGTATGTGGTGTTAAGCCAGGGGTTTCAGGGTGATGGTGCCCTGATCAAGGAATTGCAAGATCATGTGCGCGGCAAACTCGCCCCCTATGAATATCCGAAGGAGATAGAATTTATCGACGCCTTGCCTATGACCACCACAGGCAAAATACAGCGGCGCATATTACGGCTGCGTGAAGAAGAGCGCGCAGCAAAATAATTCAGACTACAATTCAAACCCGCTCAGTGCTGCGCCATCACCGTGGCACTGACCAGGTTGGCAACCTGGTCCAGCATCTCACTGATGGTCTTGCCATACAGTGTGCTATTGAACGCAGCACCATCGAAAACATGTTCACGCCCTACACTTACATTTCCCACAACGGTATTTGAAAATTCCTGCTGCGCCAGCAGTTGACCAGTACGCGCATCGTAGATACGCACATCCAGTTCTATGGCACGGGTTCTTTTTTGCGTCAGACCAAAAAGGTTGGTATCTATTTTGGTACCTGCATTGCGTATCTCACCCGAGACGATGTAGCGACTGGCATAAGTTTGCCCCAGTTGCTGCAAAAGATTCACTGGTGGCTGATCCTGCTGCCAGTCAAACGATAATAGATCAGGCGAGGTGCGCACCTGCACTTGCCGCTCACGCACGAGCCTGCGGGCAATCGCTTTGGGAAAACCCTGGGCCGCATCATCAATATCCTGTACCTGCACGGGCTTACTGACGGCAAAGCCTGTCAATACCAGGGCCTTATTGGGTGGCAAATTAGGCGGCAAACCGGGATCGGTCATTTGTGCGATGGAGTGCGCAGAAAAGAATGCGCCGAGTAAAATTAACGCGATCCGGTTTACCATTGAGCTGATTGAGCCGATTGATCTTATGCGTGCTGTCATAACATTCTTCAATGCAAGTGGTTTATCTTGATTACGACAGTAACAGCAACAACTTTAAGCATCCATTACAATCCTTCATTCACCAACCAGCCTTGACGAATCATATCCATGAGTTCATCTCTGATCATTACGTTAGTCAAATCCGACGATGCCGCTGCCGTACTCGCATTTGAACAGGAAAATCGCGACCATTTTGAAGAATGGATAGCCAGCCGCGGCAATGACTTTTATTGCCTGCCAGAAGTACGTTCCAGTCTGGAACAAGCCCAATATCTGGCCAATGCCAATCGTGAATACCACTACCTGGCCTGGCTAGAAAATGAAGTTGTCGGGCGTATCACCCTGCGCGGCGTTGAACAAGATCAATACCATAAAGCGTTTCTGGGCTACCGCTTCAGCCAGCGCCATGGTGGGCATGGCTATGCGACAGCAGCAGTCAATGCCGTAGTCAGCCAGGCATTTGAAGAACTCAAACTGAACCGGATTGAAGCGACCGTCATTATCGACAACCTGCCATCCCAGGCCATTATGCGCAAATGCGGCTTTACAGAATATGGCCACTCGCATACCTCGGTCTTTCGCAATGGTGTATGGCTGGATATGCTGCACTATGAAAAACTGAACACGGTGCGCCCAGCCTGAATTGCGGCTCATCCCCAGTATTTTGCAGTTCATCGCAAAGCGGGGGCGGGCAAGGACAAAATTGGCAATACTGACACCAATGCAAACACCAACCATTGGAGAAAACCATGCGCCACATCTTGTTGATAGCTGCCCTGCTGCTCAGTTCTACCGCTTTTGCTGATGAGCAAACCCGTAACCTGCCCGCCTTCAAGACCATCAAGACCCGTAGCGCATTCAGCCTGGTGGTGGAAGTTGGCAAACCCCAGTCTGTACAAGTCAAGGGCAATGAAAGGTTTGTCAATAATGTCATTACTGAAGTCATCGGCGATGAACTGGTCATTTCATACAAAGAAAAGAATTCCATCAAGGTCAGTGACAACTCTCAGGTCATCATCAGCATCCCTGAGATGAGTCGGTTCAAGATGGAAGGCGCAGGCAAAACCGTATTGAATAATCTCTCTGGCCCGCACTTTGCCTTGTATTATGAAGGTGCAGGCATGCTGGTCGCGAATGGCAAGGTCAAATCATTTACCCTGCGGGCCGAGGGTGTAGGCTTGGTAGAAACCAAGGACCTGATTGCCGAGCAAGTGGATGTACGCATAGAAGGCATAGGTTCGGTATCCGTCAATGCCCGCGAGAGCCTGAATGCATCAGTACAAGGCATAGGCAGCCTGACTTATTATGGCCGCCCACGCAACGTCAGCAAGTCTGTGGATGGCATAGGCTCGGTGCGTGCTGGCGACTAAACAATATAAACAGTTCAGCTTGCTGCATCCTGCAGGGCACGCAGTTCATCTTCATCAAACCCTGCAGCTCTCCTGCCCTCCAGGTTAAAAGGTCCCCGCACAGGCGGGGCCTTGTATTTGCGAGTCATCTCGGCATATGTCGAAATGATATCCAAGCCCTGCTCTGCACACAATTTCTTGTACCAAAAATTGCCGATGGCGACATGGCCAATTTCATCATGCAGGATAATCGCCAGAATATTGGCAGCAGCCTGATCACCCGCCTGCGCCAGCTTGGCCATGACGGCAGGCGTAGCATCCAGGCCGCGTGCTTCCAGCGTGCGTGGCACCAGCGCAAGGCGAGCTAATAGATCACCCTTGGTTTTCTCTGCCATTTCCCACATGCTGTTATGCGCGGGGAAGTCTCCGTAAGCAAAACCCTGGGTATGTAAATGTCCGACCAGCAATTGAAAGTGATAAGCCTCTTCCTTGACCACTTTCAACCAGTCCAGGTAAAACTGCGCAGGCATGCCAGCAAAGCGCCAGATGATGTCTGCTGCCAAATTGACTGCATTCAATTCTATGTGCGCCAGTGCATGAATCAGCACCGCCCGGCCCTCTATCGTATTCATGGCACGCCGCCCCACCTTGCCCGGCGGCACCAGCTCAGGCTTACTCAGGCGACCAGGTATGCCTTCCGGCTCAGCAAAAACTGTGGCGACATCGAGTAATGGCTCCTTGAGAATTGCATGAATAGCCTCACATTTACGTTGAGGATGTGGTTCCAGTACTGCAGCCAATGCGCATGCTCTTAACTCATTAATAACTTTATCTTTCATATGCATGTGAAGCCAGGCAAGTAAGCCCGCAGAGGTTTACAATACTGCTTTAGCTAAAAAAGCGTCATTTTACGGAATAACCATGCCCATTTACCAATTCGGTGACCTTGCCCCTGAAATTGATGCATCCGCCTATATTGCCGACAGTGCCAACATCATAGGCAAAGTCAAAATAGAAGCCAATGCCAGCATCTGGTTTGATGTCACCATACGTGGCGACAATGAATTGATTACCATCAGTGAAAACAGCAATGTACAGGAAGGCAGCATTTTACATACTGATCCTGGCTATCCTATGGTGATAGGCAAAAATGTGACTGTCGGCCACCAGGCCATGCTGCATGGTTGCACTGTAGGCGATGGCTCGTTGATAGGCATACAGGCCGTTGTGCTGAACGGCGCAAAGATAGGTAAGAACTGTCTGGTTGGTGCTGGCGCACTGGTCACCGAAGGCAAGGAATTCCCTGACAACTCCCTCATCATAGGCTCGCCTGCCAAAGTAGTCAGAACACTGGGCGAAGCAGATATTGCCGGCCTGCAGCGCAATGCCGACACTTACGTAAAACGCGGGCAAGCCTTTAAAACACAACTGAAACGCATAGACTGATTTAGCGATAATAATGACTGATACCCTACAAAAATTCATGTTCGAACACGCCGGTGTACGCGGCGAAATGGTCGAACTGATCCACACCTGGCAACAAACCCTGGCCCGCAAGACTTATCCGGCTGCCGTACAAACCATATTGGGCGAGTTGATGGCCGCATCTGCACTGCTGTCCGCCAACCTGAAGTTTGATGGCACCATGATCATGCAAATCCATGGCGATGGCCCGGTCAAGCTGCTGGTGGTTGAATGCGATGCCGAACTGAAAATGCGCGCCACTGCCAAACTCAGTGAGCATGCCAATATTGCCGATGATGCCAGCCTGACTGACCTGATCCATTCCCACGGCAAAGGTCGTTTTGTGATCACTCTGGACCCGAACAATAAATTGCCAGGTCAGCAGGCTTACCAGGGCATCGTGCCGCTGGATGGCGACAGTATCGCGACTGTCATAGAAAACTATATGCAACGCTCTGAGCAGCTTGATACCAAGCTGTGGCTGGCAGCTGACGATCAGGTCGCGCGCGGCATGCTGCTGCAAAAACTGCCTAAAACTGGTGGTACTGAAGCGCAGGTGGAAGATGAAACCGAAGCCTGGAACCACGCCGTCATGCTGGGTGATACCCTCAAGCGCCCTGAATTACTAAGCACAGGCATAGACATACTTTTGCACCGTCTGTTTTGGGAAGAAACCATACGCGTATTCGACCCTTTGCACCCGCAATTCCAATGCAACTGCACGCGTGAAAAAGTCGGTGACATGCTGAGAATGCTGGGTGAAGAAGAAATACAGTCAGCCATTGCTGACCTGGGTACACTGGATATCAATTGTGATTTCTGTGGCAAGCACTATGGCTTCGACAAGGTCGATTGCGCGCAGTTATTCGTTGCAAATACACTGACAGAAGGCACATTGAAAGCACCAGAAATCAAGCATTGATTTCCACCGGTCTGGCGACCACTGTTGCCGGACCCATTCCCTCTAAAATCGGCCTTGAATTCATCACTCTGCAAGACGACTTGATCACATAAGTCAATTACAACTTTTATTTTCTGCCATTGTTGAAAGCTCATTTTTCAGGAGACTTTCCATGATTCAGCAATGGTATAAAACAAATCCAGCAAACCTGCATCGAGGTATGGATATCGTACGCATAGGTGTCGCATTGATTATTTTGATGCATCCTCTGCATGGCTACACCCATATGGCAAATATCCCGCGCTTTGGTGATTTCCTGACTGAACTCGGTTATCCCTTGGGCACTGCGCTGGCATGGCTGGTATTGCTGGTACAAACTGCCAGCAGCCTGGCTCTGCTTACCAATCGCCTGGTCGTGCCTGCCTGCATAGGGCATATCGTCGTTATTTGCTTTGGATTGATCCATGTCCATGCCCAATACGGTTGGTATGTCGTTGGCCCGGGTCAAGGTGGCATGGAGTGGGGATTTATCCTGCTGACCAGTTTGCTAGGCGTCATGTGGGCATATTGGCCACAACGAGATAAAAAAACAAATAAATAGGGCAATAAAAATATTTTCAAAAAACCTTTGACCCTGACATTAGGTGAGGCTTTATAGTCTCCCTCATTGAAGGAGATCAGGTATGTTATTGAAAATCGGTGAACTGGCCAGCCGTACTGGCCTGACCATACGCACACTACATCACTACGACAAAATTGGCTTACTCAAGCCATCTGCCCGCTCAGAGGCAGGGTATCGCCTCTACGACAGGTCGGATATCAAGCGCCTGCATCACATTCAAGCCCTGCGCCGCCTGGACTTGTCACTGGCGGAAGTGGGCGATGTCATCAATGGTGCCAGTGGCGACTTGCACTGCATCATAGATGAGCAGATTTCTGGCCTGGATCAGCAAATTGCCCAGAGCATGGAGTTACGCGACAGACTGCAACAATTGTCTGACGTGTTGAAAGCTAAAAGCGAACCCAATCTGGAATATTGGCTTTCGACACTGGAAATGATGAGTTTGATAGGCAAGTACTTCAGCCGTGATGAAATTTTGCATATGCGTGAACTAGAGCTACAGGCAAAAAGCAAGCTTGAAACGCATATGTCGCCCCTTATCCAGGCAGCCAGGAGCTTGTTGGATCAAAAAACCTCGCCGCTTGATCCTGCGGCCAAGCAATTGGCCAGGGAATGGGTGCTAGCCATGAGCCAGATCATGCCTGATCCCAGATTACTCAGCAAATTCACTTTGATGCACAGAAAAGAACCTTCACTGCAGTCATTAAGCGGTGTGGATGATGAAATGATGGATTTCATCACCCAGGCATCAGTAGAGGTCAGGTACGACATTTACAGAAAACATCTGAGTGAAGAAGAGCTGAAGTATTTTCGTCACTCCTTTTTTAAAAATGCCGAATCCTGGACACGGATCTTTTCTGAGGTAAGGCAAAAAATGGCCCTGAACCTGCCACCTGAACACCCTGACGTGCAAGCCATTTTAATCAAGTGGCGCGCCCTGTTTATGGATGCCTGGGGTAACCATCTGCCTACCATGCTCAAGGTCAGGAGCATCCATGAAAAAGAGCCAGAGCTAAGCATAGGAGGCGGATTGACGCCATCCATCATTGCATACGCTCGCCAGGGAATGGCAATTCTCGAAAAGAATTACCTTGAAATGAAATAGAATTTAAGGAAACAGTATGAACGAAATAAACAAGAATACAGCCGACAGCAAGCCCAAGGGTATGTTCAAGGACAGTAATTTCCTGTGGATGATAGGCGGCGGCGCCATCTCCATGCTGGGTGATCAATTCACTTTAATTGCCCTGCCCTGGCTGGTGCTGAAGATGACCGGCGACACTTTAATACTGGGTATCGTGCTCGCACTGATCAGTGTGCCACGCGCATTGTTGATATTGCTGGGAGGTGCAGTGGTTGACCGCTATTCACCCAAGACAGTAATGATGCAAACCAAGTATATCAATACGCTGCTGCTGGGTATATTGAGTGCACTGATTTTTTACGGCAAGCTGGAATTATGGATGGTGTATGTCCTGGCCCTCGGTCTGGGTATCTCTACCGCCTTCAGCATACCTTCAGGCACATCCATGTTGCCACGTGTAGTCGCACCAGCCCAGTTGCAATCTGCGAATGGCACCATGCTGGGCGTGCGCCAGTTGACTATGTTCATTGGCCCTGTACTGGCAGGCTTGCTGATTGCCTTGTTCGGTACACATGAGCAAGGTATGGTCAACGATGCACAAGGATTGGCAGCGGCTTTCTTCTTTGATTGCTTCACCTACGCATTTTCTGCCTGGACACTGAGCAAGGTCAGGATGATTGACATGCCTGCGCCCACTGGCCTCGCTCCCATCGGACAAAAACCAGCATTGCTGCAATCACTGACAGAAGGTTTGCGCTATTGCTGGAATGAGAAACAATTGCGCAGTTGCTTCATCTATTGGGCAGCGATCGCCTTCTTCATCATGGGGCCGATACAGATTGCCTTGCCGGTCATGGCAAATCAGCTCAGCAATAGTGCCAGCGCACTGGGCTTGCTGGCTGGTTCACACGGTGCAGGCACGCTATTAGGTATGGCTTTGGCAGGCATGAAACCCAATCTGCGTTTTGGCAATCTGGGACGCACTATTTTGCTGGTCGATTTTATTGTGGGTATATTGTTTATCCCCATGGGCCTGATCAGCGCCAGCTGGCAAGGTGCGGGCATATTGTTAAGCGTAGGCATACTGGGTGGTTTTTTACATGTGGCAGTATTTACCTGGGTGCAAAAACAGGTACCACCAAATATGATAGGCCGTGCCATGAGCATGTTCATGTTTATCTTCATGGGCATAGGGCCAGTCTCGGCGGCATTTACAGGCTGGCTGCTGCGCGGCATCACTATTCCTCAATTATTCATGGGCAGTGGCAGCCTGTTGATATTGATCGTCGTCATGGCCACGCAAATCAGTCCTATCTCCAGAGTGACGGACAAGCGCACCACTGCATAAGTGCCAACCAGAAACTGACTCAGGCTGACAAAATCTGCCACACTAAAGCCTGAGTCACTTCTGCATGGATCTCATTCATGCCCAGGGCAATATCAAAATGCTACCCCTAGCATATTCCCTGACAAACTCCATGTAATCCCTGTTGTCATAACTGGCAGAATGCAAGAGATTCTGCTGGTTCGTGACTATCCATTAAAGTCCGCCTGTGCTTTCCAGAAAACAACAATTTTATTGTTAAATCGAGTTAATTTGAACAACAATTAATTTTCATTTGACTTATCTTTGCCAGCTTTCGCCCTATCATACAAAATCTTGAATTGAATCAACGAGCCAAGCTTTGCCTGTCCTGGCTATACACTTTACTATTTCAAGATATGGGGAGCAGCATGAAAAGAACTTGCTACGCTTTGACTCTAGGATTGCTTGTCAGCGTTTCTTTCCAGGTGGCTGCAGTAAACAGAAGCACAGAAGCCGAGGCTCTGGCCCTAATACAAAAAGCCCAGGAATACATCAAAATACATGGTGTGGTGAAAGCCATTATCGAATTCAACAGACTGGACAGCCCTTTCAACTCTGTCAGTGAGATCAATAAAAAGGGTGATCTTTATCTGTACACGCTGGACCAGAAAGGCTATCAGTCTGTGCATGGCAAAAATCCCAAGATCGTTGGCAAAGTCATGCTCGACATGCGTGACCAGGATGGTGTATTACTGATCAAGGAGATGGTGGAAAAATGTTTTTCCAATGGCAAAGGATGGGTAAATTATCGCTGGCCCAACCCTGTCACCAAAGACCTGGAAAAGAAAAGAGGCTATGTTGAAAGAGTTCCAGGACAAGATTTCTGTCTGGGAACAGGGGTATACTATTAAGATTAAGGCGGCTTGGCTGATATTTGGCTGACATAGCGGCGCACCAACGAGACAAACAACAAATATTTACACAAGGGACAGCATGGCAACATCGGTTGAACGACCCAAAGTTGCTGGTGTCATTTTCCTGCTACTTGCAGGTCTGACAATTGCTGCCATTATTTTGCAAACCTGGTGGGCTGTCTCGCAAGACCGTAGCGTCACTTTTAAATCTGAATATGAAAATGGCCTGGTAGCTGTCCGCCTGTTGGAAGAGCATGCTACTCAGACCCTGCGCGAGGCAGACGGTAACCTTAGCACCGTCATTCAGGCCATACAGTCTATCAGCCGCGAACGTGAACTCAATGACGATATCATCCGCGAACTGATCACCAAGGCACAACCCTTCAACAAGGTATTAAAAGCACTGCAATATGTCAATCCATCGGGCAAAGCCTTTGTCAGCACCATAGATTATCCAGCCTATCAGGTCGATGCAGATGAAAGAACTTATATTCCGCTATTGCTGAAACATCCTGAGATCAGGCATGCCGTGATTGGCCATCCCTTTCAGCGTTTTTACGATACTGAACTCGTCGTACCCATCGCACGTAATCTGTTTGCAGACAATGGCAAACATCTGGGTATTATCAGTACCGACATCAGCGTTTCTTATTTCAGTTCTGTGTATGCCAGGGTTGCCAAAGATAGCAAGGCGATGGTCTCTTTATTCACTGAGGATGGTACTGTCATCGTGCGCTTTCCCTTTGATAAAGAATATGTGGGCAAAGAGATACGGCAATCACCAATTATCAAAGATTTGCTCAAGCAAGCCGTTGAAGGCAGCTTCAGGGATAGCCGGTTTCTCGATGAAAAAAATCAGATAGAACGGCTATACACTTATCGCAAGATCGCTGGTTTTCCCATTGTTTCTGTATTTGCGCGTGACAGTGATTCAATTCTCGCCGCATGGCGCGACCGCACACGCGACCGCATAGTGTTTTCAGGCGCCACGATACTTTTGCTGAGTACGCTGACATTTTTACTATGGCTGCATATACGCCGCCTGCATCGCTCTGAAAACTCACTCAGAACATCGGAAATGTCACTTCGCATCAGCGAAAGCAAATTTGTTAATTTATTCAAGTATTCTCCGGTGCCGCTGGCATTAATCACATTGAGCAATGATCAATTTGTAGAAATTAACGATAGTCTTGCCAGGCAGACTGGCTTTGCCACTGATGAAATTCTGGGAAAGACTCCGCAGGAATTACAGCTATGGGAGGATATTGCATTACGCTCTGTTTACCTGAAACTACTTAACGAGCAGGGCTTTGTCGACCAATTTGAAATGAGGTTCCGCTACAAGGATGGCAGCATAGCGACTTGCTTATTGTCTTCACGTTTGCTGGAGTCAGATGGCGACAGAATGGTCATTTTTACGCCTATCGATATCAGCCGTATCCGCGGTATCGAAAACGAAATGCGCCAATTGAATTCCGAACTGGAAGAACGTGTAGGGCAACGCACCTGCAGTCTGGAAAAAACCAATGAGGAACTGAGCATAGCGCTCGACAGTTTGACCGCCATGCAGGACGAGTTGATACGTTCTGAAAAAATGGCAGCCCTGGGCTCACTGGTCGCGGGCATTGCCCATGAACTCAATACCCCCATAGGTAATAGCGTTACCGTTGCCTCCACCATACATGATCATGCGAGTAGCATGGAGAATGAATTATCAAGCAGCCAACCTCGTCGTTCCATCCTGGCACAATTGACACAGGAAACCATCAAAGGCGCCAATATACTGGTTCGTAACCTGGATAGAGCAGCTCAGCTTATTGTCAGTTTTAAACAGGTAGCAGTGGATCAATCCGGCAATCAGAGACGTCGCTTTAACCTGTGTGCCACCCTGAATGAGATTCTGGTCACCCTGGAACCCATGTATAGCAGGAGCAAACATCACCTGCATATTGAACTGGCACCTGAGGTCATGATGGAAAGCTACCCGGGGGCATTGGCGCAAATTCTCACAAACTCCGTCAATAATTCGCTGACGCACGCCTTTGAGCATAAAGAGCAAGGAAATATGTATCTGAAGACCAGGCTTTGTGGAATGAATCAGGTAGAAGTTATCTTCAGCGATGACGGAAGCGGTATTTCGTCCGAACATCTGGCACGCGTATTTGATCCCTTCTTTACGACAAAACTGGGGAAAGGTGGATCAGGCCTGGGTATGCATATCGTCTACAACCTGGTCACTGATGTACTGGGTGGTAAAATTGAACTCTATAGTGAGCCAGGTCAGGGAACAACGCTCAGCTTGTTACTTCCACTGATTGCACCGGTTAAACAAACTGACAGATTTGCTGCGTAGAAGCAAGTAGAAGCGCTAATCCACGAATGCAAAATTCATGACGAGGGGTAGATTGAGGGGAATTTTAAAACAGGAAGTTGGCGAGCCTGGTCTGCGGCACTTGCGGTAAGTGACTGTGGCTGCTTCGTTCCCGACCTGACCAGATTGGCCACGCCGCAATGCGCAGGGGCCCGCCAAGGCGCATTATATCGCATCAGACACAAACTTGCAGCACTTTGGCCATAATAAGCCTGACAAGGGACCTGGCTCACTCCAGGAAAACCCGTTCAATCCACAATTTCTCCTTTCCGTCCTTGCCCAAGCTGGTTTCATCGCATCTTTCCATTTGCGCATTCCATTTACATAAGATATGTCTGCCCGCGCCAACCGCGCAAGGAGCAGTTCAATCACAACAAGGATAAAAGCATGGAACTTCGCATACAACAACTATCAAAACAATATAGTAACGGCGTACAGGCACTCAATGATATCAACCTGACCATACCCGCCGGTATGTTTGGTTTACTGGGGCCGAATGGTGCAGGCAAATCAACCCTGATGCGCACGCTGGCGACATTACAGGATGCTGACTCAGGCACTGCTCTGCTGGACAATATCAATATCCATGAACAAAAAGATCAGATACGCCGTTTGCTTGGTTATCTGCCACAAGATTTTGGGCTTTATCCCAAGGTCAGCGCTTATGACTTGCTGGATCACTTTGCAGTCCTGAAGGGTTTGGACAATCGCAAGCAGCGCAAAGAAGTGGTGGAGGCTTTGCTGCATCAAACCAATCTTTACAACGTCAAAAGCAAGCATCTGGGTGGCTTTTCTGGCGGCATGCGCCAGCGTTTTGGTATTGCCCAAGCGCTGCTTGGTGACCCGAAACTGATCATCGTCGATGAACCAACAGCTGGCCTGGACCCGGAAGAACGGGTACGCTTCCATAATTTACTGGCAGATATAGGCTCAGAAAAAATCGTCATCCTCTCCACCCATATCGTGGAAGATGTGGCTGACCTGTGCAACAACATGGCTGTCATCAACAAAGGCCAGGTCATACTGACCGGACAACCACTTTCTTTGATCGCGCAGATACAGGGAAAAATCTGGAAACGCTTTATAGAGAAGACTGAACTGGCAGCTTGCCAGCAAAAGTATCAACTCATCTCCAGCCGCCTGACCTCGGGCCGTACCCTCATCCACGTGTATGCAGATACACAGCCAGATAGCAGCTTTGAGGCCACCCAGGGTAATCTGGAAGATGTGTATTTTTCTGCGATGGCTGGCTTGCTGTCCAGCTCTGCTGCCTTGCCAGTTCAACGCGCAGCCTGAGGAGTCGTCATGTTAGCGATACTCATGTTTGAGCTGCGTCAAAAGGCACGCAGCCTGTCCAGCTATGTCTATTTTCTGGTTTTCTTTTCCCTGGCCCTGCTATGGATGGCAGCAGCAGGTGGTTTATTCACTGGTGCGTCCATCGGTTTCGGTGGCAAGGTTTATATCAATGCACCAATGGCAGTTTTTCAAAGCATCACCTTTCTTGGCTATCTGGGCATCAGTACAGTCGCTGCATTAATGGGGCAAGCGACACACCAGGATATTGAACACCACACCTGGCATTTTTTCTACAGTGCCCCCATCAGCAAATTCCAATATCTTGCAGGCCGGTTTTCAGGTGCCCTGTTGACTTCCATCATCATCTTTTCCGGTCTCGGTCTGGGTGCATGGCTGGGTTGCTATTTGCCGGGCATAGAAGCCGTCAGGTTGGGCGCAGTACAGCCTTTGTCATATCTCATGCCCTATCTGTATGCGATTTTGCCAAACTTCATTATTTTTGGCGGCATTTTCTTTACCCTTGGCGCACTCACCCGCCGCATGATGCCAGTGTATGTGGCCAGTGTACTTTTGATTATTGGCTATCTGGTCGCCCGTTCATTGCGGGCGGATCTGGATAACAAGACCATGGCTGCCCTGCTTGATCCCTTTGGTTCTTCTGCAGTCAGCATGATGACTGAATACTGGAGCATAGCTGACAAGAATACCCGCCAGATTGCGCTGGATGGTGTTTTCCTCATCAACCGTCTGATATGGCTGAGTCTTGGTCTTGCCAGTCTGGTGCTGTGCTACTGGCGCTTTAAATTCGCTACCATCAACACGACAGGCAGGCAAAAGAAAGAAAAGGTAGTGGCTACCCCAGTCGCAGTACAACTGCAAAAAGTGACGCCCAATTTCACCGGTAACAGGGGCTTGAAGTTGCTGTACGCCGAAAGCATGTTGAATTTGCGGGAATCAGTAAAAAACGTGTATTTCATCGTCATGCTGCTGGCGGGTGTTTTGTTCATGTTTGCGATTTCCAGCTCCATCACCAAAATGTTTGGCACACCCACTTACCCCGTGACTTATGCGGTACTGGAGATTCTCAGCGGCAGCTTTAGCATATTCATGCTCGCCATCACCACTTTTTACGCAGGTGAACTGGTGTGGCGTGAAAGAGATGCCCGCATTGCGCAATTACTCGATGCTCTGCCCGCCCCCAATTACCTGCCATTCACTGCAAAACTGATCGCACTGATCGCCTTGCAGGGCATCATGCTTTTCGTGCTGATGTTATGCGGCATCCTGCTGCAGACTATCAAAGGCTATACCAATTATGAGATAGCCCAATATGTACAGCAGCTGTTTTTAATGCAGTGGCCGGAATATGCCTTGTTGGCAGTCCTCGCGATGTCCTTGCAAGTTATCGTCAATCACAAGTACCTGGCTTATTTCATGATCGTGCTGTATTACGCTGCCACGATAGCCTTGCCAGCAATGGGTATTGAACATCCCATGTTCCGCTATGCAGTGACACCACATATCATTTACTCAGATATGAATGGCTATGGCCACATGCTGGCAACATCACGCTGGTATCTGAGTTACTGGACTGGTGCAGCTTTGGTACTGGTGAGCCTGTCTTTGATGATGTGGGTACGCGGCACGACTACCGATTTCCGCCTGCGTTTACGCTTGGCAAAACAGGCTTTCACAGGCGGTAATTCGATTTTGCTGCTGGGGGGCACCAGCATTTTCGTGTTGACTGGCGCTGCCATCTTTTATTTTACAAATATCCTCAATCCCTACCAAAACCAGTTTGCAGAGCAAGCCGACAATGCCCACTATGAAAAACTTTATAAACAATATGCCATCCAGGCACAACCACGCATCAGCGATGTCAAATTGAATGTAGATATCTACCCTGAAACGCGGAGCGCGAATATCAAAGGAAGCTATCAACTGGTCAATCGCAGCAAGCAGGCTATCCAAGAGATTTTTATTACGCAAAAAGAAGATGTAGACATCGTCAAGATGGAATTCGATTTTGCCAATGAAAAAAATATAGTCGATAACAAACTGGGGTTTCATAGCTACAAGCTGGAAAAGCCGCTGGCAGCGGGTGAAAAATTGAATCTCAATTTTGAACTCAGAATCGCACCCAAAAACTTTCTGGGCATGAGCCAGGGCAGCCCTCTTTACTATAACGGCAGCTTCTTTAACAGCATGTTGATGCCGCATATAGGCTATCAGCCAGCACTGGAACTCCGCGAGGATAAAACCAGGCGTGAACATGGATTACCTGAAAAAGAGAGAATGGCAGAAAGGGATGATCCCAAGGCATTGGAAAACAGCTATATTGCCAATGATGCCGACTGGATTAATTTTGATGCAATAGTGTCCACCTCGGCAGACCAGATGGCTGTTGCGCCTGGCACCTTAAAGCGCCAGTGGCAAGAACATGGCCGTAATTATTTTCACTACGTGCCCGAGCTGCCTATCTTGAACTTTTATGCCTTCCTGTCTGGTCGTTATGAAGTGAAGCAGGCGCAATGGCAAAACATCCGCATAGAAATCGATTATCACAAAGGTCATGAATACAATGTAGACCGCATGGTAAAAGGCGTACAAAAGTCTCTGGATTACTACACCAAAAACTTTGGCCCGTATCAGCACAAACTGGTTCGTATCATCGAATTTCCACGTTATGCCAGGTTTGCCCAGGCTTTCCCTAACACCATACCGTTTTCAGAAAGCATAGGTTTCATTGCCCGCGTCGATGACAATAACCCCAAGGAAGTTGATTATCCATTCTATGTAACGGCGCATGAAGTCGCCCATCAATGGTGGGCACACCAGGTCATCTCGGGCAATAGTAAGGGTGGCACAGTGCTGGTAGAAACCCTGGCGCAGTACTCTGCCCTGATGGTCATGAAGCATACCTATGGTGATGCAACCATGCGCCGTTTCCTGCAGTTTGAACTCGACAGGTATCTGCAAGGCCGCAGCCAGGAAAGGAAAAAAGAATTGCCGCTGGCGCAAAATGAAAATCAAGACTACATCCATTATGCCAAAGGCAGCCTGGCCATGTACTTGCTGCAAGACCAGATAGGTGAAGACAAAGTCAATCAAGCTCTGCGCGAAGTCATTGCCCGCCATGCCAACAAGGGTGCACCTTACCCTAGCAGCACAGCCCTGACCAGGGCCCTGCGCGAAGTCACGCCAGTTGAGCAGCAATATGTGATTGATGATCTGTTTGACTCCATCACCCTGTATGAAAACCGCGCCATTTCAGCAACTGCCAAACCCTTGCCAGACGGTCAGTACGAAGTATCACTCAAAGTCACCAGCAATAAGCTCAAGGCAGATGAACTGGGTGTAGAAAAAGAAGTCCCTCTGAAAGACTGGATGGATATAGGCATAGACGACAAAGATGGCAAACCCTTGCTGCGTCAACGCCAGCTCATCAAGCAAAAAGAAATGGAGTTCAAGCTCATTGTCAAAGGCTTGCCTGCTAAAGCTGGCATAGACCCGGACATCAAGTATGTTGATCGTAAGCCGGATGATAATTTGGTCAAGATTGAAATAACGAACAAGTAAATCCCCCATAAGCACGAACAAAGGCGAACCTCAAGAGTTCGCCTTTGCCATTTCAACATACGCTGCAATCAGAAACTTGCGTGCAGGCTGACACGCAAGGCACGAGGTGAACCGGGTGTGATATTGCTGTTGCTATTGGCAAAAGCATAGTATTTTCTATCCAGCAAGTTCTCTACATTCACCTGCACATTCATCGTTTTATTCGGCCCATAATATACAGCGCCATCCAGGCGACTAAAGCCCGGCACAGTCACTGCATTATCCGTCGCCGCAAAGATCGCACTGCGATACACAATCCCCAGACCAGCTCCCCAAGCGGGATTGAAGTCGTAGCGATTCCATAAGGATGCACTGTGCTGTGGCACCTGTGCCAATGTCGCACCTGCCAATACAGTGGCCGACTGAGTCTTGGTAATCTTTGCATCCTGATAGGCGTAACCGCCCATGATGCTCCAATTGCGGTTGATTTTCCCATTGAATCCCACCTCCAAGCCTTTGCTGCGCTGACCATCCACCAGGATAGTCTTGCTGTTATCTGCCGGATCTGCAATGGCAACATTGCTACGATCAAGTTGATAAATGGCTGCACTGGCCGTCAGGTCAGGATTAATATCCCATTTGAGACCCAGTTCCAGATTCCTGAATTTTTCTGGATCCAGGTTTTTATTGCTCAGGCTCAAAGAGGACAATTGATCTCCGGCTCGCGGTACAAAGGCCAGGCTGTAACTGGCATAAACCGCTACTTCCTTGACCGGTTTGAATACCAGACCAAGACGTGGAGAAACAGGTGTATCTGTGGTTTTCAGATTTTCTGCCGTGCGCTTGTTGGTGAAATCCACGTCGAAGCTGTCGCGACGCAAACCAGCCACCAATTGCCATTGCGGCGACAATATCATCTGGTCTTGCAGATAAACTGACTTGCTGGTGACTGTACCGCTGTTACTGGCATCCGTCATAGATGGCCTGAAAGTCACTGGCGTATTTGCCATTGGGCTGGATAATGGCACATTGATGGACGTAATATTAGGGCCGAGGGCAAGGAAATAAGCAGTGTTGCGCAAGTTATCGGTTTCCTGACGGCCCAACTCCAGACCGGCCACAAACTTGTGGCTTATACCGCCCGTGTTCAAACCAAAGATCAAATCAGTCTGATTAAAGAAGTTCTTGCGCCGGGTTGCATTGTTATAACCAGACAGAGCAACCGTCGTGCCAGCAGTATTCAAAGTGCCTGGCACGATGTTTTGATAAAACTTGTCGTATTCAGCGTAGCGTGTGCGGTTACGCAGATTCCATCCCTGACCAAAATCATGGTCAATAAGCGCAGACAGGGCGTCGACCCTGGCCCAGGTCGTATTGATGTCGGGATTACCAAAAAAAGTGCCTGCATCTGTATCCAAAGGACGTCCCTGATAGGATGGTACACCACGGTCAGCGGTTCTTTCATCCTTGAAATGTTCGTAGGCGACAGCAAGCAAAGTATCACTGCCAAGACGCACTGAGAGGGATGGATTCACACCCGATCGCTTGAGTTTGAAGCCCTGGCGATAACTGCCAGAATCTTCAACGACAGCATTGATGCGCAAGGCTGTATTATCGGTAATACCCTGGCCCACGTCAGCCGTCATGCGACGATGGTTCCATGATCCCAAAGTGATACTGGCCTCACGCACATCACGCCATTCAGGCTGCTTGGTGACGCGGTTAATGATGCCACCAGAACCACCACGACCAAAAATCATTGCATTTGAGCCCTTCAAGGCTTCAACACTATCGATATTGTAAAAATCCCGGTAATACTGCACGTCGTCACGGATGCCATCCACATAAAAATCGCCAGTGGAACTATTACCGCGGAACACCGCCGTATCGCGATTCCCCTCCCCCTGCGCTGCAACGATACCAGGCACATAGCGGACGACATCACCAAGGCTTTGCATGCTTTGGTCGCGGATCAGGTCTTTACTGATAACAGTCACGGCCTGAGGCGTGTCCAGCAACAAGGTATCAGTTTTGGTGGCTGTTATTGTCGACTTGGCGCGATAAGTTTTCTCGGTGCTACTGGTGATCTGCACTTCTGGTAAGGCGGATTCAGGTGTCTGCGACTGGGCAAAGACGGGCAAAATTACACTGCTGAGCAAAGCAGCTATAGGGGTCAGGCAGGCTTTCATGAACTTCCTTGCATATCAGTTAATCTACTGGCTGGCTGATAGACAAGGCTATTGGCTAGCTAATTTTTGATTTCCCATCATAAATGCGAATCAATATTATTTGCATTGACATCGATCAAGCGATCTCTATCGCATGAAAAATGGTAAATATATTTCCAGATTTGCTTTTCAATTGTGAACTTTCAGACCAAAATATGGCCTCAAGTGCAAGGGGTAATATCACTACGCAGAAAATATGCGTTTCTGTATTAATGGGCGCCAATGCATATTAAATAAACAATAAGTCACACGCCCCTGCATTTGTGACACATTCATCAATCCAAACTGGACCACTAACCATGCATAAACATCTTGTTCGCAACTTGTTCGCTGTTGCATTGACTCTGCCAAGCTTTGCCTTTGCCGCTCACCCCAGTGAGACGGAAGCAGACCGCTGGAATTTAAATGACATGTATCAGACCAAGGCTGATTGGGATAAAGACGCAATGACACTGGAGGTTCAGTTAAAACAGTTTCAAACCTGCAGCGGCCATCTGGGTGACAATATTGCGCGCTTCAAGACTTGCCTGGATTTGAATGCTGACTTGTGGAAGCGCTATGCCCGTTTGTCCAGCTATGCATTCCAGTTCCGCGATCAGGATACTGGTGACAATGCCGGTGCAGACCTGGGCCAGCGCTCGGACATTTTGGGCAGTAAAGTGGAAGAAGCAACGTCCTTCCTCAGGCCAGAAATTTTGAGTATAGGTGCAAAAAAAATACAGGCTTTCCAGACCAAAGAAAAAGGTTTGAAAATCTATGAGCATCAACTGGATGATATCTTGCGCTCCGGCAAGCATACTCTGGATAAAAAAGGTGAAGAAATTGTTGCTACATTTGGCATGGCAACCAATACTGCCAGCGCAGTGTATTCCACCTTGTCAAATGCTGATATGCCCTGGCCCAAGGTCAAATTATCGACGGGTGAAGAAGTACGCATAGACCAGTCTGCCTATACCAAATACCGCGCGGCCCCCAACCGTGCTGACCGCCAGCTGGTATTTGATACATTCTGGGGCAAGTGGAAAGAATTTGAACGCAGCTATGGCGTTACTTTTTACGAACAGTTGAAGCGCGATTCGGCGTATGCCAAGATACGCAATTATCCAGATTCCTTGACGCAGGCACTGGACAATAACAAGTTGCCACGTGAAGTTTACGACATGCTGGTGACGCAAACCCGTGCCAATCTCCCTACCCTGCACCGCTACTTCAAATTACGTGCCAAACTGCTAGGTGTAAAAGATTTGCGCTATTTCGATATCTATCCACCACTGGTATCTGGCGATTTCAAATACCCTATTAAAGACGGCGTCAAACTGGTGCTGGAATCAGTCAAACCACTCGGTGATGACTATGCCAAGGCCATGACCAAAGCCACGACTGAGCGCTGGATGGACGTCTATCCTCGTCCACGCAAACGCTCGGGTGCTTACATGAATGGCGCAGCCTATGACGTGCACCCCTATCTGCTGTTGAATTACAACGATGATTATGAATCTGTTTCAACTCTGGGGCATGAATGGGGCCATGCCATGCATTCCTACCTGGCCAATAAGCATCAGCCATTTATCAGCGCAGACTACCCCACTTTCACGGCAGAAATTGCTTCAACCACCAATGAAGTCTTCTTGCTGGACCACATGCTGAAGATTGCCAAGAGCGATGACGAGCGCCTGCTATATCTGGGTTCTGCACTGGAAAACCTGCGTGGTACATTCTTCCGCCAGGCCATGTTTGCCGACTTTGAGCGTGAAGTACATGCCAAGGTGGATAAAGGTGAATCCCTGACTGGTGAAGCACTGTCGAAAATCTATGGCGACATTCTGAAAAGCTATCATGGTGACAGAGAAGGTGTCATGAAGATAGATGATACTTATGCCGTAGAATGGGCGTATATTCCCCATTTCTACAATCGCTTCTATGTATTCCAGTACGCCACTTCCATCGCTGCCGGATCCATGTTTGCAGATGAAATCCTGAAAGGCCAAACTGGTGCCAGAGATAAGTATCTGAATATCCTGAAATCTGGTGGGTCAGCTTACCCATATGAACTGGTCAAGAGCGCAGGTGTTGATCTCGCCTCGCCTGCCCCTTATCAGGCAGTGTTCGTACGCATGAATAAGATCATGGATCAGATTGAAGCGATACAGGCAAAACGTTAATACATCAAGCAAGCATCAAGTAAGTAAGTCAGACAGAAGCTGAATCAAAAGCTGGATAAGTTTCTGAATATGAAAAAACCCTGCCTCTCGCCAACTCTGGCGAGAGGCAATTTATTTTCAAAGTAACGGAAGAAAAATGCAAAAGAAATTCTTATTTCTAAGCTTGGCAATTCCTGCCCTGTCCTTCGCGGCAGAAGGTATGTGGACCATGGACAATTTGCCAGTCAACAAGCTGCAGGCAGAATACGGCTTCAAGCCCAGTGCAGAATGGATTAAAAATACCATGTTGAGCTCGGTCAAGATGCCGGGTTGTTCTGGTTCTTTCGTCTCCAGGGATGGCCTGGTCATGACCAATCATCATTGCGCCTCCAACTGTATAGAGCAATTGTCGACTGCAAAACAAAATTATGTAGAAAACGGCTTTCTGGCAAAGAAGCGTGAAGAAGAGCAAGTCTGTCCAGCACTGGAATTAAATCGCCTGGAGGATATCAGCGACGTGACAGACGACATCAAAAAAGCCACTGCAGGTCTTGAAGGCGTAGATTTCAAGCAGGCACAGAATGCCATCTATGCCAAGTTGACGTCTGCCTGCGTGAATGAAGACAAAGAGAAAACCCGCTGTGATATCGTCGATCTTTATCATGGTGGCCGCTACCATCTGTATAAATACCACCGCTACGCCGATACCCGCCTGGTATGGGCGCCAGAAAAAGCCATCGCCTTTTTTGGTGGAGACCCTGACAATTTCAATTTCCCGCGCTACGATCTCGACATCACCATGTTGCGTGTATATGAGAATGGCAAACCGGCTGATATTAAAAACTTTTTCCCTTTCAGCAAAACCGGGCCACAAGAAGGTGAAATGACTTTCATCACTGGTCACCCAGGCTCGACCCAGCGTCAATTGACCATGGCACAATTGAACAGCTTGCGAGATATAGGTCTTATCGATAACCTGCAACATTTGGCAGAGTTGCGTGGCGTACTCACACAGTACCGCAAAACCAGCCCGGAAGCAGCACGCACTGCCGATCACCTGTTGTTCAGTACAGAAAATAGCTATAAAGCTGGCGTGGGCAGGTTAAAGACCCTGCTGGACCCGGAATTCATCGCCCGCAAGCAAGCAGAAGAAGCCGCCTTGCGCCAGTTTGTTGAATCCAAACCTGAACTCAAGGCGAAAGTCAGTGGCGCCTGGGATGCGATTGCGAAAGCGCAGGAAAGCTATCGCCAGTTACATAGAATCTCCAGCATGACAGAGGCTGGTGCTGCGTTCTCCAGCGATTATTTCCGCATCGCCCGTAACCTGGTCAGGGCGGCAGATGAAAAAATAAAAAACAATGCAGATCGTCTGCCAGAATTTACCGATACGCGGCTGCCAGCTGTGCAGCAAATGGTATTTTCCACAGCGCCGATTTACCCTGAATTCGAAAAAATAAAACTGGCACATTCCCTGACCAAAATGCGTGAAGACCTGGGTACCAATCATGCATTCGTCAAACAGGTATTAGGCAAACTCTCGCCAGAACAGCTGACAGAAAAACTGGTCAGCAAAACCCGGCTGGCAGATATTGAATACCGCAAAACCTTATGGAATGGCGGCAAGGAAGCCATTGCACAATCTGATGACCCCTTCATCAAACTGGCACTGGCAGTCGATGCTGAATCGCGCAGTGTACGCAAGCGTATGGAACAGGAAGTGCAGACAGTTGTACAAAAAAATTCAGAATTGATTGCACAAGCCCGCTTTATCCAGACGGGCACCAGCGTGTATCCTGATGCCACCAGCACCCTGCGCCTGTCTTATGGCGAAGTCAAAGGCTGGCAGTCCGGAGAAAACACCGTCAAGCCCTTTACCAATTTTGCAGGAGCGTTTGAGCATGAAACAGGTGCCTATCCATTTGCCTTGCCTGCGTCCTGGCATGCTGCAAAAAGCAAACTGAATATGCAACAGCACTACAATTTCGTGACCAATAATGACATCATAGGCGGCAATTCAGGCAGCCCCCTCATCAACAAGAATGGTGAAATTGTCGGCCTGGTCTTTGATGGCAACATTCACTCCCTGGGTGGCGCGTTCTGGTTTGATGAACGCAGCAACCGTAGTGTCGCTGTACACAGTGGCGGCATACTGGAAGCAATGGACAAGATTTACCATGCCCAGGAATTGCTGAAGGAATTGAACGGCAAGTAATATTCACTGCAGTAAGAAACAAGAGAGCCGCGCTGGTACCAAGCAGTGTGGCTTTTTTATAAACATTCCCATTACAGACCAGCACTTTTGATCCTGATCAACAGCTCCCTCCCTGCTCCAAAGTAAAGTAAGGAAAAGAATAGTGAGGAGGCTCTTCATGTCAGCCAGAAATATCTACCCTGCTTCGCTGCGCATCATTCAGGACGAACATGAACATTTGTCTTCAGTCATACAAGGCATGCGCTATTTCGTCCGGCAAATAGAAAGCGGCGGCAATGCGCCTGATTTGAAAGTATTCCGGGCCATGCTGTACTACATCATGGAATACCCTGAAAAAGTTCATCACCCGAAGGAAGATCTGTACCTGTTCGCTAAAATCAAGGAGAGGACACATCAACTTGACGGTGAACTTGATGCCTTAAGCGAGCAGCACAGCAAAGGCGAACTGATGGCGCACAAACTATTTCATGCCTTGCTGGATTATGAATTTGGTGGAAAACCTGCTTTTGCGCAGTTCCGTGATCTGGTAGAGCAGTACGCCCTTTTTTACTTCGCCCACATGCGGGCAGAAGAAGAACGCATCATGCCTGTGGCCAGGCAAGTACTGAATGACAAGGATTGGAAAGAAGTTGACGCAGCGTTTCTGGAAAACCGCAAAATGCTGGATGATGCTGGCAATCGTTATAAATACGAGCAACTGTTCTCACTCATCGTCAACATCGCACCCGCACCTATCGGCGTTGGAGACCCTATCTAAGTAAAAACTAGCGCCGTGAAGACAGAACAATGCCACCAACGATGCAGATAAAAGCCAACGCATGAAACAAATGTGGCGTTTCCCCCAAAAATGCGGATGACATCAGGGCTGCAAACAACGGAGTCAGATTATTGAAAAAAGCGGCGATATTCGGCCCCACTCTTTGCACACCCAAGCCCCAGCAACGAAAAGCGATTACCGCAGGACCGACAGCGACAAAGGCCAGCGCAGCGAATAGCATGGGGCTCCAGTGTATGGACGGTTTGGTCACTGCCCATTCAGTTGCAGAAAATAAGCCTGACCACAATACGCCAAAGCTGACTTGCGCCAATAAGAAATGAGCCCAGTGATTGCGCAACTCACCATCGCTACCCCGCGTCAGCAGCCAGCTATACACTGACCAGGTGATGGTGGCAATGATCATGAAAATGTCACCAGGAACCAGATGTAGTGACAGCAATTGCCTTATTTCACCGCGGCTTAAAACAATCAACACACCGATGATAGACAATACTGCACCAGCCAATTGCCAACGCGAGACCTTGGCCTGAAAAAACAGGCTACCGACCATCATCATCCACACCGGCATGCTGGCAGCAACCAGGGTGACGTTAATCGGCGTAGAACTCTGCAAAGCCAGGTATTGCAAGGCATTGTACAAACCCACACCCAGCAAACCCAGCACCGCATAACGCCGCCAGTTACGCCACAAGATGCTGTCACGGCGATAGATATGGAAAGCCATGGGCAAAAGAATCAAGAAGGCCAATACCCAGCGTATGAAGTTCAGCGTGATAGGTGGCACCATCTCATGTATCATGCGCCCGACCACAGCATTGCCCGCCCAGAGCAAAGGCGGTATGACAAGCAAGAAAATTGTCGCAGGGTTCAGTTTATGATTCATGAATTTCAGCAGGTCTATAAAAAAAGCAGGCAGTATCAGGTGTATTAACCCGTCTGCCTGCCCTCAGCATACAACAAGCAAACAAGCTCTGCCTGCGGCCATGCAAATCCATCTCAAATGACAGCTAGCGCTGCAAACTCTCCCACACTTTTTGCAGGCGCTTGACGGACACTGGCATGGGAGTTCGCAACTCCTGGGCAAATAATGAAACCCTGAGTTCTTCCAGCAACCAGCGGAACTCCAGAAGTTTGGGATCAGCATCAATACCAGTCTTGCGTGGATGACGCTGCCAGGCCTGGGCCACGCTATTCCATTCAGCCAGCAACTTCTGGTCACGCGCAGGGTCGGCACGCAGTTTGTCCATGCGTACCGTGATCGCTTTCAGGTAACGTGGGAAATGCGACAACTGTGTGAAGTCATTTTCTGCGATAAAGCGTTTGGTCACCAGCATTTGCAATTGCGCCTGCATATCCGCAGCAGCTTGCGCATGCGCCTTGATACCCTGCAGCTTCTTGGGCAAGCCATGGTATTCGGCCAGTATCTGCGCGGCTGTGCGGGCAATTTCATTGGCCAGCAAATTCAATCTGGCCTTGCCTTCATCACGTCTTTTATTGAACTCACCTGAATTCGCAGGCAAAGGACTTTGCAAGAAAGCGCTTTCTATCGCCACCTGGATAATCTGGTCACGCAATTCTTCTTGTGAACCCAGCGCCATGAATTGCATGCCCATTTGCTGCAAGCCTGGGATGTTTTTTTCCAGGAACTTGATCTGCTCTTTTAATTGCAAGGCAAACAGGCGTCGCAAACCTACGCGATGTATGCGGCCTGCCTCATCCGGGTCATCAAACACTTCAATATGGCAATGCGTGAGTTTGTCCACCAGTGCCGGATAACCAATCAGAGTTTGCTTGCCTTGCTGGACTTCCAGCAATTCGGGCAGGCTGTCAAAAGTCCATGCAGTAAGGTTTTCTTGTTTGAATGCCGGTACGGCAGAAGCAGTCTGGACATTAGCAGTTGCAGGTTTTCCGGCATGACGGACCGACTTGTCTTCTGCTACAGGAGCCTGCCTGGTCACAACCGGACTTGTATCCAGCATGGCCAGTTTCTCGGCGCTGGCAATGCGCTGAAAACTCTCACGTGCCTGGCCACCAAATTCAGCCCGCAAGCTGGCCAGGTTACGTCCCATTTCCAGTTGGCGACCATGCTCATCAACAACTTTGAAATTCATCGTCAAATGGACGGGCACGGTCTCGAATTTGAAATCCGTGGTCTTGCACAGCAAACCTTTTTGTTCACGTATGTCGGCAATCACTGCATCGAGGAAATTGCCTTTGCCAAAATCATTGCGCTCACAAAAGCCAGCCGCATATTCTGGTATAGGTACACAATGGCGGCGTATTTTTTGCGGCAAGGACTTGATCAACAAATGCACTTTCTCTTTCAGCATGCCTGGCACCAGCCATTCACAACGGTCTGCGGATACCTGGTTCAATGAAAACAAAGGCACGGTCAGAGTCACCCCATCGCGTGGGCTGCCTGGTTCAAAGTGATAGCTGAGCTGCAAAGCCACGCCAGAGACTTGCATAGTCTTGGGGAATAAATCCGTGGTCACGCCTGCTGCTTCATGGCGCATCAGCTCGTCCTTGTTCAGGTACAAGAGTTTGGGGTTGGCCTTGGTCGCTTCCTTATGCCATTGTTCAAACAAGACTGCATTCCACACATCTGCTGGCAAGTGCTGATCATAAAAAGCCACGATCAGTTCTTCATCCACCAGCACATCCAGGCGACGTGATTTGTGTTCGAGGTTTTCTATCTCGCGCACCAGTTTCTGGTTATAGGCAAAGAAAGGCGCACGGGTATCAAACTCGCCTTCGACCAGGGCATCGCGGATAAACATCTCGCGTGCCTCAACAGGGTGCGTCAAACCATACTGGGTACGACGCTGGCTATACACGACCAGACCATACAGGGTGGCGCGTTCAAAGGCAGACACCTGACCAGCACGCTTTTCCCAACGGGGTTCACCATAGGATTTTTTCAGCAGGTGTTCGCCAATTTTTTCCAGCCATTCCGGATTGATCTGAGCGATGCAGCGGCCATACAGACGTGTGGTATCCACCAGCTCAGCCGCCATGATCCAGCGCCCGGCTTTTTTGGCCAGGGTAGAACCTGGCCAGATATAAAATTTGATACCACGTGCACCGAGGTAATGCGCTTCTTCATCCGACTTGTAACCTATATTGCCCAGCAAACCCGTCAACAATGACAGATGCAATTGCTCATAGGTGGCAGGCGCTTCATTCAAACGCCAGCCCTGTTCCTTGACGATAGTCAGTAACTGTGAATGTACTTCACGCCATTCACGCAAGCGCATCTGACTCAGGAAATTGGCACGGCAATTGTCTTGCAACTGGCGATTGGTTTTCTTATGCTCAATAGCATCTTCGAACCACGCCCAGATTTTCAGATAAGACTGGAATTCAGACTTTTCATCAGCAAATTTCTTGTGCGCCATGTCCGCAGCGGCTTGCGCATCCATAGGACGGTCACGCGGATCTTGCACCGACAGGGCAGCAGCAATGATCAACACTTCTTGCAAGGCCTGGTTGTCGCGCGCTGCCAGGATCATACGACCCACACGCGGGTCCAGCGGCAATTTCGCCAACTGCCTGCCCACCGGCGTCAATTGATTGACTTCGTCCATCGCCCCCAGTTCTTGCAAGAGCTGATAGCCGTCAGCAATCGCCCGGCCTGGTGGCGGTTCTATGAAAGGGAAAGTTTCAACATCAGTCAGGCGCAAGGACTTCATGCGCAAGATGACGGCAGCCAGTGACGAGCGCAAAATCTCTGGCTCGGTAAATTTTGGCCTTTGCAAATAATCCTGCTCATCGTACAAACGTATGCACACACCTGCAGCAACGCGGCCGCAACGACCTGCGCGCTGATTGGCAGCAGACTGGGCAACCGCCTCTATCTGCAATTGCTCGACTTTATTCCGGTAGCTATAGCGCTTGACGCGTGCCAAACCCGCATCAACAACATAGCGTATGCCTGGCACAGTCAGCGAGGTTTCCGCCACATTGGTCGCCAGAACAATACGACGCGCATTCGAGGTCTTGAATACCCTTTCCTGTTCTTGCGCCGACAAGCGGGCGAACAGTGGCAAAATTTCTACGTGTGGTGGATGATGTTTGCGCAAGGCCTCGGCAGCATCGCGAATTTCACGCTCACCAGGCAAAAATACCAGCACATCGCCAGAGCCTACACGGCACAATTCATCAACGGCGTCGGTAATCGCCGTCATCAAATCGCGTTCTTTATCTTTTTCTGTGTCCTGTATGGGGCGATAGCGCACTTCTACCGGGTACAAACGACCTGATACTTCGATCACGGGTGCTGGCTTTGGCTCGGCACCTCTGGTATCAGCAAAGTGATTGGCAAAGCGCTGCGCATCTATTGTGGCTGAAGTGATGATGATCTTCAGGTCACGCCGCTTGGGCAGCAATTGCTTGAGGTAACCGAGCAGGAAATCAATATTCAGGCTGCGTTCATGCGCCTCATCGATAATGATGGTGTCATATTGTTTTAACAGCGGGTCGGTCTGGGTTTCTGCCAGCAAGATACCGTCAGTCATCAACTTGACCGACGCACCCTTGCTCAGGGTATCGGTAAATCGGACTTTAAAACCTACATTTTCACCCAGCGGCGAATTCAATTCTTGCGCAATGCGCTTGGCGGTAGACGAAGCAGCGATCCGGCGCGGCTGGGTGTGGCCTATCAGGCCTTTTTGCCCGCGCCCCAGTTCCAGGCAAATCTTTGGTAGCTGCGTGGTCTTGCCTGAACCAGTTTCACCACAGACAATAATAACCTGATGCTTTTGCAAAGCCTCGGCAATTTCCGCTCGTTTACCGGATACCGGCAATTCTTCAGGAAAGCTGATCGGTGGCAGAGCATTGCGAAAAGGTAAAGCCGGTTCTTCCCTGGCTGACACGGCTGTCTTTTGTTTGTTATTGTCTTTGCCGCTTTCTCTGCCAGTTTCTGCACCAGCCACGCGTCGTGACTGAGGTCTTGACTGCTGACGAGATCCTTGAGTCCTTGCTTGCTGCACTCGCGCAGGGCGCACTTGTTCTGCACCACTATCGTTAAGATTGCGCGGTTTGTTTTCTGGCACTTCAGACTTCGCGGTGGTTTCACGCAATTGTTGTCGAAGCTCTCGCAATCCCGATAAACCATCTATCGCACCGGGAATTGCTTTTTTGGGGGAGTTTTTAGGTGTTTGATTTGAAGACATAGCGTTGCGCATTATCCCAGATTTTCACGCCGTGCAGGAAATGTTGCTTTGATTACCATGAAAGACCCGCTTGCATGCAGCTTTCATACAAACAAATACCTGTGCACATATTTAACAACAAGCGTGAATTCATATAAATAAATCCCCTCTTTATTTATCCTATAATGAAACGAATGCGAATCTGCCGCTGCACGCTACTGTCATTGTGCCCCACTTGTGTTCTGACTTGTGTACCAAGGTAAGTAGTCTAAGCATCACGGAAAGATGCATGTTCCAAATCCAGCTACGTGGAGGAGACAAAAAATGAAAACCTGGATAACACTGTTCTTCACTATTTTGCTCACTGCCTGCGCCAGCCAACCCAGCCAGAAAATAGGCCATCTGCAATTAAATGACCAGGGATTCGCACCGCCATCCAAAACAGTCAAGACTGACGATGTAATGGCGCTTAGTGACGAAATGCGCGTCTATCTGAAAAACGAGATAGGCTCACAATTAAGAGGCAAATCTCCACAAAAAGCTTTGTTCGATGCACTTTCAAGCAAAGGGCAGATAAGACTTGAATATGATGCCGAAATCACGCGCAATGCTGCGCAGGCATTCAGCGCACGTTCAGGTAATTGTTTGTCATTAGTCTTGATGACAGCAGCATTGGCAAAAGAACTTGGGATGGAAGTCCAATATCAAAATGTCCTTGTCGATGAATCGTGGAGCCGCAATAACGATATCTATTTTGCTGCCGGACATGTCAATATCGTCTTGGGCTATAAATCTGGATTCAGGAGTTTTACCCAGGAATATTCACAGTCCATGGTGATCGACTTTCTCCCCCCAAAAGACCTTCGCGGCCAACGATCGGAATTGATTAAAGAAGCAACCGTCATCGCCATGTATTTCAATAACCGGGCGGCAGAATCACTGGCACAACAACAAATCAACGACGCCTACTGGTTTGCCAGATCTGCCTTGATGAGTGATCCTGATTTTACGGCTGCCTACAATACCTTGGGTGTAGTTTACAGACAGCATGGTGATCTGGCATTGGCAGAAAGTGTATTCAGGCAAATACTGGGCAAAGATGCAGAAAATATCATGGCACTCAGCAATCTGATCGAGGTGTTACGCAAAACAGAACGCCGCGCAGAAGCGCAGGTTTACCTGAGCCGTCTGGAAAACTTGCAACCCTATCCCCCTTTCCATTTCTTCAACAAAGGTATGGCTGCCATGGAACGCGGTGACTATGTGGAAGCCAAGACACTGTTCAAACGCGAAATCAGGCGCGACCCCAACTATGATGAGTTTCACTTATGGCTGGCATTGGCACATTTAAGACTGGGCGAAACCCGGGATGCAGTAGATGAGCTGACACTGGCCAAGGCCAACAGCACAACCCGTAAGGCGCAAAATCTTTACGCCAGCAAACTGGAGAAAATCAAGGCAACATATTCGCACAATTGAAGAATTGCCAATAACCCGTCGCGCGCAATTGACAGTGCCTGACTTGAGGTTTTAGCTGCAATGACAACAATGTGGAAATCCGACCACGTTGTAATCCCATGCGCTTTTGCGTCTCAGATTATAATTGGCGGATGGAAAATCCCGTTCAATTCGTTCAATGGTTGCGCTCAGTCGCGCCCTACATTCATGCCTTCCGTGGAAAGACCTTTGTGGTCGCCTTTCCCGGCGAACTGGTCATGGCAGGCGCCCTGCCAGTTCTGGCGCAAGATTTATCACTTTTGCATGCGCTTGGCATCAAGATTGTCATCGTTCATGGTTCACGACCCCAGGTTGCAGAACAACTGGCCTTACGGAATGTAGAAGGCCGTTTTCATAATGGCATACGCATTACCGATACGGCAGCGCTGGAATGCTCGAAAGAGGCTGCTGGTGAGTTGCGCCTTGATATTGAAGCCGCGTTCAGCCAGGGCTTGCCAAACACGCCTATGGCCCACTCGGCGATACGTATCATTTCCGGCAATTTCGTCACGGCCAAACCGATAGGCATAGTCGGTGGAGTAGATTTTCAATTGACCGGCATCGCCCGCAAAGTGGCTTACGATACCATCCACCGCATCCTTGATGCCGGCAATCTGGTCTTGCTTGGCCCGCTGGGTTTCTCACCGACTGGCGAAGCTTTCAATTTGACGATGGAAGACGTTGCCGTTTCTGCTGCCACAGCCTTGCGTGCAGACAAGCTGATTTTCATTTCAGAAACACCGATGATGGTGGATCAGGATAATGATGAAATCCGCGAATTATCTTTCATGCAGGCGGAATTGGAATTAAAGGCCGGTTATTTGCCACTGGATTCGGCGTTTTATCTTGAGCATGCGATCAAGGCTTCACGCGGTGGTGTGCCACGTATCCATATTGTCCCATACAAGATGGATGGTTCTGCCTTGCTGGAATTATTTACCCATGATGGCGTGGGCACCATGGTGTCATCAGAAAACCTGGAAAGCTTGCGTGAAGCCACGATTGAAGATGTGGGCGGCATCATCAAACTGATAGAACCGCTGGAAGCCGATGGTACCCTGGTCAAGCGTGGTCGTGAACTGATAGAGCGCGAGATCAATTACTTCTCGGTCATCGAGCATGATGGCGTGATATTTGGCTGCGCGGCGCTATATCCGTTCCCGTTCGAAAAAATGGCAGAAATGGCTTGCCTGACCGTCAACCCGGACGTGCAAAGCCAGGGCGACGGTGAACGGATACTCAAGCATATGGAAAAACGCGCACGCCGCGCCGGTTTCCACAGCCTGTTTGTGTTAACGACACGCACCGCACACTGGTTCCTGAAGCGCGGCTTTGTCAGTGCATCGGTTGATGATTTGCCAAAAGACAGACAAAAAATGTATAACTGGCAACGCAAGTCTCTGGTTTTGATCAAGCAACTCTAGAGCATTGACCGTATAATTCAGGCTGTTTTCAAGATTTACCAAGATACATATTAAGGAGTACCAATATGGCCCGTACGGTCCACTGCATTAAATTAGACAAAGAAGCTGAAGGTCTGGACTTTCCACCTTACCCTGGTGAATTGGGCAAAAGGATTTATGAAAGCGTGTCCAAAGAAGCCTGGGCTGCCTGGCTCAAACACCAGACCATGCTGGTCAATGAAAATCGCCTGAACCTCGCTGATACCCGTGCCCGCAAATATCTGGCAACCCAGATGGAAAAACATTTCTTTGGCGATGGTGCTGATGCTGCTACCGGCTATGTGCCGCCAACAGAATAATTGTACTGCCCATCAGCTGGACGCTAGCTGCACAAAATAAAGAAAGCCCGCATCTGCGGGCTTTTTTGCTTCAAAACGGGCTGTATCAATAGAACTCTATCTTGCCAGTTTCTACATCCAGCATGGCACCGATGATCTTGATCTGGCCTTTGTCGGCCATTTCTTTCAGTACCGCACTCTTCTCCGTTACTGCCTTGACTGTCATCTTGACATTCATCTCTGCCACGGCTTCGACAAAATGATGGTTCTTTGACGAGCGGTCGCTGCCATGGCTATCTGGCGTTGCCTTAACCGCAGGCATGATCTTCGCTACCAGTTGCGTCAGATTACCCAGACTGGCATTATCGCAAGCTCCCTTGACTGCACCGCAGTGAGAGTGACCAAGGACAACAATGGTTTTGGAGCCGACAACCTTGGCTGCATATTCAAGGCTGCCGAGTATGTCTTCATTGACGATATTGCCAGCTACCCTGGCAATAAACAAATCACCAATACCCTGATCAAATACCAGCGAGGGATCAGAGCGTGAATCTATGCAACTGACGATACTGGCAAATGGAAATTGACCATCATGACCAGTTGCCTTGACCTGCGCAGGCAAATCACGTTTGAGCATATTGCCGGATACAAAGCGCTGGTTACCCTCTTTCAGCATACTGATTGCAACGTCAGGGCTGATCTTGCTTTGCATGGCTTGGTTCATTGCCACTCTGATGACAGGCTGGCTTGCCGTTGGCGACTGCGTTGCACAGGCCGACATCAATAATGCTGTCGTCAATGCGGCGATGAAGCTTAATGATGTGCTTGTCTTTTTATTTATATTCGTATTCATTTGCATAATCCCCTCATAAAATTGAACAACGGACGATTTCCCATTCACATTTAATTAATTGCCTATATTTACAGCAGGCCAGCCTGAAGTATTCCCTTGCTGATTTCAGAACTGCAAGGTTTTGACACCTTCTGCAGTCCCCAGCAAGCAAACATTTGCACCTTGACGTGCGAATAAACCAACTGTCACTACACCAACGATATTGTTAATCTGAGCTTCCATAGCGCGTGGATCATGGATTTGCATACCATGCACATCCAAAATCATATTGCCATTGTCAGTTAGCAGTGGCTGCCCATCCTTCATACGCAAACGCGCCTCGCCGCCCAATGCATTGAGCTTGCGTGCAACGACAGCGTATGACATGGGGATCACTTCTACCGGCAAAGGGAACTTGCCCAGCGCATCCACCAGCTTGGAACCATCAGCGATACAGACAAATTTTTCAGCAACAGAAGCAACGATCTTTTCACGCGTCAATGCCGCACCGCCCCCCTTGATCATGGCACCTTGTGGCGTTATTTCATCCGCGCCATCAATATATACCGGCATGGATGTCACTTCATTCAAATCCAGCACGGTAATACCATGAGAGCGTAACCGTGCCGCCGTCACCTCTGAAGACGCGACAGCTGCTTTGATTTTGTGCTTGATCTTGGCTAGCTCATCAATAAAAAAGTTCGCCGTAGAACCTGTACCTACGCCAACAATTTCACCTTCTACTACATAAGCAATTGCCGCCTGGGCGACGGCAAGTTTCAATTCATCTTGAGTCATGGTGCATTTCCATCATAGTTTAAAAATTGGCGGGATTTTACAGTAAGGCCCGACTTATTAGCAATTTGATCAAAACTTAGCAAAAAGAGTATCAAATTTGCCACAGTGGCGCTTCATCCATTAAAGCAACCTGCTCACGCAGTTCAAGTATGCGGTCTTGCCAGTAACGCTGGCTGTTGAACCATGGAAAAGCCGCCGGAAAAGCAGGATCACTCCAGCGCTGCGCCAACCAGGCGGAATAATGGATCAACCTCAAAGTTCGCAAGGCTTCGATCAAATACAACTGACGCGGCTCGAATTCAAAAAAATCTTCATAACCCACCAGGATATCGGTCAACTGGCTTTGCATCTCGTTACGCTCTCCCGATAACAGCATCCATAAGTCTTGTATACCCGGCCCCATACGGCTGTCATCAAAATCGACAAAGTGTGGGCCTGTTTCAGTACCCGACTCCAGCCACAAGACATTTCCCAGATGGCAATCACCATGCAAGCGTAGTTGCGGCACATCGCCCGCCCTGTCGTAGCAAGCCTGGATACCATCCAGAGCCTGCTGGCTGACGCTGGCGTAGGCCGCCAGTAAATCAGGCGGGATGAAATCATTTTCCATTAACCAGGCACGTGGCAAGACACCAAAACTTTGGGGATCCAGCGCTGGCCTGATTGCGTACTTGGTAGTAGCGCCGACAGCATGTATTCGCCCTATGAAACGACCCAGCCATTCCAGTGTCGCTGGGTCGCCGGTTTCAGGTGCGCGTCCACTCTGACGCTTGAACAGGGAAAAACGGAAACCCTGGTAATGCCGCAGGCTGTCGCCGCCCTCAGTTTGTAGCGCCGCCAGGACAGGAATCTCATGCGCCTGCAATTCACGCACAAAATCATGCTCTTCCTGTATTGCATCATCTGACCAGCGCAAGGGGCGATAAAACTTGGCAATAATCGGAGAAGCGTCCTCTATGCCTATCTGGTAAACACGGTTTTCATAGCTGTTCAGGGCCAGCATGCGGCCATCGCTACGCAAGCCACTGCTTTCAACGGCATCAAGGACTAATTCGGGTGTCAGCCCGGCGAATGAATCTGGGGGAATAAAATCTGTCATGCCGCTATTGTACGTGTCTGTCAGTGCATTCGATATAAAAGTCCTGCACAGCCAGCACACAAAGCGCTAAACTTCCGGTATTTTCATACTTACCTTTTCAAGAGTCACACCATGCATCTCGACGAACCACTAAGCGACAAAGAATTCAATGAACTCGACAAATTCCTCATGTCGGACAAGGTCGGTGACGATGGCATGACCATGGATGCCCTGCATGGCTACCTGACTGCCATTGCCCTTGGACCGGAGATGATACCCATGGCTGAATGGTTGCCACTGGTGTGGGGCTTGCCTGATCAGGGCGAACCCAAGTTCAAGAATGAAAAGGAAATGCAACGCATCACTGGCCTGGTGGCCCGCTTCATGAATGAAATACAAATCACTTTTGAAGTCGCACCGCAAGAATACGAGCCCCTGTTTTGTGTCATGGAACAGAATGGCAAGGAATTGATCGATGGCGAGACCTGGGCTTGGGGCTTTTGGGAAGGCATGCAGTTGCGTGAGGAAGCCTGGGAAGCCGCCTGGGAATCTGAAGAAATCGGCCCATTACTGCAACCTATCTATCTGCTGGGTGCGGAAGAGATAGAAGAAAGCGAATTGAAATTTGTTGATACGCCAGAAAAATGCCATGAACTGGCGTTGACGCTGGAAGCTTCCATCCCCAACATACGCCGTTTCTGGGCACCCTTGCGCAAATCTGGTGTCACCACGGTCAAGCGTGAGGCTCCAAAAGTAGGCAGAAATGATCCCTGCCCTTGTGGCAGCGGTAAAAAATACAAAGTCTGCTGCGGTGCTGAGCCTACCCTGCATTAATCATCTACATAATTAATTCTCTGCAAACCTGAAGCGCTGGAGGGAAACCTCTAGCGCAAAATTGCCCCGCCTGCATGTCTTCATGCTATTTTTGCGCTTCTCAATAACATGCTGGAGACTACCATGAGCTTGCAAGAACAATTCACCCAGGCACAAGCCGATTCAAAAAAACTGTCCGAACGTCCGGACAACATGACTTTGCTGAAAATCTATGCCCTGTTTAAACAAGGCAGCGCTGGCGACGCCACGGGCGATCGTCCTGGCATGACCGACTTTGTTGGCCGCGCCAAGTTTGATGTCTGGGCTGGCCTGAAAGGCACCAGCCAGGAAACAGCGATGCAGCAATACGTTGACCTGATCACGTCGCTCAAAGACTAAGTCGCGATCTTAAGCCGGAGGATTGAGCCAGTCACGTGGCTTGCCTTCAGTCAGGCCGGCAATCAGGTTATCTGCCGCACGGTTTGCCATTGCACGCCGGGTCGCTTCAGAGGCACTGGCAATGTGCGGTGTCAACACAACATTATTCAGTGTCAAAAAATCTGGATGGAATTTGGGTTCATTTTCAAAAACATCCAGGCCTGCTGCCGCAATCCTGTGTTCACGCAAGGCCGCAATCAGAGCCTGGTCATCGACAATGCCACCGCGCGCCAGATTCACCAGGGTTGCGCCCGGCTTCATCATTGCCAGCTCTGCCGCAGCGATGGTGTGATGTGAAGCTGCTGAATATGGCAGGACCAGCACCACATGGTCAGCTTGTTGCAGCAATTTTTCCTTGCTCACATATTGCGCGTTATTCGCATATGCTTCCTGCTCAACACTCAGACGCGAGCGGTTGTGATACATGACCTTCATATCAAAACCTGTAGAACGCCTCGCTATGGCCTGCCCTATCCTGCCCATGCCGATGATACCCAGAGTGGCACCATGTACATCTGCGCCCAGGAAAGAATCGAAGCGCCATTTGGTCCAGTGACCGGCGCGCAGCCAGTGTTCAGACTCCGTTACCCGCCGGGCGGTTGCCATCAGCAGGGCCCAGCCAAAATCAGCCGTGGTTTCATTCAGGACTTCTGGCGTATTGCTGGCCATGACACCGTGCGCAGTACAAGCCGGCACATCAATATTGTCATAACCGACAGCCATGCTCGCGATCATTTTCAAATCTGGCAACTGCTGCAACAGTTCAGCATTGATTTTGGCACTGGCTGTCGCCAGAGTACCGGCTTTACCTTTGAGCCTGCCAGCGAGTTCTGTGGGTGAAAAAATAATATCATCTTGATTCGACTCGACTTCAAAATACTGTTCCAGCTTAGTCAGCACTTCAGGAAAAATGGCGCGTGTTACCAGGATTGCAGGCTTCATGGTCTGGCCTTAATTAAAATAATATTGAAAAATAACAAATACTTGACATGCTAGTCCACCTAGCGGGGGGGACTGGCCAAATGCTGAATGATACCGTTTATATGCCAAATTTTCCTGCAGTCTTATAGCAGTTCAACAACTTTCATCCAGGCTATAATTCCTGCAAGAAAATTCATGCCAATGACGCAAATCAAGCTGGCTAATTAATAATTGACTTACAATTGCTCACTTTGGGCAGGCACCAGAAGCAAAGCGCCTTGATTCGGCTGCATTTGCTTATGCGCAAACTATATAAGCCTGATTTGTGAGAACTGCTAAATTGCCTTAAAATACAAGGCTTTGCAGCCCTAAGCCTATTTTTTGCGCTTAGACTGCGCCTAAATCCCGAATTTTTAGTTTAGATTGGACTGTTATGACCCACGTTGTGACCGAATCCTGCATCCGCTGCCGCTATACCGATTGCGTGGATGTGTGCCCGGTGGACTGCTTCCGTGCTGGCCCGAATTTCCTGATCATTGATCCAGACGAATGCATCGATTGCGCCGTGTGCGTTGCAGAGTGCCCGGCTAACGCCATTTTTGCCGAAGAAGATGTCCCGGCAGATCAACAGCAATTTATCAAGATCAATGCCGACCTGACCCGCAAATGGCCGTCGATTACCAAGACCGTTGCTCCTTTGCCAGATGCAGACGACTGGAAAGACGTCAAAGACAAATTGCAATATCTGGACAAATAAGTATCTGGAAAAGCAATACGGGCTTTTGTTAATCGGCTCAAACAAATCCGCAATATCAGGAATCATCTAGTCGTATGGAAAACAAACAAACTACCGCGGCCAACGCCGCCATTGAAGCAGATGCCGTCATCATCGGTGCAGGCCCTGTTGGGCTGTTCCAGGTATTCGAACTCGGCTTGCTCGAAATCAAGGCACACGTTATTGACTCCCTGGCAGTCGTCGGCGGCCAATGCGTAGAGCTGTATCCAGACAAACCGATCTATGACATCCCTGCCGTGCCAGTGTGCACAGGCCAGGAACTGACAGACAATCTGTTGAAGCAAATCGAGCCTTTCGAGCCAACCTTCCATTTGGGTCAGGAAGTGACTCTGGTTGAGCGCCGCGAAGATGGCCGCTTCGACCTGGAAACATCCACCGGTACACGTTTTATTACTAAAACTATTTTCATCGCTGCTGGTGTCGGGTCCTTCCAGCCACGCACTTTGAAGGTTGAAGGTATAGAAGCATTTGAAGGCTCGCAGGTTTTCTACCGCGTCAAAGACCCTACCCAGTTCCATGGTAAAAACCTGGTGATCTGCGGTGGTGGCGACTCTGCGCTGGACTGGGCGTTGAACCTGGTTGGCAAGGCTGAATCCGTTGTTGTCCTGCACCGCCGTGAAGATTTCCGCGCTGCGCCTGCTTCTGTCGCCAAGATGAAAGAACTCTGCGACAACTATGAAATGCAACTCACCATAGGCCAGGTGACAGGCATAGAAACCAAAGATGATTTGCTGTCTGAAATCAAGGTTACTGGTGCTGATGGCGTCACCCGCCGCATGCCGCTGGATACCTTGCTGGTCTTCTTCGGCCTCTCACCAAAACTCGGCCCTATCGCTGAATGGGGCCTGGACATAGAACGTAAGCAATTGAAGGTCGTCAATACCGAGAAGTTTGAAACCAATGTACCTGGCATTTTTGCCGTGGGTGATATCAACACTTACCCCGGCAAGAAAAAACTCATCCTGTCCGGCTTCCATGAAGCTGCACTGGCTGCGTTTGGTGCTGCACCGTATATTTTCCCTGACAAGAAAATCCACATGCAATACACCACCACATCACCAAAGTTGCACAAAATCCTGGGCGTGGAAACACCTGTTTTCGATTAATCCGGAAACTGTCAAACAAAAAAGCGCAAAGAAATATTTGCGCTTTTTTCTTGTCCAAATTCATGAGATCAGTTTGCCGGGACGTGGGAATCAGACTCCTTGAATTGATTGGCAATCTGATTGAACTCGTCCGTAATCTGCAGGAAGGCATCCAGGATATCAGGATCAAAATGTGTCCCATGCCCCTTACGCATGATGCTTATTGCCTCCTCATGCGAAAATGCGGGCTTATAGACGCGGCGCGAGATCAGGGCATCGTACACGTCGGCCACTGCCATCAGGCGCGCAGACAGGGGTATGGCGTCGCCCACCAGGTTTTCCGGGTAACCTGAGCCATCCCATTTCTCTTGATGCGAATAGGTGATTTCACGGGCGAAGCGTAAAAACTCATTACTCTCTCCCAAATATTTCTCTACCGAGAGTATGGTTTCTCGTCCATAGACAGTATGCAGCTTCATGACTTCAAATTCTTCTGACGTCAGCTTGTCGGGTTTCAGCAAAATATTATCGGGAATCCCCACCTTGCCTATGTCATGCAATGGTGCCGACTTGTACAGCAAGTCTATATTTTCATCTGTCAGTTCATTGCTGAAGCGGACATGGTTTTTGAGCTTACGTGCCAGTGCTGCAACATAGTTTTGAGTACGGCGAATATGGTTGCCGGTTTCATTGTCCCTGGTCTCGGCCAGTGAAGCCATGGCCATGATGATGGCGTCCTGCATCTTGCCCAGTTTGCGGGTTCTGTCCTGCACCAGGCTTTCCAGATGCTTGTTCTGGTCTTGCAATAAATGGCGCGCCCTGACCAGATTCAATTGCGTTGCGACTCTCGCCAGCACGATAGGCGGACTGATAGGTTTGCTGATGTAATCAACGGCTCCCAGACGCAGCCCCATTTCTTCATCCTGCACCTGGCTTTTAGCCGTCAGGAAGATAATAGGTATATCCGAGGTAGCAGCATCTGTCTTCAGGCGACGACAGGTTTCATAGCCATCCATTTCCGGCATCATGACATCCAGCAAAATCAGGTCAGGACCCGGCAAACTGGACGCAATTTGCAAAGCTTTCAAACCATTGGTGGCGATCTTGATTTTGTATTGATCCTTCAACAGACCCGACAACAGCGAGATATTATCGGGCGTGTCGTCAACTATCAGGACTACCTGTTTGGCATTTTGATCGAATACTTCATTCATACATCACCCCGATAAGAAGTAATTGCCCCGCATTCTCGTGAATGCCATGCATCAAACTGGATACCATCAAATCAAAGTATTTCATAACCGAGGTTTTTCGCACTATTGCTTAATAAATTCAGGGCTACATCGTAGTCAAACTGTCTGACTGCACGCATGATTTGCTTTTGCACGTCGACACCAAAAGCATTGGCAATCATATCTCCTGACTCTAACAGCAAGTCGACCGCTTCGCCATCGTAATCACGCAACAAGTTACAGCATTTTACAAGTAAGTCTTGCATGAGCTCATGATCAACCGGCAACAGCTCCACCACCTTGGCTTCGGTTTTGTTTGAGGATTTTTCCAGCGCCAATACCTGATCTATGGCATTGATGGTGATCAACATAGTTTGCGCACATCCATCGAGCACTGATGCCAGCTCCACTATATTGGCATTGTCATGCAATTTCAATTCAAGTTCTGTCGCATAAGGTTGTATGGCTTTGGCACCTATCAAACCAGCCACCCCTTTGAGAGTGTGCGCCAGGCGCTCTGCCAGTAAATGGTCGCCTGCTTCCAGTGCATTACGGATATGTTGAACCACATTGCGCTGGTCATCGCAAAACCGCGATAACAGCTCAAGATAAAATGAGCGGTTGCCCAGAGTGCGGCTCAAACCCTCTTCGACATCAATTCCCTCGATCAGCAAGCTATTGCTGATGTCTTGTATCGGCACTTGCACATTATCAAAATTGCTGCCAGTCACGTGATCCGGACACCAGTGCGAAATCGCGTGGTACAGCTCTTTGGGGTTGATAGGTTTGGCGAGATGCGCATTCATGCCGGAGGCAAAGCAAAGCTCGCGCTCTTCCACCATCGCATGCGCCGTCATGGCGACGATGGGTAAGTCATTAAAACGGGTATCTGCACGGATTAAGCGGGTGGCCTCGTGTCCATCCATCTCTGGCATCTGCACATCCATGAACACCACGCCGTAATACTCGGGATTGGTCTTATTCACCATGTCCACAGCAATTTTGCCATTACCGGCAATATCGACGGCAACACCCGCGGCCTCCATCAATTCACGGGCAATTTGCTGATTGATTTCATTGTCTTCAACCAATAGCACACGCAAGTCAGTATATTTAGGCACCAGAATGCCGTGACTGACAGGTATCGCGTAATTGGTACTGGAAAACAATTCAACCAGGCAATCCACCAGTGTAGAGGCATTCACGGGTTTGGTTAAAAATCCATCGGGCAAAGCGATATCGTCCCGGTAGCTGACCTCTTCACGCCCATGCGCACTGACCAGCACCATCAAGGGAGCAGGTTGCAGGGAACCATCGCGTTTCAAATAAGTAATGAGCTCCAGCCCATCCATTTCTGGCATACGCAAATCGGTAAATATCACGCCATAAGGGTGGGTAAGACTGCATTCCCTGACAGCCTGCAAAGCGGCGGCACCACTACTGACGACATCAATATCGACAGGTAATTCGGTTAATATTTCCTGCAAGATTTCGGCAGCGGCAGGATTATCATCCACAATCAATAAACGCATGCCATTGATGGCACCCGGCACCACCTGGCGCTGCACGACTGGCTGGGCAATGCCAAACCATCCGGTGAAGTATACGCAAGTGCCGCGCCCTGCTTCGCTGCGCAGTGCTATCTCGCCCCCCATTAATTCGACCATACCCTTGGAAATCGACAAGCCCAATCCCGTACCACCAAATCTGCGGGTAGTCGATTCATCAGCCTGACTGAAGGGGCGGAATAATTTATCAGACTGTTCCTCCGACATGCCTATGCCGGTATCACGCACTTCAAACTTGAGTTTGACTTTACCGCCCGCCATCTCCAGCGTCTGGCAGGTCACATAGATTTCTCCCTGCTCGGTAAATTTGATGGCGTTGTTGATGAGGTTGATCAAGACCTGCCCCAATCTCAATGGATCACCATTCAGATAACGAGGGATATCCGGCGGTGCGCGGAACAGGAATTCCAGTCCCTTCTCATCAGCCTTATCGGTCGTTACGGCAGAGATATTATTGAGCACATCGTCAAGATTGAAATCAACCTGCTCGATATTTAGCTTACCCGCTTCTATCTTGGAGAAATCCAGAATATCGTTGATGATACCCAATAAGGAAATCCCCGCCTTGTGGATTTTTTCCACATAGTCTTTTTGCTTGGGATTAAGTTCCGTTCTCAAGGCCAGATGTGCCATGCCTATAATGGCATTCATGGGCGTGCGGATTTCATGACTCATGTTGGCCAGGAACATGGATTTGGCTTCCGTCGTCTCTTCTGCATGACGGCGCGCCATTTCGGCTTCCTTCAATTCATTTTGCATTTGCAGGGTCTGCAGACGGATCTGTTCAGCCATGCTTTCCTTAAGCTGGGATTCAAGCAGTTTTCTCTGCGTGATATCCGAGACAAAAGACAAGGTTGCCGGACGCCCTTCCCAATCAATCATGACTGCAGACAATTCTACCCAGATGATGGATCTGCTCTGATGATTTTCGATGCGGAAGTGGTAGTACTGCTCAACATCTTCACCACGCAAACGTCGTGTGTGATGGTCGATCACCATCGGTCTGTCATCCGGATAAATCGCCGTAATGAAAGACATTTGCGCCAGTTGTTCAGCACCATAACCCGTCAAACTTTGCACCCGCGGATTGGCAAAAACAATGCGACCATCCTGCACCACCAAAATACCTTCCGTCACATTATTGATGAGCTGACGGTAGTGTTGCTCAGACTTGCTCAAGTCTTCTTCGAGCTGACGACGGGCAGAAATGTCCATGACCACCCACACCGTGCCATGGGTCAAGTTGGTCTTATCAACGGCACGACCTGAGAAATGCACCCAGAACAAGGTGCCATCACTGCGTCGCATTTTCAGTTCAGTTTCAAACGCTTCGCCCTTCAGAACAGACTGATTGACCAAAGCTCCCGATTCCAGATAGGCCTCACGCGACTCATAGAAAGGTTCAAGCGAAGCACCCAGTACGTTGTCGCGCGCGACACCAAATATCTGGCACAAGGGTGTGTTCACCCATTGCACGCGCCCCTGATTATTCAGGAAAACCATGCCGACGATGGAATTTTCCAATATGGTTTCACGCTCGGCCAGTATGCGCTTGAGCTCGTCTTCCAGTTGGCGACGCTCAACCATGGCACGTTCAGCCATGCGCCGTGCCAGCTCGGCTTCTTTCAACTCATTCCTGATGTGCAAGGTTTGTACATGGACACGGGTTGCCAGCCCTTGCGCCTTGGCAAACAAGTCAAGATAGCGCTTTTGCTCGTTATAGGCTTCCTTCCATTCACCCAGTTCAGTAAATATCTCAGACAATTCCTTGATAGCCCGCAGTGGCATATAGATATAACCATTGCCACCGACTTCATCAACGGCACGGCGTAAATCACGTATGGCTTCAGGGTAACGCTTATGGCTGCGATGCAGGTGGCCACTGACCCACCAGCTATACGGCTTCAGGTGTTTATCCTCAAAGCTGTCCAGCAGACCCATGGCAGTTTCACTGAGCTTGTCGGCCTCATCCACCTGGCCACGCATCGCCAGCGTATAGGCCGCGACTGACAAGCAAAAGGCGCGGCTAGAATTATCGGCATTCTCACCACTCTTGATGCCACCTATATACGAGGCAATGGCCTGGTAGGCTTCTTCATATTTGTCGAGCGATACTTTGCACAAAGCCAGCATGGTGGACACAAAAGGTGCCAGCCAGCGTTCGCTGGAATTGACAGCAATGTCCCTGGCTTCCTGCAACAGGACTTCGGCATCTTCTGCATTGCCACTGACGTAAAAAATTTCACCCAGGTTGGCTGTCACTTGCGCGACGCGATTGGGTATTTGCAGCGCACGCGCATCATTCAATGCAGTGTAAAAATGACGTATGGCTTCTTCGGTATATCCCAGTTCCTGCGACAAGATACCCAGGGTGTTATAGACGACGACAGAAATACGGCTGACCTTCATGCGCAAGGCAGGCACGATGCGTGAATGACACAGGGCATAAGCGTCCTGCACCTGGCCACGGCGACGCCAGACCGCCACCGTGCCAAACAGGGCGAACGCCATGCCTTCATGCTCATCCACTGATTCGAACAAAGTTGCCGCGCGATCGAATACGGGCGCAGCCTGCTCCATGTGGTCATCAAAATAATCAGCAAAGGCATCGATCAGGTCTGCAGCAATCAAAGCCGTCGGGTTGGACTTGCCAGGCTCTTGCTGGCGCATGGCAACGGCAATCTTGCGGCCGTCTGCCGGGTTATCGCGCATCAAGTCCAGAGCGTCGAGGCAAAGCTCGCGCCAATGGATTTCTGCTAGAGAACTATCTTTACTCATTCTACTCAGCTCTTCAGAAAGAAATGATGCAATGAAAAAACAAATTGAACCTATGAAAACCTATTTGAAGACCTTTACATCTCTACTGGCGGCCTGCATACATGCACCTGTCTGATACCCATTTTTTGCCAGGCTCTGTATTTCACCAGACGCTATACATACTGCAATATTAATGCGAGTGACCTGCTTATGGATGAACATAGCCAGAAACTGTGTCTTTTAACTGAATAAATAAGCAAATCAACCGGTTTTAAGTTTTGAGAATGCCAAAGAAACAGCGACAGAAATGGTCAACTCATGAAAAATAACTTAAATTTCAACATTTCCACAAGAAATCATTGCATATAAATCAATAATTTAACATTAATTCACACCAACAACTTGCGCAAGTCTTTTGCTCAGCCAAAAATTTTTAAAACTGGTTTATGATGCATTGCAACAGTTCGATTAAGTGTTTTTTCTAAGCTTGTTTCGCCCTGTGTCATTTGGCCTTAGCTATCCTGTTTTTGCCAGATGAATGCGTGGCCCCCTATTTGAAAGATTCACTATGCTTTATCAATTTCATGAGCTCAATCGCGCCTTTTTGAATCCCCTGACTCAATGGGCGGAAGCATCTTCAAAACTGTTCACCAATCCAGTCTCGCCTTTGGCGCACACGCCTTATTCGCAGCGCATAGCTGCAGGCTATGAATTATTGTTCCGACTGGGCAAAGACTATGAAAAACCAGAATTCGGTATTACATCTACCACCATAGACAAGCAAGAAGTCGAGATTGCGCAAAGTACAGCGGTGATCAAGCCTTTCTGCAAACTGCTGCACTTCAAGAAAGTCTTGAGTGACAAAGAACTGACAAAGCTGAACCAGCCTAAGGTATTGCTGGTTGCCCCTCTTTCTGGTCACCACGCAACCCTGCTGCGTGATACCGTACGCGGCTTGCTACCCAAGCACGACGTGTATATCACCGACTGGACTGATGCGCGCATGGTGCCCCTGTCTGCCGGCCCTTTCCATTTGCATGACTATATTTATTACGTCCAGGACTTTATCCATTATCTGGGTGCCGGTACACACGTGATTTCCGTGTGTCAACCGACTGTGCCGGTATTGGCTGCGATTTCCCTGATGGCGACGGCCAAAGATCCCCTGCTGCCTAAGACCATGACACTCATGGGCGGCCCTATTGATCCGCGTAAATCACCAACGCAGGTGAATAACCTGGCAACGGAAAAGAAATTTTCCTGGTTTGAGAACACCGTGATCTACAGTGTGCCAGCAAATTACCCTGGCTATGGCCGCAAGGTCTACCCTGGTTTCTTGCAACATACCGGCTTTGTTGCGATGAACCCGGACCGCCATGCACAAAGTCACTGGGACTTCTACCAGCACCTGATACAGGGTGACGATGAGTCCGCTGAACAGCATCGCAAATTCTATGACGAGTACAATGCGGTACTGGATATGCCTGCCGAGTACTATCTGGAAACCATTAAATCCGTGTTCCAGGAATTCCGCCTGCCGACCGGCACCTGGGAAGTCGAAGGCAAGCTGGTCAGGCCACAAGATATCAAGAACGTTGCCCTGTTCACGGTAGAGGGTGAGCTTGATGATATTTCTGGTCCGGGCCAAACCCAGGCAGCCCATGATTTGTGCAGCGGCATCCCTGCTAATATGAAACAGGATTATGTCGCACCCGGCGCAGGACATTATGGTATTTTCTCTGGCCGTCGCTGGCGCGATATCATTTGCCCGAAAATCGGCGAATTCATTAAAGAACATTCTTGATTCCCGGATCATAAGCAAAGACCACGACCCTGAAAGCGTCGTGGTCTTTTCATTTGCAGACTCTGATTGTAGCCTCTGATGTTTAGGGGGATAATCACGGCTCTCTATTGTTTCTTGTGATTACCGTGCCAGATTCTCTTGCAGACCAGCTGGAAAATGCCCTGCCACAAACCCAATGCACCAAATGTGGCTACCCTGCCTGTCGCCCTTACGCTGAAGCCATGGCCAATGGCACAGCCAACCACAATCAATGCCCGCCAGGTGGTCAGGAGGGTGTAGTACGTCTTGCCAGCATACTGGGCAAAGCGGTCATTCCACTGGATATCGGCCATGGACTTGAGCGCGAAAGACCCGTCGCAAAGATAGAAGAAGCTTACTGCATAGGCTGCACACTATGCATACAGGCCTGCCCGGTCGATGCGATTATCGGTGCACCCAAACAAATGCATAGCATCATCAATGAACTATGTACCGGCTGCGATCTTTGCGTTGCGCCTTGCCCTGTCGATTGCATCAGCATGCTACCCATCACCACAGGTAAAACTGGCTGGGATGCCTGGAGCCAGGCACAAGCAGATCAGTCACGCCAACTTTATGCATTGCGTAATCAGCGACTGATACGCGAAAAACAGGAGAATGATGATCGCCTGGCTGCCAAGGCTGCGGCCAAGCTGATCGCAATGGAAACTGAACCTGCAATGAGTGCCGAAGAAATCGCCAGTAAAGAACGCAAGAAAGCCATCATTGCAGCAGCCATAGAAAGAGCGCGCATTAAAAAACTGCAAGCGCAATCCGAAGATAAAGCAGAAGGTGATAAAGAATGAATGCAGTAAAGCGTCAGGCCATTTTTGAACGTCTGCGACAACAAAACCCTCATCCAACCACTGAGCTGGAATACACAACGCCATTTGAATTATTAATTGCTGTCCTGTTGTCGGCACAGGCCACTGATGTGTCGGTGAACAAGGCTACCCGCCTGCTTTATCCGGTAGCCAACACGCCCAGGAAAATCCATGCTCTCGGTGTTGACGGGCTGATCCCTTACATACAGACCATAGGCCTGTTCCGTACCAAGGCCAAGAATGTCATTGAGACTTGCCGCATCCTGATGACTGAGCATAACAGTGAAGTGCCGCGCCAGCGCGAGGCACTGGAAGCCTTGCCGGGCGTAGGCAGGAAAACCGCCAATGTCGTCATGAATACAGCCTTTGGTGAAGCTACCATCGCTGTGGATACACATATTTTCCGGGTATCGAACCGCACTGGCATTGCACCTGGCAAGAACGTCGATATCGTCGAACAAAAATTAATGAAATTTGTGCCTCAAGAATTCAAACAGGATGCACATCACTGGCTGATACTGCATGGCCGTTACACTTGCATCGCCAGGAAACCCAAGTGCTGGAATTGCATGATTGCCGATCTGTGTGAATTCAAGCAAAAAACACCCCTGCCTGAAACGGTCTGAGTAATCTAAGAAAACAGCAACACAAAAACAAAGCGCCTGCAAAAAAATTGCAGGCGCTTCTTGTTTTAACCTCAATGTTCAGATACTGAACAAGTGGATCAGACGATCTTGCAAGCCTCGTCAAAACTCAAACGGGGTGAACGTGGAAACAGTTGCTGCGCATCGCCATAACCCAGGTTGCAAATGAAGTTAACTTTGACGGTAGTACCGGCAAAAAATGCTGCATTGAGCTTGTCTGCGTCAAAACCTGACATAGGACCGCAATCCAGCCCTACTGCACGTGCGGCAAGCATGAAGTAAGCCCCCTGCAGGGACGAGTTACGGAAAGCCGTCGCATCGATGTTGGCCTGGTTGCCAGCAAACCATGAGCGGGCATCGGCATGCGGGAATAACTGTGGCAGTTTTTCGAAAAATTCCATGTCCATGCCTATGATGGCAGTTACTGGCGCAGTTTTGGTTTTTTCAAAGTTACCCTGGGAAACACAGCCCAGCAATTTTTGCTTTTCTGCATCCGACCTGACAAACACGATACGTGCCGGTGAACAATTGGCAGAAGTGGAACCCCACTTCATCAAGTCATATATTTCTTGCAATTGCGCATCAGAGACTGGCTTGTCCAGCCAGGCATTATGGGTACGTGCATTGGTAAACAAGGTGTCGAGAGCATCTTTGGATAACATGGGCTTCCTTTCAAATAATCGGTGGATAATAACCCAAGTCACCAAAAGCTTCAGGGCAGCAAAAGAAAATACCTTTTACAATAGGCGCACTTTTTAATTTGGACTTGTTCATGTTCACCCCTAGCCAGCACGATGTACGCCGTTTTTTTTGTGAAACCTTCAGGAAAACCCGTGAAAACCTGATACTGACGCCACTGGAAATCATTGCCTCTGACTGGATCAGACAGCATCCTGAATATGATCATGATCTGGCAGACATCGAGCAGGCTCTGCAAGCGAACTACAGCGTGGATCAGGGGCAAACCAATCCTTTTTTGCATTTGTCCATGCACTTATCAATAGCCGAACAAATCTCGGTCGACCAACCGCCTGGTATCAGACAGGCATTTCAGCTACTGGCCAGAAAACATCAGTCTGAGCACGAGGCACACCATGAAATCATGGAATGCCTGGGGGAAATGATCTGGAACTCACAAAGGACGGGGCTGCCGCCAGATGGGCAAGCTTATATCGAGTCGCTGAAGATGCGCTGCAGTTAAGCTGCAATTAAGCTGTTGCACAATAACAGGATTTGCAGACACATTTTCTGGTGGCACAAAGCAAAAAAGCGAGGCTGAGCCTCGCTTTTTTTTGTGTGACAAGCAATTACTTCAGTTGATCGTTCAAGAGTTGCAGGATTTTATCTGCCACTGGTGAGGATTCAACCTTGCCATCGCTGCCATGTACAGATACCTGGCTGGTTTCGCCAGTGGTCGTGTTCTTGACCAGGATGCGGTATTTCTGTGCATTCTTGGCTGCATCGCTGGATGAACCGAACGAGAACAGGCGGGAGAAGAAGCCTTCGCTGGCCCCCTTGGTCTTGGCATCAATGTCCTGATCAACATAACGGACAAAGTACAAGCCTTGGGAACGGTCACGGTCTTCCACTGTAAAGCCTATGCGGTCCAGTGCCAGACCTACCCTGCGCCACGAACGGTCAAATGCCTCATCCACTTCAACAAAAGTTTTGCCATCGACCTTCAGCAATTGCGAGTGTGGCTTGCCTGGTGCGCTAGGTGTCGCCACTGCAGTCTTGGCTTTTTCACCATCTGTACCCAGGCGCACCATCAAGCGCGACAGGAACTCAGCTTCAAGGCCAGGGTCAGCCGCACGTGGCGTCCATACCGTACCATCTTTTTGCGCACCAACCAGTACTTCTTGCGCACCGCGATGGCTGATATAAATTTCTACCTCGCCATTTGCGCCACGCTCAAGACGGGTGCGGAATTTGTCACGCTCGCCTGTCGAATACAAAGAGTCAAGCACCTTGCCCAAAGTACTGCGGATAATATCCTGAGGGATTTTGGCGCGGTTTTCTGCCCAATCGGTTTCCATGACGCCAGCTTCCTGATTTTCTACATTGATCAGGAAACCCAATTCTTGCCAAAAGTCTTTCAACTGTGGCCACAAGGCTTCAGGTGTGTCTTTGACTACCAGCCAGCGGGCATTGCCATTGCGTTCTATACGCATGTTCTGGACTTGCTTGGGCGCGACTACACCAGAATTGCTGGCGACTTTATTTCCTCTTTCCAGGTTATAGCTGGAGGCTGTAGCACTGCTTTTGTTTGCTTCAGGGATGGAAAAACGACTATCGCGTCGAATTTGCGTCAAATCTGGTGGCACCTCAAGGGATGCGGTCGTTGCCTTACTGGCGCTTCTATAGTCGATCCGGTTTGGTTCGAGAATATTGCCGATTGAACTACAGCCAGTCAAACCTGCCAGCGCCAATGCGCCTATGATGCCGTTTTTAGCAACAAAGCTTTTTGCCATGTGAAAGTCCCTACGTATTAGTATCAATTAAAACTGCGTGAAGCAAACGTGCAAGTTTCCAAGCCGTTCAGGGGAATCATTGTAATACACCAGCCTCACGCATCGCTGCGCGAACGGTTTCATGATATTGCTCAGCCATTGTCACCAAAGGCAGACGGATACCGCTTGGTATCAAACCCATTTCCACCATCGCCCATTTCACTGGCAATGGATTGGGCTCAATAAACAATTTATTGTGCAAAGGAATCATGCGGTTATTGATGGCAATGGCTTCCTTGATATCACCACGCATGGCAGCTGCACACAATTCATGCATGGCTTTGGGAGCAACGTTGGCCGTGACCGAGATATTACCCTTGCCACCATACAACATCAGCGCCACTGCAGTTGCATCATCACCTGAATACACAGCGAAAGTAGCAGGAGCCAGACGTATCAAATCTGTGCCTCTGGCAATGTTACCCGTTGCATCCTTGACACCAATAATGCCAGGCACTTGTGCCAGGCGCAGTATAGTCTCATTCGACATATCTGCAACCGTACGGCCAGGTACATTGTACAAAATGATAGGGATATCAACGGACTCAGCAATCTTCTTGAAGTGCTGATACATGCCTTCCTGAGTAGGACGGTTGTAATAAGGAACGACTTGCAAAGAAGCATCGGCACCAGCCTGTTTGGCGAACTTGGTCAGGTTGATTGCTTCTTCTGTCGAATTACCACCGGAACCGGCAATGATAGGGATGCGTTTATTGGCATGTTCGACCGCTACACGTATTAATTCGCAATGTTCCTCAACAGAAACAGTGGGAGACTCACCTGTCGTGCCTACGATGACGATACCGTCTGTGCCTTCGGCGATATGCCAATCTATCAATTTGCGCAAACAAGGCAAATCAAGACTGCCATCTGCATGCATGGGGGTTACGATCGCAACCAGACTACCCTGAATCTTTGTCATGTTAATGCAAGAAAAAAGTAAAACCCTGATTGTAGCGGATACGCTGCTAATCGGGGCGCAAATAGCTGGAATAAGCCTCTAAACTTGTGAGCATTTGCTTCAAAGCTTATCCAAAACACTGATTTTTTCAGTTTTTCTGGCACAAATACGCTGCACCATGGCAGCTTTTGGTAGCCCGACATAGCCATCTTCGTAAGCAATGACAGACATAGTCACTTGGGGATTAGACTGCATTTGCGCCAGAAGTTCGCCCGGACGCAATAAAAAAGCAGGATTAGAGGGTTTACCAAAATTTTCATTACCGGCAGCGAAGGTTTCATAAATCAGCAGACCATCCGGTTTCAGACTGGCGAGCAAATGCGGAAATAATGGCCGGTGCAGGTAATTGCAGACGACGATAGCGGCGAAACTATGATCGGCAAAAGGCCAATCGTAGCCTGCATCACCAGCCTCAAGATCATGGAGTTGCGTCTTGATACCAAGATCATTCAGCGCAGGAAACCCCTGCCCATCCCTGTCCAACCCATGAACAGGCAAGGCTAATGAATGTAAATAAAAACTATTTCTACCGCTACCACAAGCCAGATCCAGCACCACCCCGCTCTGCGCCTGCAGCAAATGAGAAAATCGCTGCAACCATGAAGAAGGATTGGGACTTTGGTGAGTGACAGCCTCAGCCAATTTTACTTGCATCATCTGCCCCATTCTCAAAACAAGAAACACCACGTGACCAACATACGCACTTGCGCAAACTGAATATTCAAGTCAAGAGCGCGATAAATGGTGATGCCAGCAACTGCAAAACATAGCCGCCCAATGTCATCACAGGAATCATCCAGTACTGCAATACCTGCAACAATGCCAAACCTATCAGGATAAAGAAACAGTAAGGTTCTATCTTCGCAAACTTGTAGGCCTGTGCATGAGGCAACAGGCTCAGCAAAATCTGCCCGCCAGCAAGCGGTGGTATCGGCAATAAATGAAAAGCAAACATGGCCAGGTTAGTCACAACGCCGGCACGCGCCATTTTTGCAAAAAAAGGCTCTTCCACAGCCAGAGCGACAAGTACGATGGACAACAGCATCCATGCAAATCCCATCAGCAAATTAACCGCTGGCCCAGACAGCGCTATCCATTTCAAGTTCTTTTTTGGATCGCGCAGCATGGAATAATTCAGAGGCATGGGCTTGGCGTAGCCAAACAGGAATGCGCCCTGGGTCACCAGATAAAGAACGACAGGAATGACCAGCGTTCCCATAGGATCAATATGCACCAGGGGATTAAAACTCAAACGTCCTTGTGCCTGCGCCGTTGTATCGCCGAAATAGCGTGCCGCATAACCACGTGCAGCCTCATAAAGAGTAATGGCGAAAACGACAGGCAGTGCATAAACCAGAACGGTTTGTATCAGTTCATTCATGAATCAGCTCTAAGTGGTTACAAAGAAAAAAAAATCTTATCAGTAGTGCTGCGGAACAAGCTTGTCACTTGTCCTTTGCAACTTAAAGACCAAAAAGAGCAATATCGCCACGCCCCTGGCGTACCAGTTCCGGGGCGCCACCAGTCATGTCAATCACGGTCGTCGGCACCAGGCTACAGGCCCCGCCATCAATGACCAGGTCAACCAGTTTTGCCAGTCTGTCCCTGACCTGTTCAGGATCAGTCAAAGGCTCTTCTTCTTCAGGCAAGATCAGTGTTGTGCCCAGCAAGGGTTGCTTCAACTCTTCCAGCAAGGCATGGGTAATGGAGTTTTCTGGCACGCGCAAGCCTATAGTCTTGCGTGAAGGATGACTAAGGCGACGCGGCACTTCCTTGGTCGCTTCCAGTATGAAAGTATATGGCCCAGGTGTCGCGGCTTTCAACATGCGGTACTGGCTATTGTCAACTTTGGCATAGAGTGCAATTTCTGACAGGTCGCGGCACAGCAAAGTGAGATGATGCTTTTCATCAACGCCACGGATTTTACGCAGGCGCGTGACTGCATCCTTATCGTCCAGATGACAAACCAGCGCATAGCAAGAATCCGTAGGCAAAGCAACGATGCCACCATTATCAATAATTTGCACTGCCTGCTTGATCAATCTCAGTTGCGGATTATCAGGATGAATTTGAAAAAATTGGCTCATAAAAGAATAAAGGCGGTAGCTCAGCTACCGCCGCATAATAATGACTAAAATTAACGCATGTTCTGTAGTGCGGCAATACGTTGTTCAAGTGGCGGATGCGAAGAGAACAAAGCACTCCAGCCCGGTGCATCACTTATGCCGGACGCCGCCATGGATTTTGGTAACTCGCCTGGTTGCAAACCACCTAGCCTCGCCAGCGCATGCATCATGGGCTGGCGGTTACCAAGTAAATTCGCCGAACCGGCATCTGCACGAAATTCACGCTGACGCGAAAACCAGGCAACGATCATCGACGCAGCAATTCCGAACAGGATTTCACATACGAACACCGTGATCATATAGCCTATACCCGGCCTGTCGTCATCACCATTGCGAAATACTGCTTTATCGACAGCATAACCTACCACTCGCGCCAGGAAAACGACAAAAGTATTCAGCACACCCTGTATCAAGGTCATGGTCACCATGTCGCCATTGGCGATATGCGCAACTTCATGACCGAGTACGGCTTCTACCTCCTCCCGCGTCATGCCTTCCAGCAAGCCGGTAGAAACAGCAACCAGCGCTGAATTTTTAAAAGCACCGGTGGCAAAGGCATTTGCCTCACCATTATATATCGCCACCTCAGGCATGCCGATACCGGCTCTCTCTGACAAGGCTTTGACAGTATTGACCAGCCACAGTTCAGTAGAGGTAGACGGAGATTCAATGACCCTGGCACCCGTTGACCATTTTGCCATAGGCTTACTGATCAGCAAGGAGAAAATAGCACCAGTAAAACCAACCACCAGAGAAAATGCCAACAGTGTCGACAATTGCAGGCCATTCGCGGTGAGATACCGGTTAACGCCCAACACGGACAGTACAACAGACATGACGGCGATAACCGCCAGATTTGTCAGCAAAAACAGGACTATACGTTTCATGAACACCTCCCACGGGAAATCACACGATTCATACTCTGTTAAATATGGCTTAGATCATCAATTTCAAGACAGAGACCACTGCTCCCACACTGGTTTAGCCATTTTAGGCAAGGCTGGCAAGCGACCTATATCCACCTCTGCATCTTGCGGGGAATGGAAGTCAGAACCACGTGAGGACAAGAAGCCATAATGAGCAGCAATCCTGGTGTACTCATCATACTGATCTACGGTATGGCTGCCTGTCACGGTTTCTATTGCCAGACCGCCAAGATTTTTGAATTCGGTAAAAAAGGCGTCGTATGCCAGCGGACTCAGGTCATAGCGCCCCGGATGCGCCACTACAGCCACGCCACCAGCGCCACGTATCCAGGCAACAGCTTCACCCAGCGTTGCCCAGCGATGCGGCACAAAACCAGGCTTGCCGTCAGCCAGATAATGCCTGAATACATCTGATACTGTTGCGCAAGCACCAATCTCGACCAGATAACGGGCAAAATGCGAGCGCGAAATGAGGTCAGGGTTGCCGACGTATTTGAGCGCACCTTCATAACTGTTTGCTATTCCAGCCTTGCTTAACAACTCCGCCGCCATGTCACGTGCACGACGTTCACGGCCCGAACGTGTTTGTGCCAGGCCATTGACCAGATCAGGATTGGTTTCATCGATATTCAGGCCGACGATATGGATGGTTTTGCCAGCCCAGGTGATAGAAATTTCAACGCCAGGTATATATCCCATGCCCAGATCAAGGGCAGCCGCACGCGCTTCCGGAATGCCGCGCACTTCGTCATGATCAGTCAGTGCCCAAACGTCTACACCATTCGCCTTGGCGCGTTCGGCCAATTGCGCAGGAGCAAGCACACCATCAGAGACGATGGAGTGACTATGCAGATCGGCATTTAATTCTGGAGATAACATGATGAATACTATGGAAAATCAGGCTGACGGTGTTCATTTTTTCCAGACTGCCTGTTTTAGCCAGGAATTACTTATACATGCACCGCCCTACCCAAGCATTGTACTCCCCATGACAGGATCGTGCTGCACTGCACGATCCTATACTTGCTTGTCCCACTTAAAGCTTCATTTCTACCCGCAAAGTCCAGGTGGTATAGGTTTTGGAAGTGTTGTAATCAATATGATTAATACCACCGGTTGTCACGGTGCTGCTGGTCAGATAATCATTGGCACGCAGATTATTGGCAGACAGGCGCACCTGCAAGTTTGGATTGAATTTCCACAGACCATAAAAATCCAGCTGGCGCTTAATGCCTGTAGTGTTAACTTGCGTATCACTGCTTTGTATGACGTAAGCTGGCGTCCAGTTGATATTACCCCCAACCGTCAGCGGGATACCTGCAGGACGATAATCCAGGCCAAAATTCGCAGTTTGTGTTGGCTGCTGGTCAAGACGGTTATTCGGCCCTTGAATATCATCCACGCTGGACCAAAAACGACTGTAGTTGCTGCGTACATCGATAGCGGGCCCATCCGGGAAGAACTCCTGCAACTGGAATTTCGCTTCCAGCTCTATGCCTTTGGTAGTTGCATGACCAATATTGACAGGCGATGAAACCCAGCGCAAACCAGTGCTGGTATTTGTCAGCACAGTGCGCCTGCGTATCAGGTCATCAATATTACGCACAAAGAAATTGGCACTGACAATGCCTGCACGCGTCAAATAATGCTCGAAAGCCAGATCAATACCCTTGGACAATTCCGGTTTCAGGGATGGATTACCGGTACGATCAGGGCGCGTAGGGCTGTTTAAATTTGAAATACTGGGCAAAGCAATCAGGTCATTCAATGCTGGCGCACGATAACTTTGCGTCAGGCTGGCTCTGACCTGGTCCTTGCCCGCACCAGGAATGCGCCAGACACCATGCAGCACTGGGCTCCATACGCTACTGCTATTATCAATAACTCTGCCCGCAGACGTACTGCTGGTTTTAATGCCTTCCCATCGCAAACCTGCATAAGCAGAAAATTGCGGACTGATATCAAATTCATCCTGTGCAAAAACGGCCAGGCGACGGGTACTGGCGTCGAGGTTATCACCAGATTCTGCAAACTGTGGCAAACCATTATCCAGTGATACCCGCGTCTGTGTACGCTTGCCAGCCTCCAGATCCCAGCCTGCCGCCAGAGTATGGCCTTCACCATAAGGCATGGTGAATTTACCGCCAGTATTGATGCTGCTGTCACGGGTATTATTGACATCGCTAATGACATCAATCTGCTTGCCGTCTTTATCGAACTGATAGCGCAGTGAAGAACTATCCATCTTGCCAGCACCGCCACCGAACTTGATGTTCAGTTTGGAATTGTCTTCAAACTTATGCTGCCAGTTGCCAAAACCGCGCAGGAAAGTTGTTTCTGCATGAGTGGACGATGTCGCCAATGCGTAAGGCAAAGGAGCAATCAGTGTCGCCGAACGGAATATCTGATCCACCTCGCTCTGCCCGCTGGAATCGCTACGCGAATTCATCAGAAAGGGCTGCATCGTCAAGGTGTCGCCATTCTCAAATTTATAATTAAAGCGCGGCGTTAAATGTATGCCAGTAGTCTTGCGATTGGTTTGATCCTGTTGATTCTGTATCAAAGCATCATTGCCAGCAGGATCTTTTTCAGAAGTAAATGTACGTCCATCATCATGCTGGCGATTCTGAAATACCGAACCACTCAAGGCATAGGACAAACTACCAATTTCGCCAGGCATAGTCAGCGATATATTTGGTGCCAGCCTGCCCTGTTCATAGCCCAGGGAGAATTTCAAATCCACATCTTTTTGCTTGTATTCTTCGCGCAAGACAATATTGATGGTACCTGCAACGGCCTGGGTACTATATTCGGCAACAGTACCCCGGATAATTTCTATGCGCTCAACCTGATCTGGCGTCAGGCTGTCCATGGAAAAACCACGGGGCGCCCTTTCACCATTTAGCAATATCTGGGTATAACCGTTACCCATGCCGCGCATGCGTATATCACCACCACGCCCGGGGCGTCCGCCTACGGTCACACCTGGCAAACGTTTGAGTACCTCACCAAGACTGCTGTCACCATTCCTGTCCAGCTCTTCTCTGCCAAAAATAATCTTGGCAGCAGTAGATTGACGGCGCTCTTCCTGGTCAGTGCGGCCACCACTGATGGTAACTTTCTGTATAGTGTCTTTGACAGCGGGCGCATCTGCTTTTTTATCACCCGCTTTGGCTTTGACCTTGGCGTCCTGAGTATTTTCTTCAGTGGTTTTAGGGGACTCAGGAGTAGTCGTCTGCGCATAAGCAAACGTGGTGACCGAGAAAACACTGGCAACAGCCAGTGTCAGGGTACGCAATCTAAATTTTGGATACATAGGCTTCAAACAAGAAAATACAAAACTGCATGAACACAGGCTAAGCCCATGTTCTCATGTCGAGATTGTATTTTTAAGCAAGCTTGAATACCAGCAAAGACTGGTTCATATTTGTATAGAATTGAAACAGCGACTCGTATTGGTTACTTTGTGATACCAGACAAGAGTTACGGTTAATTCAATTCTTACGGAAACGCCATAGCGCAATTGCACCGAAAACAGCAGCAAAAGCCAGTTGCACACCGACTGCCGGCAAAGCGGCCTCCAAACCCAGACCGCGCCAGGTCATGGCATCCAGGCCATCCACGGCCCAGCGTGTAGGCACGATCAACGTCAGGCTCTGCAACCATTGTGGAAACATGAAAGAAGGCATCCAGGCACCGCTGAGCATGACCATGATCAAGGTCGCGAATACGGAAATACCACGCGCTGCTTCAGGTGTTTTCCCGAAGGCGGCAATCAGCAAACCAAAGCTGGCAGTCATCAGTGAAAAAGAAATCACGACACCTATGAATCCGGGCAAGCTTCCCGCTATATGCACATTAAATACAAAAACAGCGGCCAGGAAAATAAAACACATGAGACCGCAGGCAATCAAGGCACATGACAGCGCCCGGGCAATCAACACAGTATTCAAGCCAACAGGTGCTGCCAATAATCGATTCCACAATCCCAGCCGCCTGGCCAGGAGTATGCCTATACCAGCGTCAATCGCCATGAAGAGAATAAATTGCACACTCATACCAGCAAATGAATGCGCATAGCCATTGTATTTATTGGTGACGGGATCACCCGCTGTCATGGCCTGATCTTTAGTGACGAAGGGCATGCTCAATCCTGTGTTTGCCGCAGAAGCAGACGAACTTGCTGCACTTGCATCTTTATCCGACTGCTGGCTAAGCTGAAATTTTTTCACACTACCGAGCAAGTCGAGCAACTCCCCTTTATTTTTATTGGCATCCCCCATCTTTTCCAGGTCTCGCAAAGATTGGTCAATAAAGGTCGTTCCGGTCTTGCCACCAAACATTTCAGCACTGACACTTTGCATGACTTGTTGCGTCAACATGCCCTTGACCATGGCCAGCACAGCTGTTTGTGAAGGATCGTAGAAAATGTCCAGCTCTGGCTTTTCCCTGCCACCAAACAGTGCGCCACCAGCACGCTCACCAAATTTCTCAGGTATCAGCACAGCCACACTCAACTTCCCCTTCAATACCAGGGTCCTGGCTTCCTCCAATGGCAATTCCTTGACTGATAAAGTGGGCTCGTCTTTTAAACCCTTGAGTATTTTTTGACTGATGACATGGTCATCCTGGCTGACCACTGCAATTTCTATCTTGGCTGCATCTTTCGTCTCCCTGCCGCCAGTGACAAATCCAAAGAACGCGCCCAGCAAGATGGGCATCACCAGATTAAGCAATAAGGCACGGCGATCAGCCAGAAAAAGAATCAGGTCTTTTCTAATCAGTGCGATCAAGGCAGTCATTATTATTCCTCAGTATTTCACGTGCTTGCAGGATAGGGTTTCCAGGAATAGGATCAATCGCGCAGACTGCGCCCGGTCAGAGTCAAAAATACAGCCTCCAGATTAGTCTTCGCAGTCGCAAAATGATTGGTCTTGTAACCGGCTTTTGCCAGCCAACCCAACAAACCAAACGCTACCTCATGCTCTGTCAATGTCACATCCAGATGCTTGCCCTGGTCTGACATGTGCACGCTATCCACACCTGGCAAAACACTCAGGGCAGCGACATCTACCTCAGTGATTGGTGCATCCAAATCCAGTTGCAATGCTGCCTTTGCAGGCAGGCGACGGTATAAATCTGCCGGCGTTTCATTGGCGATGACTTTGCCATGGTCAATAATGACAATGTGATCAGCCAGACGCTCAACCTCTTCCATATAATGACTGGTATAGATCAGTGTACGGCCTTGTGCCTTGAGTACATCCAGACTGTCAAAAATCGCATTGCGACTTTGTGGATCAACACCAACAGTAGGTTCATCCAAGATCAATAATTCAGGATCGTGTAAAAGTGCGGCGGCGATATTCAGGCGACGCTTCATACCACCTGAAAAAGTAGAAGGCTTGTCACTTGCCCTGTCAGTCAGGTTAACCAGCTCAAGTACCGCATCGCAGCGCTGTTGCAATTTGCTGCCAGAGAGTCCGTACAAGGCACCAAACAACTTCAGATTTTCTCTTGCAGGCAATTCGTCATACAGCGCCAGATCTTGCGGCACCAATCCAATTTTGAATTTGACAGCATTATTGCCTGCGCCCATGGGCTGGCCGTCCAGCAATACCTTACCCTGTTCCGGCTGCAATAATCCGCAGATTATACTGACCGTGGTTGACTTACCTGCCCCATTTGGGCCCAGCAACCCCAGGGTTTGCCCACGCTCAATAGAAAATGACACATTATCAACTACCTTGCGTGCGCCATAAGATTTGGTCAAATTCTGTACATCCAGCAGCATGCTAGCCATGGGATTTGCCTTATTGGAGAGCAATTGAGAACAATTTGAAGAACCAGTGTCAGCAATGGTAATTCATACAATGCTTTTTCAGCAAACAAGAATCTTGGCTATGCGCGAGATTGCAACAGATATGGCCACAGATGATACCAAATGCACAAAAAAAGCCTGCACACTTTAAGCGTACAGGCCTTTTGCACTCAACCAACTGGCTCTATAGCCAGCTCTTATTCATTCATCAGTCAGCGCGATCTGCCAGATTCAGGTTCAGTTGCGAACGCAGCAAGTCTTCAGTATCCGGACGTGGGCTATTGCGCGCTGTTTCCAGCTTGTCGAGATAGCCTGATGTGACGTCGCCTGTAATGTAAAAACCATCAAAGCAGGAAGCTTCTATGTTTTTCAACATGGGATTAACATCGGAAATTGAACGCTTCATCGCCGCCACATCCTGGTACACCAGGGCATCGGCAGTGATTTCGCGGCACACTTCTTCTTCGCTACGGCCATAGGCGATCAATTCACTACGGGTAGGCATATCGATACCATACACGTTAGGGAATTGCACTGGTGGCGCAGCAGAAGCAAAAATCACGCGCCTGGCACCAGATTCACGTGCCATTTGCACGATTTCACGACTGGTAGTGCCGCGGACGATGGAGTCATCGACCAGCAAGACACTCTTGCCCTTGAATTCAGAACCGATGGCATTCAGCTTTTGACGTACTGATTTGCGGCGCACTGCCTGGCCTGGCATCATGAAAGTACGGCCTATGTAACGGTTCTTGATAAAGCCTTCGCGATAATCCAGATTCAGTTTCTGCGCCAGCTCCATCGCCGATGGACGGGAAGAATCAGGGATAGGCATGACGACATCAATTTCACCATCGCGGAATTGATTGCGCACTTTCTCGGCCAGATATTCACCCATTTTCAGGCGAGTCAAGTAGACCGAAGCGCCATCGATGATGGAATCAGGACGGGCCAGATACACATATTCAAATGCGCAAGGATTCAGGCTAGGATTATCTGCACATTGTTGGGTATGCAGTTTGCCGTCCATGTCGACGAACAAGGCTTCGCCCGGCTCTACGTCACGCAGGAACTTGAAACCCAGGCCTTCAAGCGCAACTGATTCGCTGGCGATCATGTATTCAGCGCCGTTTTCGGTTTGTGAAACACCGACACACAAAGGACGGATACCAAACGGGTCACGGAAAGCCAGCAAGCCATAACCAGAGATTTGTGCAACGACGGCATACGAACCACGCACCCGTCTGTGCAGCATGGCGACGGCACGGAACAGACCTTCAGGATCAAGTGAATAGCCGCTGGTGACTTCCTGTATCTGATGCGCGAGGATATTGAGCAAGACTTCAGAGTCAGAATCAGTATTCAAATGACGACGGTCATTCTTGAACAACTCTATTTTCAACTCAACTGCATTGGTCAGGTTACCGTTATGTGCCAGCACGATACCAAATGGTGCATTCACATAAAACGGTTGCGCTTCTTCTTCACTGGTTGAACCGGCAGTTGGATAACGTACCTGGCCGATACCAACATTCCCAGGCAGGGAACGCATATTGCGGGTACGGAATACGTCGCGCACCAGGCCATTCGCTTTATGCATGGCGAACTTATTACCATGATTTGTCGCGATACCAGCTGCGTCCTGACCGCGGTGCTGCAACAACAGCAGCGCGTCATAAATCAATTGATTGACAGGATTATTTGAGAATACGCCTACGATGCCACACATGGTGGACTCCTAAAAAAAACAATTAAAACTTTACATGCTCCGAAACCGAGACTGGCAACAACGGGATCACCGTGCGCGCTGCAGTTTCTGCAAGGGGGCTAAGCCACGCATGGGTCCAGAATGGCTGTTGCGGTATGGAAGTCATACCGCACACCAGCACGGCAGCCAGCACCAGTATGCAACCACGCGCCAGACCAAACAGACCACCCAAACCACGATCTGCCAATGTCAGGCCACTAGCCTTGATCATGGCATCAACCGCCATCATGATCAGCGCCATCAACAGGCGCACACCGATAAACAGGGCGATAAAGGCAACGATCAGGCGCAGCATCTGGCCAGGCACCATGGATGGCAACCAGGTCGCCAATACATCACTATAGGCATTGGCAACCACAAATGCGACCACCCAGCTGACGAGTGACAAAATTTCTTTAATTAAACCGCGCAAGGTGCTGATCACGATGGAACAGATCAGGATCAGCAGCACGAGATAATCAAACAATGTCACGCCAGATATTCCTTACTCATTTAGTTAGGTGGCAGGCTGGCACTCAGGCCCAGCTTGCTTAATTTGGCGCGCATTTTATCTGCCTCTTCTTTGGAAGCAAAGGGGCCTACCCTGATTCTTGTCACTTCACCATTCGTGGTGATGATCTTTTGTGTATATGAACGTATATTCGCGGCATTCAGCTTGGCCTGCACTTCATCCACTTTGGATTGCGTGGAAAACGCACCAGCCTGCACCGTGTAAGATGATTTTTCTGTCGGTTTGTCTGCAGTTTCAGGTTTGCTGACGACAGGTTTGGCGACTGGCGGCGCTTTGCCTTCCAATATGGCCAGCGCGCGCGCTGCCTCATCGTCTGCGTTGCCGGGTTTGGCGACGACGGGTTTTACTTCACTTTTAGCAGGTTTGGCTTCAGCTTTAGCCTCATTTTTTGCCGTCGCGACATCCTTCTCCACAGGTTTGGCGGGAGTTTGCGCTGGTTTAACCTCAACTTTTGGTTCAGGCTTGGTTTCTGTTTTTACTACAGGTTTAGTTTCTGTTTTTACTTCAGGCTTGATTGGCTTGACCGTTGCTGGTGCAGTCTGGGCTAGCGTAGTACCTCCCGCAGTAGCCATCGGCTTGACCTGCCTGTCAGCACCATCAGTTGCTGCCACTTTGTTTTTTGGCGCAGCTGGTACTTCTATTATTTCTTCAGGTGGCTCATCCGGCGCCTGTTTTTTTGATTTTGGTGCAACGGCATCGGCATTGATGTCCGGTGCTTTGTCCTTGGACGGAATACGGATGTTGATATCGTCCGCCAAAGGTTTAGGGTCAGAATCAAGAATCATAGGCAGACCGATGATGGCAGCCAGCGCCAGCGCAACTGCACCTATCAGACGACGTCTGGCGCGTTTTTTTTCTGGCAATATGGGATCGTCGACCTTGGAGCGCCTTCTGGGCTCGGCCTTTTTGGTCCTGGAACGAGTTTCGATACTCTCTTCTTCGGCGCGGGAACGGAATTCACCGCTATCCTGAGTATCGGAAGTTTCTTGCTTCTGTGTAAAACGCGAGAGCAAACCCATGTGCAAATTTCTGGTTAGTTAGCTAACTGGTCTATCATCACGACCATTACGATCGTCAACAAACCAGTTCGCAAAAAACATCAATGGAGTGCCGAACGACGGGCGCGCATCACACCTGCCACCGTCAGAAAGGATCCAAAGACCACTATTCTATCATTTTCGCCCGCCTTGCTGATGGCAGCCGCATACGCCTGCTCTGGCGTATCAAAACTGGTGACGGTTTTCTCCGTATCTGCCAGCACGCCAGCGGCGACCAATTTGTCTTTCAAGACCTCAACTGGGGCCGCTCGCGGCAAAGGCAAGGCCGAGACGCACCAGTGGTCCACTTTATCTTTCAATTGTGCAATGACGCCATCAATATCCTTGTCCAGCATGGAACCAAATACCGCATAGGTATAGGCATGAAAACCCATATTATCGAGATTTTGCGCCAGGGTAGCGGCTGCGTGCGGATTATGTGCCACATCCAGCACCACGGTAGGGCGACCTGGCATGACCTGGAAACGGCCGGGCAGATCCACCATCACCAGGCCGGTACGCACTTCTTGCGCGCCCACCGGCAGTTCAAGTTTCAAGGCTTCCAGCGCGGCCAGTACAGCAGACGCATTCAGGAGCTGGTTGGCTCCTCGCAGACTGGGGTAACCAAGAGAATTGCGGCGCTGGCTGCGGCCAGCAAAATTCCATTGCTGTTTATCACCGTTATAATTGAAATCACGGCCAAACAGCCACAAATCAGCACCTATGGCTTGCGCGTGATCAATCAAGGATTGAGGTGGCAAAGGATCACCACAGATAGCTGCCTTACCCGGACGGAAGATGCCGGCTTTTTCAAAGCCTATCTTTTCGCGGGTATCGCCCAGGTAATCTACGTGATCGATATCAATGCTGGTAACAATGGAGACATCGGCATCAATAACATTCACGGCATCCAGGCGGCCACCGAGGCCAACTTCGAGGATAACCACATCAAGCTTGGCATCAGCCAGCAATTTGCAGATTGCCAGGGTAGTAAATTCAAAATAGGTCAGCGAAATATCGCCACGCGCCTCTTCAACGGCATTGAAGCTAGAAATGAAAACATCATCCTTCACCATCTCGCCATTAATGCGGGCGCGCTCATTGAAGTCGAGGAAATGTGGCTTGCTATACAGGCCAACACGGTAACCGGCTTGCATTAACACTGCTTCCAGCATGGCACAGGTAGAACCCTTGCCATTCGTGCCCGCCACCATGATGACGGGGCAATCATAGTGAATGGACAGTTTGTTTTTGACCGCAGCAACACGGTCCAGACCCATATCAATTTCTTTGGAATGGCGGGTTTCAAGTACGGCCAGCCAGTCAGCCAGGGTGGCAGGTAAATTTGTCATAAGATAAAAAAAGCCCGAACAAAATGCTTCGGGCTTATTGGATATTCACTATAAATCAGGAGGAGACAGCTTCAGCAGGCTGGTTTTGCAACAAGGCCAGCAAACGCGCAATCTCTTCGCGCATCTTGCGACGGTCAACAATCATGTCAATTGCGCCTTTTTGCAGCAGGAATTCAGAACGCTGGAAGCCTTCTGGCAATTTTTCACGCACAGTATTTTCAATAACGCGCGGACCAGCAAAGCCGATCAAAGCCTTGGGCTCGGCAATCACCACATCACCCAGGAAGGCGAAAGAAGCAGATACACCACCCATGGTTGGGTCAGTCAGCACCGAAATGAAAGGCAGTTTCTTTTCAGATAATTTAGTCAGCATGGACGTGGTTTTTGCCATCTGCATCAGGGACAACAAGCCCTCTTGCATACGTGCGCCACCGGTAGCAGTAAAGCAAATGAAAGGTACTTTTTGCTCCAGCGCAGCTTGCGCGCCACGCACGAACCGTTCGCCAACAACAGAACCCATGGAACCGCCCATGAACTCGAATTCAAAACAAGCAGCAACGACAGGCACCGCCATGATGGAACCACCCATGACAATCAGGGCGTCGGTTTCACCGGTAGTTTCCAATGCATCTTTCAGACGATCGGGGTATTTTTTGCTGTCTTTGAATTTCAGTGTATCGATAGGCAAGACTTCCTGGCCGATTTCATAACGGCCACCTGCATCGAGCAAGGCATCCAGGCGTTCACGTGCACCTATGCGCAAATGATGGCTGCATTTGGGGCAAACATGGATATTGGCTTCCAGATCAGAACGGTAAAGCACCGCTTCGCAAGAGGGACACTTGACCCACAAACCTTCAGGAATCGACTTACGATTTGCAGATTCCGAGCGTTGTATGCGCGGTGGTAACAGTTTTTCTAACCAACTCATGTTTTCTCCTTATGGCCGCCAGGCTGTTTTTTAACAACCTGGCATCAGGTTCATTCTGGTAAAAGAACCAGTCAGGCGCGTATTTTACTCGTCCAAAGCCTGTCTGACACCAGAAATAAAGCTTTTCACTGCAGCAACAGCGTTTTCACGCGGGGTATTTTCCAGTTCCTGGATGATGCGCGAGCCTATTACCACTGCATCCGACACTGTGGAAATGGCTCTTGCCGTCGCCCCGTCACGTATGCCAAAGCCCACACCTACCGGGATTTTGACATGCTTCCTGATACGCGGGATCATGGCGGCAACCGCGTCCAGATCCAACGCACCAGAACCGGTAACACCTTTCAGTGACACATAATAGACATAACCACTGGCAATTTTACCAACTTGCGCAATACGCTCGTCAGTAGATGTCGGTGCCAGCAGGAATATGGTATCCATACCCTGTTGCTGCATTTTACTTGCAAATTCTTCACATTCTTCCGGCGGATAATCCACTACCAGCACACCATCCACCCCAACTTCCGCAGCCTTGGTAATGAAAGCATCCTGTCCCATGCGCTCTATGGGATTGGCATACCCCATGAGCACAACTGGTGTCTTTTGATTACTTTGCCGGAATTCGCGGACGAATTGTAATACATCCCGCAAGCCAACTCCAAATTGCAGGGCTCTTTCAGAAGCGCGTTGAATGACGGGGCCATCTGCCATGGGGTCAGAAAATGGTACGCCCAGCTCGATAATATCGGCTCCACCTTCGACCAGGGCATGCATCAAAGGCACAGTTAATTCAGGCGCAGGATCACCTGCGGTGATGAAAGGGATCAAACCTTTTTTATTACTGGCCGCCAAAGCAACCATAGTATTTTGAATTCTTGACATCTTGTCGGTCCTCATTTGATGCGCTATCAACAATGTGATGGCATCAATCTAAATTCTTGATAGGAAAAACATACAGGCAGCATCTCTCTATGGATGTGCCTGTATGTCATTGCGCAATGGCGAATCAGAACTTCAGCCCTGCCCGCTCTGCCACAGTATGCATATCCTTGTCGCCACGGCCAGACAGATTTGCCAGAACGATTCTGTCCTTAGGCAAAGTCGCTGCCAGCTTGGCTGCATAGGCAAGAGCGTGACTGGATTCCAGCGCAGGAATAATGCCTTCAATGCGACAGCAATCATGAAAAGCCTTAAGCGCCTCATCATCGGTAATCGTCACGTACTGCGCACGGCCGCTTTCCTTCAACCATGCGTGCTCAGGGCCTACGCCCGGGTAATCCAAACCCGCTGAGACAGAATGGGTTTCTATGACCTGGCCATTCTCATCCTGCAACAAATAAGTACGGTTACCATGCAGTACGCCAGGTGAGCCTGCTGTTAGCGAAGCAGAATGCTTGCCGCTGTCCAGACCCTCGCCTGCAGCCTCAACACCGATGAGCCTTACTTGCTGATGATCTATGTAAGGATAAAAAATACCCATGGCATTCGAGCCACCGCCTACGCAAGCCACGACATGGTCTGGCTGACGTCCGGTTTGCTCAGGCATCTGCCATAAGCACTCCTCACCGATGACAGACTGGAAGTCCCTGACCATCATGGGGTAAGGATGTGGGCCAGCCACCGTGCCTATGATGTAAAAAGTATTGTCCACATTTGCCACCCAGTCACGCATGGCTTCATTGAGTGCATCTTTCAGGGTCTTGGAGCCAGACTCGACCGGCACTACGGTAGCTCCCAGCAACTTCATGCGATACACATTTTGCGCCTGGCGCTTGACGTCTTCCGACCCCATATACACCACGCATTCCAGACCAAAACGGGCACAGATAGTGGCAGTAGCCACACCATGCTGACCGGCACCGGTCTCAGCGATAACGCGCGGCTTGCCCATGCGCTTGGCCAGCAAAGCCTGGCCGATCACATTATTGATCTTGTGGGCACCGGTATGATTCAAGTCTTCACGCTTGAAATAGATTTGCGCCCCACCCATCAAATCAGACCAGCGTTTGGCGTGATACACAGGCGATGGGCGACCGACAAAGTATTTTAATTCATTGCGAAACTCTTCCAGAAATTCAGCATCGTGCTGGAACTTGGCATAGGCTTCTTTAAGTTCAGTCAAAGCATGAGTCAGTGTTTCCGACACAAAAGTGCCACCGAACTGGCCAAAATGCCCGCGTGAATCGGGTAAGTGATATTGGGCTGACTGGTAAATTGCCTGACCGGCGATAGACTGACGCTCAAACTGAGCATCCAAAGACTGGAGTTCTTTCATTTTCTTTCCTTCAAACTGGCTTGAAAGCGAGGCACCGGGGAGACACCCCAGATACCATCACTATTCCTGATTGTCTGCCAGACGCACTGCTGCGATAAACGCGCACACGCTGGCCTCATCCTTGATACCCTTTGCCGCTTCGACACCACTGCTGATGTCGACCGCAAACGGGCGAACCTGACTAACTGCGCCAGTCGCGTTCTGTACGCTCAAGCCACCACTTAAAACGACCCGAGGCGCGAGCTCTTTTGGAATGAGAGACCAATCAAAAACCTTTCCACTACCGCCGTACCCATCAACATGGGTATCTAGCAATAAACCACTGAATAAAGGACTAGCCTTACGATAAGACTGCTCACATTCTAGCAAATCCTCGGGCTTTGTGTCAGGTTTGACGCGATAAGCACGAATAAAAGGACGATTGACGCTAGCCGCCAGACTGGCGCATTGCTCAGGGGTTTCATCGCCGTGGAATTGCAGCAATTGCACGGGAGCTAGTTTTATGACTTTCTGCAAGCTTGTTTCATCGATATTGACGAACAAACCTACCGACATCACGAAGGGAGGAATTCCTCGCAACAAAGTACCGGCTACCTCAGGCATAACATAGCGCGGACTGGGCGGATAAAACACAAAACCCAGGGCATCAGCACCTGCCGCGACAACGGATCGCACATCTTCTGTTCGGGTTAAGCCGCAAATTTTGATTCTGGTTCTGTGTTGCATGGATGCCACCGGTTTTTAGTTTGCTTTATTTTACCTGCTTAATCCATTTACTCCTCATGCCTTGAGCATTTCCGCGTATCTCTTATGCGATAATTAATTTACCACTTCAGCCATACACATCATGAATTCACCCGCGACACAACCGCTCATTACCCGCCTGTTCGGATTGGATATCTGCAATATGCGTTTTGCAGAGGCCAATCAGCATTTGCTGGAAGTTGCCAGCAACCGTGATCATGCCAGCCGTGTGGTGGTGACGCCAAATGTCGATCATATGACCAAACTCGAGTATGAGCCTGAGTTCAAGAGCATGTATGCCACTTCAGATTATATTTTTGCCGATGGCATGCCTATCATCTGGGCCAGCAAGATGTGCGCCCTGCCCTTGCCAGAACGAGTAACTGGTGCCGACCTGTTTGTGTCGCTGTGCCAAGGCTGCATAGAAAAAGATTTATCGATTTTTGTCCTGGGTGGCATGCCGGGACAAGAGAGTCTTTTGCTGGAGCCCTTCGCCAAGACTTATCCTGGGTTGAAGGTCGATATTTTTTGCCCATCCATGCAGTTCACTGCAGATGGTGCAGAAAGTGACATGGCAATACAGCGCATACAGGCTGCAAAACCAAACATCCTTTTCATTTGCCTGGGCATGCCCAAGCAGGAAAGACTGGCATTTCGTTATCGAGCACAATTCACCACTGACAATGTGCCACTGATATTGTGCGTAGGTGCGGCGATGGAGTTTGCATTGGGCCAGAAGAAACGTGCGCCTTTATGGATGCAAAAGATAGGCATGGAATGGTTCTGGCGCCTGGCCAGTGAACCGCGCCGTCTGTGGCAACGCTACACGACGCAAGCCTGGCGCTTTATCGGGCTATTGCTGCGTGAGAGAAAAGTCCAAAAGCAAATGCGCTGAAACATCAGATCAGAGCAAACCAAGAACGCAACACACCATGCAATAAAAAAACCGCACAGATAACAATCTGCGCGGTTTTTTCTTGGGAGATTACTTTAAATACTTACGCTACTTTTTTTGCATCGAAAAATTGTTCATCTTCAGTGGAGCCATGCAGCGCTGTTGTAGAAGACTTGCCTTGCTGGATAGTTTGTGTCACTGCATCAAAGTAACCAGTACCAACTTCACGTTGATGTTTAACTGCTGTAAAGCCTTTTTCTGCTGCTGCGAATTCAGCTTCCTGCAATTCAACGAAGGCAGACATCTGGCGACGTGCGTAGCCATGTGCCAGATTGAACATACCGTAGTTCAACGCATGGAAACCTGCCAGTGTGATGAACTGGAATTTGTAGCCCATTGCGCCCAGTTCTTTCTGGAATTTGGCGATCGTTGCATCGTCCAGGTTTTTCTTCCAGTTGAAAGAGGGGGAACAGTTATAGGACAGCAATTTGCCTGGGAACTTGGCATGGATAGCGTCAGCAAATGCCTTGGCGAATTCCAGGTCAGGTTTGCCGGTTTCACACCAGATCAAGTCAGCATATTCTGCATAAGCCAGGCCACGGGAAATCGCTTGTTCCAGACCTGGTTTGGTTTTGTAGAAACCTTCGACTGTGCGCTCACCTGTGCAGAAAGGTTGGTCGTTAGGATCAACGTCAGATGTCAGCAAATCAGCTGCTTCAGCATCGGTACGGGCCAAAATCACAGTAGACGTACCCATGATGTCGGCAGCCAGACGTGCTGCGTTCAGTTTTTCAATCGCTTCACGGGTAGGAACAAGAACCTTGCCGCCCATGTGGCCGCACTTTTTGACAGAAGCCAGTTGATCTTCAAAGTGGACGCCAGATGCGCCCGCTTCGATCATCGCTTTCATCAATTCAAAAGCATTCAATACACCACCGAAACCGGCTTCAGCATCAGCCACGATAGGGGCGAAGAAGTCGATGTCGTCTTTACCTTCAGACCATTGGATCTGGTCAGCGCGTGTCAGCGTGTTGTTGATGCGCTTGACAACCAGTGGCACAGAATTAGCTGGGTACAGGGATTGATCAGGATACATTTCACCGGCAACGTTGGCGTCGCCAGCAACTTGCCAGCCAGACAGGTAGATGGCTTTCAAGCCAGCTTTGACCTGTTGCATGGCCTGGTTACCAGTCAAAGCGCCCAGGGCATTGATGAAAGGCTCGTTATTGACCAGATCCCACAATTTGATCGCGCCGTTTTTGGCGATAGTATGTTCAACCTTGATGGAACCGCGCAGGCGAACCACGTCTTCTGCCGTGTAATTACGCTTGATACCGTTCCAGCGTGGATTGGTATCCCAGTCTTTTTGCAAATCAGCTACTTGTTGTGCGCGAGTTGTCATGTTTCTCTCCTGTGGGCAAATCAAATGAAAAAGTGAATCCGTTGAGAGAAATAATAGAGTATTTTTTGCGCAGCAACAATGTCTTATATAAGACATATGACAAATATTTAATCGTTTAAAATCAAATACTTAAATTTACTTTTTTGCGATGTGAAATTATATTTCTTAGAATGAGAAAAATAATTTGTGCAGTGAGATAGTTATTTTTCACAATGTGAAAAATTCATTTCACATTATAAAATTCGGCGATTCAACTTTTTACTTAAAGAAAATTAAGTTTCAAATTCCCGCAAGAAACTGCAATCTTTTTAATCAGAACACTTTTATTTCAGCGCGATAAATTCGGCACACTCGGTTTTGAGTGCTGATTCCCGCTTACCTACTCCAGTACAATCTCATACCAGGGTGATGGAAAATCAAAATCCAGCTCAAAACCATCTGTTTTTTTGATGATCGCAGTATTTGGCAAAGCCTTCATGCGCACACCATTTCCATCCAGAGGAAATATCGTGATCTTTTTGCTTTTGCTGGCATGGAATAGTTTGACTGGTATCCGCTCCAACCAGACAGGTGCGGCACCATCAAGTGAACCTGAGGGTTTCCTGGCTGTTGCCAAATCAGGCTCCAGCGTCCACCAGGCAGATTGCCCCTCATAATTGATCAATTGCTTGGGGCGCTCAGGTTGTACACCTGGCTGCGTTGTCGCAGTGGCCCCACTCAAGACCAGCAGCAGGTGGCGGCTGTCCTTCAAGGGCAAGGCATCACGGCTAGTCAGCATGACGACGCCATATTGCCGCCCTTTTTCTGAAAATGCGGGCAGGTATTTGTCAACATCCATCATGGATGAAACTTGCGCTTTGCGCCCTGCAAACAAACGCGTATAACTTGTATCAGCCGTCAACCATGGACCAGACTCGTTATAACGCAATTGCCCACCAGGTGCAGCCCAATGCATATCATCTTCATGCCACAGTCTGGCAGTACGCTGTGCTGACCCTGCTGACTTGGATTGCGTGCCATATAACATAGCCACACGCGTATAAAAAGCATGTTTATAATCTATGCCGTACTGCGCCTGCAAATACGCTGGCAAACCGCCGCCACTGACACCATCACGCAAGGCACCCAGCATAGTGCGCTCGTCCGGTGCCAGGTTTATATTCATCTGGGTTGGCAATGGCTGCACCTGGTATTGCCTGAACAAGGCCGCCGCCAAGCCATTCACCGCCAATTGACCGCTATGTCCGCTTAGTCCAAAGCTGTCAGGAACAGAAAGCCAGCGATCACCGTCTATATATTGAAACAGAAACAGTCCATCCCAATCCTGGGCACTGGCAATTGCACTCATGACAGGCAAAATTTCTGCAGACTGGCGATTTGGAAAAGCCTGATTAAATTCACTGACCACAAAGGGCTTGCGTGCATCACGCACATAGGCACGCTGCAACAACGATTGCCAGCCCTCACGCAAGACTGAGCTATTGCGGATGCGCCAGTCATTTCTGTCCCATTCCTTACGAGGGAAATCATAGTGATCAACATAGAAATGCTCATCAACATAATCCATCTGCTGTTGCGCATCGGCCAAGGCAACTCCACCGAAATACATTTGGGTACCAGTCACAGGCAACAAATCCCCTGCTTCCTGTCGAATAGTTTTGCGTATGAGATTTAAATATTGCTGATCAAGATCAGATAAAAACCGCACATAATCCAATACCCTGCGGCCATTGCCTTTTTGATGGGGACGATATTGCTGTTGCAAGGAGACTGGCGTCTCCCAACCCAATTTATTGATGGCCCGCCGTGAAAAGCGCTGCACGCCGGCGACCCAGCCTTCACCATATTCCAATATGGCAGCTTCAGACGACTTGACATTGATAACACCTTTGCGCGTCAACGAGCAACTATCCCATAGCTTGCAGACATTATCCGCATGTCCATGCTGGCGCAGCACCCACTTTTGCCAATGCTGTTGCAAAGCTCTCTCATATTCGCCAGTCAAACCATCCAGCTGGCCACGCTGCCAGGCACCCAACAGGGAAGATTCATTATTGATTTCCACCATGGCCAAAGCAGGCTCGTCCTTGAGATCCAGCCTGCGCAATAACTGCTGCACATATTCTGCCTGCAGACTGATCATGCGCGGCTCGAATAGATGCAAGGGATGGCTGGCAAAAGGCATTTGCTCGCCAGTCATCAGGGGCGTGACCTGATCAACGGCGGGGCGAAATTGATAAGCCACATGCAAATTCAGATTGATATACAAGCCCTCGGCCTTGAGCGCGTCAATAAAAACACGCAAACGCCGCAATGCTGCCTCATTGAAGCTGGGATATGCCGCTGTGGTCAAAATACCACGCGGTTGATCCTGGCTATCGCTGAGGATACTGTCCAGATGGTGCAGGCGCACTGCATTGAAACCCAGCTTGCGCAAACGACGGGCTATTTTTTGCGCATCTTTTTCTTCAGGAAAATTTGCAGCACTGGACAAGCTGATACCAAAGAAGCGCACGCGTGCATCGTCTTTTGTAGCTGCCCTGCCATCTGGCCCTACCCGGTAAAAATGTCCCTGCTTGACGAATATCCGGTCAGCGGCTTCCAAAGCGTGATTCATGCCGCCAAAATCCACCACCGGCGACAAGGCGTCTTCATTGATTTCAAAGCGATACCAGGCAATATCACCGGCTGTTGCGAAAGACGGGAAGAGGCAGACAAGACTCAGCAGCGTCAATCTGAAGGCAAAAAATACTGGCAATCGAAAATACTTCATAGTTTGGGTCGCAACAGACAAGGTAGCCATTAGAATATCGCACAAACACATGACATTAGTATTGAGAAATGCAAAATTTGTCCGTACTGCCCGGCAATACCAGCCTGAACCTGCTGGAAACCAGAATCGTCAAACTGATGATCATTCTGTTCGTGGTTTTTTCCTTGTTACCTTATGGCATATCCTGGGACTATACCGGCTCTTCCGCCCTGACCATGGAAGGATCGCTGACCACTAAACTCCAATGGGGCAGCCTGTTTCTATTAGCATCATTCATCCTTTATCGCCATTTGCCTGAAGCCTTGCAGGATATACGGGCCATGAACCCTTTCCTGGCGATCGTGCTGATCTGGTGCCTGGCATCAAGTGCCTGGTCACCCTTGCCTGCAACCACCTTTAAACGTGCCATACAGCTCTACGGTCTGGTCATGATAGGTTTCAGCATACAACTGGCTGATCGCCCACTGAAAATGATGGTGAATTATGTCCTGTACACATTGACGGGCATGCTGATACTGTCTTTTTTTATGGCAGTCGCAGTCCCCAGCATAGGCATAGACTACGATCTGGGCGGCGCATGGCGTGGTGCCTTGTCACAAAAAAATGAACTGGGCCAGGTTGCCGCCCTCAGCATCTTATTATGGCAGATCAAGGTTTGCACTGAAACCGTGGGCATCAGGAGTCTGGTGCCAGGCATACTGTTTTCTTTCTTCATGCTGGTCATGAGCAAAAGCTCTACAAGCATGATCATCACCTTGCTGACCTCAGGTGTTTTTCATATGCTGCGCAAGCGACATATTTCTTCTTCTTACTCGTTGACACGCGCCAGCATGGTAGTGATTTGCCTGCTCACCATCGCCATCTATATTTTCTTTATGCAAGAGTCTCGCCTGCCTACCTGGCAAGAAGCTGCATCACCTATTGCTGGTTTGTTTGGCAAAGGTACAGACCTGACTGGCCGCACCGATGTCTGGCAACTGGTTGAAATGGAAATTAACAAACATTATCTGTTTGGCCTGGGTTATGGCGCATTCTGGCTGGGGCCAGACAGCCTCTCTCAATTTGTGATTGATGCCCTGCACTGGATACCTTTGCAGTCCCACAATGGCTATCTGGATATCTTGAATGAGCAAGGTCTGGTTGGATTGATTTTGGTGATCCTGACCTTGTTGATGCAAGCAAAAATGCTGGTCACCCTGTCGCATCAGGACAGGCAGCAAGCCGCCTTCTGGTCCGCCATGCTGGTTGTGGTCATCATTACCAATTTCACTGAAAGCAGCCTGTTTCGCGGTTTTGTATTCCAGAACGTATTCTTTATCTTCAGCCTCATCGCTGTCAGCTCTTCCAGTCGGCGATTTAAACTGGCACAGAAAGCGTCAATCCATTAATTTGCGCCCAAGATTCTGAAAAGTCTGCTCTATGTAACGATATGACAAATGGGACAGCACCAAAGACAACAAAGTGATGAGCATTATTCTCGGCAGTGTTGTCAATTCTGGCAAAAAATGGGCGACGCTATGCGTCACCAGCCAGTGATATAGATACAGGGAGTAACTGATGCGTCCCAGATAAACAACTGGCGACCATTTCAGAAAACTGCTTATCCCATTTTTCCCATAGACCAGGGCTGGGAACATGCAAAACAAGGCGACGCCCTGCATGGAATAGCGCAAAGATTCACGAAATTCTTCGCTACGTATTGCCAAGGTCAGTAAAAGCAAAAATACACCAAGAAAGAAAATCCGCCCACGTGACAATTGCTGCGCAAAGTCTGAATAGCGTGCGAATACCAGCGACAGGGCAACTCCATACAATATTGAATCAGCACGGGTATCGGTTGCGGTATAAATCCTGTAATGCGGTAAATTATCCAGGCCTATGTCAAGCACGAGATAGATGCGCCAGGTCAGCATCGCGAGAAGAATTGCTACAATCAGGCTCAAAAAACGCTTAGGCACGCTGACGAAGCCCATGAAAAGAAAAGGGAAAATAAAATAGAAATGCTCTTCCACCGCCAATGACCAGGTAATCGCCAGCGGTTGCTTGATCAACTCACCGCTAAAGCTTGAATAAATCCCGTAGTAATTCGCAAAATAAAAAAAGACTGAGGCGACCTCTTCCCACTCCCAGTGATCTCCCACCACACACATCAATATCAGCGACGTCAATACAAAAACCAGCAAGGCTGGTGTCAGCCTGAATATCCTGCGCAGATAAAAATTTCTTATGCTCATGCTGCCGCTGGCATCCCACTCTGCCAGCATCAGCTTGGTAATGATAAAGCCACTGATAAAAAAGAAAATAGTCACGCCCAGACCACCAGGGAAGAGATGACCAAATCCTATGTGCGATAAAAAAACCAGCGCAATGGATACAGCACGTAAGCCGTCCAGAGCCTGCAAGCGATGAGATTGATGAACCGTCATGAACTATTTCTTTGCTGGCTGGCTGCCATATGCGTGGCTGGCACTACCCCAAAAATAACTGAGCTTGCCCAATTGTGACGCAGCCACTCTTAGCCAGGTGAAACTGCGCAAGAACTTGAAGGGCAATAGCAGCAACGCGAATATCAGTGCCAGGAAAAATTGCACGCAAGCACGGGCACTGAGTATCAATGCAGGGCCGATCTTCTTGTTGCCCTCTTTCATCGCCAGTTCGGTACGTATGAATAATTGCCCGGTGCGGTAAGACCTTTGCAGCAACCATTTTGCGGTTGCTCTGTCCGCCGGAATAAATTCATCTGCCGGCGCCTCATCACACCAGACCATGACAGCACCCAGCCTATCCAGGCGGCGAAACAGCATGGTATCTTCGCCACCAGTAGTACCAAAAGCGGGATCAAACGGGCCTATGCCGTCTTTTTGTGAGGAAGCTATATCCTGCAGTATTGAGCGACGGATCAGGACATTGCCACTGCGGGCGTCCTTATGATCAATTTTTGTGCCGGTAGGCATGCGGCGGCGATCGAAATAGCCCCCCTCACGTATCCATGCTGGCGTACTCTCAGAGTATTCAGGTAATACTGGGGCAAACACGACATCGGCTTGCTCAGCCTTTTGTACTTTCAATAGCTGTTCCAGCCAGTCAGGCACCGGTACTTCATCATCATCGATCATGACTATCCAGTTCCCGCTGGCAGCAGCTATCGCTGCATTCCTGGCCAATGAGATATTCGAATTCGCCAGGTTCAGCGACTTGAGTCTACCCTCGAAACTGGCAGCCATCTCGCCTAGCACTTTTGCTGCAGACTGATTGTTGTCATTATCCACAACGACAAGCTCTATCGCCACATCTCGCAAGGTCTGCGTCAAAATGGCTTGCAACAAGCGCCGCAATAACTCTGGTCTTTTATAGGTGCAGATACAAATACTCAACTCAGCCATGAGAACTCAGTTTTTTCGCCGGAACAATCTGGACAACAAGCGCATACCCCAGGTAAATGGTGCAAACCGGTTCGCACCGGCAGGTTCATACTGATTGAAAATCGTGCCCAATACTTCGACACCGGCAGCCTGCATATCGGCTTTGGCCTGACGCAATTCATCGACATAGGTATGATCTTTTCTTGCTACCAGCAAGACACTACCCGTTTGGTGGGCAACCATTTGTGCGTCAGATGCCAGAGTGGCCGTATGCGTATCCACGACAAAAGCATCAAACTGGTCGGAGCAAGATTCCAGCAATTCACGCATGCGCGGGGCGCGTAAAATCTCCAGCGGATTTGGAGGTTGTGGCCCTGAGGGTAAAAAATGCAAATTCGGCATGAGTTGTATCAAGACACCGGCTGCAGTAATACGTCCGGCTAGTACTGAAGACAAACCATCCGGCTTACCTAAAGAGAAATATTCATGCAGATTGCCACTGCGCAGATCTGCATCTATGAGCAAAGTGCGCTTGCCGACTTGGGACAAAGCGATCGCCAGGCTGGCGGCCATATAGGATTTACCGTCACGACGTGCAGGGCTGACCAGGGTGATCCTGATTTTATCCTGCCCACTGAACTTCAAGAGCAACTCACTGCGCAGGCGGCGAATTTCTTCAGCCTCTTTACTGAAGGGGAAATAGAAAAATTTCAGAGACTTGTCGGCGCGGCCGTTCATCAAGTCCTTGGTTGAATAGCCGAATTGCTCGCCCAAAGCCTGATCAAGCTGTATCTGAGTCAAATAACCAAGCGCCAGGGCTGCATCACCAAACCTGAGTTTTTTTTCTTTTTGCAGTTGAGCGATCTGATCAATCTGCTCAGGCGTGAGCAAACCTTTTTGCAGGAATAACTCGCCGAGTCGCCCTATTTTTGAGGCTGGCTGGTTCATGGATTCAGCTTGCATGCAAACCACCTTGTCCATTGCCAGTCAGTTTTTCATCAAATCCAATTTTTGCCATCACAGGTTCATCAAATTCACGCTCCAGGTCTTCCAGGCAACGCACGCGACGGTTCATCAATTCCAACAAGAAAGCCAGGCCAAATCCAAATACCAGGCCGGCCAGCAAACCAAACACCAGATTATTGCGCAGCAAAGGCTTGGCATGCTTCTCAGGCAATTCAGCCCATTGCATGACTGAGGCATTGGAGATTGCCACATTACTAGTCATCAGCAATTCATCAAATTTCTGGATTGCCGCATTGTAGATTTTTTGTACGCTGTCGAGCTGACGCTGGTAAGAACTGATAACGTCCCTGTGCTTTTTGTTTTCAAAAGTCTTTTTCTGGTAACTGGCAATTTCTGTTTCTATCGCTTTTTCTTGTTGAGTCAGGCGTGCCTCTGCCGCGCCCAGCATATCAAATGCTGTGGCAGATTCACGTTTCAATTTGTCCAGCAATGCCTGACGCTCATCGTTGATCGCCATATATTTTGGGTGACGCGGCCCCAGGGTGATTTTTGCATTTGCCAACTGAACGTCAAGTGATATCAAGGCTGCTTTCAACCCTGAAATATGACCTATACCTGCAATTTCAGGAATATCTGATTCAGGACTGCCCCCTCTGACCAATTTCTCAAGAGACTGGCGCTTGGCTTGTGCCTCCACTCTTTGCAGTTGTATGTCGATCAAACGCACACTTAAGGCATTCATTTGCTTGGATTCGAGGTCAGCTCTTTCATCGACATCGACGATCTGGTACTCCTGTTGATAAGCGGTCAGTTTTTTCTGCAACTCATCAATCTGCCTGCTCATGGATTCGAGTTGGGCATTGTATTGATCGCGCCGCGCCCTGGCTGGTGCATTCATCATCTCCAGCGACAGGTCTATATAGGCTTTGACTATGGCATTGGCAACATCCTTGGCATGCCTGGGGTCACTTGATGAATACTGGATTTCTATGACGCGGCTATTCTTATGTGGTGAAACATCGGTATTCCTGACGATGGTTTCGGCCAGAGCCCGCAAGCCGCGTTGCTCGCCATATCTCTGCACAAAGCGCTTGGCCTCAGGCGTAGTTTGCAAACCCAAAGCCTGAATAACACGCTCAGCCACTTGCACGCTCTTGATGACATCAAATTGCGTTTGCAGATAACTCTCATCCTGCATGGGATGAAATTGCCTGCCACCGATAGGGTCGTTGACGCGGTAATCGATGAAAATATCAGCTACTGCAACATAGGTTTTTGGCAACATCAAGCTGGCCACCGCAGCACCAACAACCGCAACTATCATGACGAAAGCGATCAACAACTGGCGCGCCCGTATCATCGCGCCTATTTGTGCAAAGGATAGTACCAATTCACTGGGGGAGGTTTTTATCATAGACGTCAGAATATTCTTTCTTTGATATACACCACATCACCCGGCAACACCTTGTCAGTGATGCCAGACGAAATTTCGCGCAATTCACCACTTTCCGTTTTACGATGGATGATGATACGCCGCACCGAGCCCCTGTCAGTAACACCACCACCTATGGACAATACCCGCATGACATTCAAATCATCTTCCATGGGATATTCACCGGGGCGACGCACTTCACCATAGACATAAAAATTCTTTTGCAAGGGGACGAATAAAACATCATTCGGTTGAATTTTTTGTGCCAGCTCGGGTGCGAGTTTTGTAGCGTCCAGTTCAAGCTTTACAGACGCATATTCTTGCAGCTCAGAAGCAGACTTACCTGGCTCACGGCGCAATATGCGCAAGCTCTTTTCTGCTTTTTGCGAAACGCCACCGGCCAGGCTTAAGGCTTCCAGAATACTGATTTGCCCCGTCAGGGGATAACGCCCTGGCCGCAATACCTCACCCAGCACAGAAAAAGTCCGGCTTAGCTGTTGCATGACTTTAATGGAAACCCTGGGATTTTTGATGTACTGCCCTTGTTCCAGTTTTTTTGCAAAGATGGCGGCAATTTCTGTGGCAGTCTTACCCTTGACTTCGACAGTACCAACCAAAGGCAAGGTAATGACACCACTTTCACCTATGGTGACATCGGCAGTCAGGTCGGGCTGCCCAAACACAGTAATCAGTAATTGATCGCCCTCGCCTATTACGTCAGCAGCAGCCTCGCCTGGCAGTTCATCCACAGTATTTTTTGCGGGTGCCGGTGCTTTGTCTGCTTGAGGCAATTGCAAAAGCTGGCTTTCCAGTTTCATGCCATTTGCCGGGCCAGTCTTGATTTCTTGCGCTTGCAGTTGTCCAATAAAAGCAAAGACCAGCACTGCAGTCAGCAGTTTACGGGCAGTTATTTCAGAATAAGCAGAAAATTTGGACCAAATTGTCATCTGACTTGGGACATTTCATAGAAAGAACTTCATTTTATATTGCAATAGTAAGAATAGATGCAAATTTTTGTCAGGACAACAAAACCCTGTAGCAATAAGGTAGCAGCGCTAATAGCATTGCTATTTAATTACAAAAATTAACCTTTATTGAATTGTGGGCAACTCAAAGCTCAGTTAACATGCAAATAAAAGTAAGAAAGACTAATTATGCAAAGCCCGAGTACACTGCCATCAGCAAGTCCTGCCAGAGTGGTCCCGCTGGTCATTATTGCGCCGGTACGTGATGAAGCCGATCTGATCAGGCTGACACTGGACTCGATGGTAGCGCAAACAGTCAAACCGGTAGAGTGGATCATCGTCGATGACGGCTCACAAGATGGTACCGCTGATATCGTCCGCGAATATGCCGCCGAACACCCATTTATCCGGCTGGTGCAGCGCCCCGACCGTGGTTTTCGCAAGGTCGGTGGCGGTGTGGTCGCCGCTTTTAAATTTGGCATCACCCAAATTGAGCATCAGGACTATGAATATATCGCCAAGCTGGATGGCGATATGTCATTTGGACCGCGCTATCTTGAATGCATGTTTGAACAATTTGCCCTTGAACCCAAACTGGCCGCAGTGTCAGGAAAGGTCTTTCGTGAAGAAGAAGGTCAAAGGATAGAAGAAATCATCATTGATGAGCATGTCGCTGGTCAGTTCAAGCTCTACCGTCGAACGGCATTTGAAGAAATCGGCGGCTTTGTGGAAGAAGTCCTGTGGGATGGTATTGATGTGCATACTGCCCGCATGAAAGGCTGGACGACCAAAAGCTTTTTGCATCCTGACGCCATACTCATGCATCACCGCCTGATGGGCTCGTCTGACAAGAACGTGTATCGGGGTCGTCTGCGCTGGGGGCGCGGCATCTGGTTCATGGGCTACCACCCCTTGTATGCGCTGGCCTCAGGGATTTTCCGCATGCGTGAAAAACCTTTTATCATTGGCGGTTTGCTCATTATTGCAGGTTACCTTGGTGCTGCAATAAAGCGTGCGCCCAGATATGAAAACCCTGAATTCCGGGAACACCTGCATCGCTGGCAGCTTGGGAAGATCAAAAAACTATTGTCAGGGCAAAAAAACTAAACATTCGTGCACAGTAATTTGTGCGAAAAGAATTTCTAGCGCATCAATCCCAGAAATATAAGCGAAAAACCCCACAATCATGCTCAATGCTTCACCCGCCTCCAACACTTCACAATCAGCGCAAATTCTGGCTGCATTCACAGGCGTTGCATTTGGCATAACGACCTACCTGACACTGCTGGGCATCATCCTGTATTCCAATCACGCGGATACTGAGATTTTTGGCGTACGCATGTTGATTGCCGGCCTCTCCAGCATCATCGTTTTCTCCAGCCAACAGCTACTGGGAACACTGCAGGAAAAGCACGTACTGGCCGCCTTCCCCAGCATTACTGCACGCTGGTTTGTAGTGTTCATGGTTGTACTATTGAGTGCTTACGTCGACAAGTCTGCCGAACGACTGTCACGGGCAGTCATGCTGATCTGGTTGTTCACCACACCATTCACGCTTTTGCTGACTGCGCTGATCATGCGCAAGCTGGCTGTATATTATTACTCCAACCCTACAAGAAGACGCAAGGCAGTGCTGATCTGGTCAAATTCGGCTTGCTCGGACCTGGTAGAGTCGCTGCGCAATACACCACTGGCTGCGATTGACTTCGTCGGCTTTTTCGATAACAGGAATGAGTCGCGCCCGCCCAGCAATCTGGAAAGACTGGGCGACTTGAGCGACGCCGCCGCCTGGATTGTTGATGCCGAGACAGGCCACGTCAACGTCGATGTGGTCTTCATAGGCTTGAATACCAGGGAACCGCCAGAACTGGCAGAAATTATTGCAATTCTGGAAGACAGCACTGCATCCACTTACTTTGTACCCGAATCACTGATTTTTGGTATGCCGGGCATACAATTGCGTGAATTGGCTGGCCGCCCGGTGCTGGCATCGACAGAAACGCCATTCATAGGCCTGGCGGCCCTGCCCAAGCGCATGCTGGATTTATTTGGCTCTTTCTTTGGCCTGATTTTTTTGTCTCCAATTTTGTTGCTGTTAGCGATAGGCGTCAAACTGAGTTCACCCGGAGCAGTGTTTTTTAAACAGGTCAGGTACGGGATAGCTGGCCGCCCCATCAACGTCTACAAATTCCGCAGCATGCGCCAAAGCAATCCAAATGAACGGGTAGTACAGGCCACTGTTGGCGATCCACGTGTCACCAAATTTGGCCGTTTCCTGCGCCGCTCTTCTCTGGATGAATTGCCTCAGTTATTCAATGTGCTCAAGGGTGAGATGAGCCTGGTTGGCCCCCGTCCCCATGCGGTTGAACATAATGAGTTGTACCGCAAGCTGGTGAGTGGCTACATGTTCCGTCACAAGATCAAACCTGGCATCACTGGCTGGGCGCAAGTCAATGGTTTGCGTGGTGAAACCGAGACTCTGGAAAAAATGGAAGAACGTATTGAATATGATCTTTACTACATCCAGCATTGGTCCATCTGGCTGGACATTGTTATTATCTGGCGTACCATCAAGGTCGTACTTGGTGATAAAAACGCTTATTGATCCAGGCTTACTTGGTAGCCTGACGTAATTTACGCAAATGCTGCCCCAGGCTGGATGCTTTCAACATTTGCTTGCCATGATAGAGACCAGCCTGCACTTTGCTCAAGATGGCAGGTGAGCTGACAGCCCCTTCACATAACTGGTGCGCACCTGTGGCAAACCGGAGTTTGTAAGCCTGGTCGCCCCTGCCCAAATCGATCGTAGCTACCCCTGTCTGGGCTGCATATCTGGCGCATTGCGCGAGCAGTACGAGGCCCGGTGAATATTCAGCAAAGTTCGTGTGATACCAGGGAAACCAGTAATGCAAGACCTTGCCGGAACGCATACCAAAATGTGCCGCAATCAAGGTATCACCCGCATACAGCGTCGATAACACGCCCGCAAAATCTGGGGTATTTGCCACCCTGATTTCATCCATTACCTGCCTGACCCAATCCAGCCTGAAAATATCATGCTCAGCCCCTACAGTGCGCTGAAACTGATCACGCTTCCCTGCTATCAAGGCGGCGAAATCTGCGTCGCTAACGCTTAGCAATTCAAAACGCAACTCACCCGATTTTTTACTGAGTTTGCGCTCATTGGTTGCCACCTTTTTCAAGAGTGAAGCGTCACGTCTGTCGGTCAGGCGCTGCGCATAAGCATCAAAACCACCCGTTAAATCCAGAATATGCGACTGACTGTGCGTCCATGCATATTGACTGAACTTGCCCAAATCCGCTGGCATATGGTTAAAGGCGAAGTAGCGGCATTGCATGGCACTCAAGGCATCACTGAAGCGTAAATCCAGGGGTGCCTCACATATCGGCCCCTGATAATCGGCCAGGAAATCACCTATGGATACAGCACGAAAGCTGCTCAGTGCATGAAAGGGCCAGATACCAACTATATGACCAGCATCTTCACATACCAGAATACGTGCGTCTTCCCTGGCATTGGCGATAATGGTGGTGAAAGCCGGAGAATAATAAGGGCTATCGTAAACAGGGTTTTGACTGCGCAACTCCGCCCAGCGCGCAACTAAAGGCGTGTCAAGTTCTTTTGCCCTGATCAAACGGAATTTCATTTAAGCCCGCTCCGCCGGGTAAAAATAAGTCTGCAGGCTTTGTTGCAAGCCATTTTCTATACTTTGATCAACCAGGCTTGATAATTGGCTCTGGCGGGTTGAATCAAAGACAAACAAACGATAAATATCGGACAAGCGCAAGCTGGCAGGATTCACCAGCATGATCCACAACTCAGCCCCAGCCTCATTTTTGCGTAGCCAAAAGCGACTGCGCGAAGCCGTCGTGTTCACCGTCACTCTTGCAACCCAGCCTGCTTCTGACATGCGTTCCAGCAAACCTTCAATTTCATCTATACCCAGTCTGGTCTCGGTTCGTATGGTATTGACGTTGACGGCAGCGGTAGCATCAGCCAGGCGCGCATCGACCAGTACCTGCAAGATGCTAACAGCATCTTCAAAAGCACTACCTGGGGTAGGCACATGCCACCATCGCTCAAATTTGACGACAGGCAATGCAGCAGCGATGACCGCCCCTATGAGGATAATCAGCCAGGAAACATAAATCCAGACCAGAAACAAAGGCACAGCTGCCAAGGCACCATACACAATGGTATAGGTAGGAAACTGGATGACGAAGCTGGCAAATATACGCTTGGCAATTTCAAATGCCACCGCTGCGAACAGACCGCCCCAGGCAGCATCGCGCCATTCAACCGAGCGATTTGGTACTACCAGATACAGCAAGGTGAATGCGCCTGTCGTGAAGGCAATCGAGGTCAGGGTATAAAATACTGCCCCCAGAAACGGCACAGCACCCACCACACCACTGGTGGCAGTGAACAAGTAAGAAGTACTGGAAATAGAAACACCAACCAGCAAAGGCCCCAAAGTGACAATCGCCCAGTACACCAGCAACCTTTGCAAGGCTGGGCGCGAGCGTTTGACCTGCCAGATCTGGTTGAATGACTTGTCTATCATTGCCATGGTGGCAATGGCAGTCACCATCAAAGCCACACCGCTGATAGCAGAAACACGGGTCGCCTTGGTAGCAAATTGCGTCAAATAACCCAAAATTGTATTGGAAATCCCCTTGGGCATCAGACTTTGAATAAAATACGCCTCCAGCGAAGTTCGGAAGGTATTAAATAGCGGAAAAGCCGTAAAAATGGCAAAAGCCACAGTCAGGATCGGTACCAGGGCCAGTACCGTGGTAAAAGTCAGGCTACCTGCAACCTGTGGCAAACGGCCTTCCTGCAGACGCTGCAGGGCAAATTTGAAGAGATTGAGTATTTGTTTCCACGACAGACCACGCATAGTTTTTGCAGCTAGAGATATAAATGCCTCGATTTTAACGAGAGACCAGGAAAAAAGACTTCTATAATACAAGCATGACTACACAAGAACTCACGATTTTAGTTTTATTTTACTCACGGCATGGCAATACCAGAAAAATGGCAGAATTTATTGCCCAGGGCATAGAAAGCGTACCTGGCTGCAACGCACGCCTGCGCACCGTACCTGCAGTTTCCACTGTGACAGAAGCAACGGCCTCAGACGTGCCAGCAGAAGGTGCGCCTTATGTGGAATTGTCTGATCTCAAGGAATGCGCTGGACTTGCCATGGGTTCCCCTACCCGCTTCGGCAATATGGCTGCAGCCCTGAAGTATTTTCTGGACGGCACGGCAGCTGATTGGCTATCCGGCACCCTGACTGGCAAGCCAGCCTGCGTATTTACCTCTACCGGCAGTATGCACGGTGGCCAGGAATCGACCTTGCTCAGTATGATGCTGCCACTCATGCACCATGGCATGCTGATGCTGGGCCTGCCATATAGTCACGCTGAACTGATGACAACAACAACTGGTGGCAGCCCTTATGGTGCGACCCATTGGGCTGGTCAGGATGGTGCACAAGCTATTTCGGAAGATAGTCGAAAACTGGCAATCGCACTAGGTAAACGTCTGGCTGAAGTCAGCAAAAAATTACAGGCGTCAGCATGAGTACGGCAACACCAGAAAAAAAATATTACCTGCTCGCTTCCGCCAGTCTGATCGCTTTGCTCTTGCTATGCATCTGCTGGGAATGGTTTTTGGCACCGCTGCGCCCAGGTGGCTCATGGATGGTGCTTAAGGTCCTGCCACTGCTAATACCTTTGCGTGGTGTATTGAAGCGCGATAATTACACCATGCAATGGTCTTCGATGTTGATCTGGCTGTACTTCACAGAAGGAATAGTCAGGGCGTACAGTGACCGCCTCCCCCTTTCCATGGCCCTGGCTTATGCAGAGGTCGCACTGTCCATGCTGTTTTTTATCTCCATCATCCTGTATTTGCGCCCCTTGAAAAAAGCCGCCAAAGCACTGGTGAAAGCAAACGCAGCGAAGTCAGCGGCAGAGTGATGGCAATGAGTGAAGTCGATATCATGCAAACAGAATTTCTTGCGGGCTGTGTCAGCATTCTGGGAAATGATTTCGTCATCACAAATGCAGCGGACCAATACCCGTATTTGATAGACTGGCGCCAGCGCCATCTGGGCAAGGCACTGGCCGTGCTGTTGCCACAATCCACCAATGAAGTTGCCAGCCTGGTGCGACTGTGCGCCTTGTACCATATCGCGTGCGTGCCTCAAGGCGGCAATACTGGTCTGGTATTGGGTAGCATACCCGACCAGTCTGGCCACGCTGTAGTCATCTCATTGAAGCACATGAATCGTGTGCTTGCTGTTGATGTCGCCAATAACACGATAACGGTGGAAGCTGGTTGCCTGTTGGCTCAGGTACAGGTTGCTGCAAGCGAAAAGCAAAGATTATTTCCCTTATCGCTGGCGTCAGAAGGCAGTTGCACCATAGGTGGCAACCTGTCCACCAACGCTGGTGGCACCGCGGTATTGCGTTACGGCAACACCAGAGAATTATGTCTGGGGCTGGAAGTCGTCACGGCACAGGGTGAAATCTGGAATGGCTTGCGCGGCCTGCGCAAGGACAATACTGGTTATGATTTACGCGACTTGTTTATAGGTGCAGAAGGCACACTGGGTATCATCACGGCAGCCGTTCTGAAATTATTCCCGCAGCCACGCGCACAAATTACCGCATTCACTGCACTGGAAAGTACAGATGCCGCATTGGCGTTATTAAACCATAGCCAGGATGCGCTGGGCCCTACCCTGACTGCGTTTGAATTGATATCTGACTTCAGTCTGCAACTGGTACTCAAGCATTTCCCGCAATTCCAACATCCATTCGGGTGCAGCGCCCCTCGCAGTTATCCTTATTATGCTTTGCTGGAAATGTCTGATCACGAATCAGAAAGCCATGCGATTGCACTCATGGAGCAGGTTCTGGAACAGGCGATCAATGATGGCCATGCTGCTGATGCCGTTTGCGCGACATCTATCAGTCAGTCCAGGTCTTTATGGAAACTACGCGAGCATATTTCCGAAGCACAGGCCAGGGAAGGCAAGAATATCAAGCATGATATTTCCATACCAGTTTCACAGATACCCCGCTTCATACAAATCACGGATGCAAAATTAACAGCCACATTTCCAGGTTGCCAGATCGTCTGCTTTGGTCATATGGGCGATGGCAACTTGCACTATAACGTCTCGGCACCAGTTGGCAGCAGCGATGCTGACTTCATCTTGCAACAAGCCGCTATCAACCGTATAGTCCACGACCATGTGCATCAATTCAAGGGATCGATTTCTGCCGAACATGGCTTGGGCATGCTGAAGCGGGATGAAATCAAACTCTATAAATCTGAGCTGGAATTATCCATGATGCGCACCATCAAGGCCGCGCTGGATCCGCAAAATTTAATGAACCCTGGCAAGGTCTTGTAACGCACCTCAATGCCAGCGAGGGCATTGAGGAAGGGACATATCTCAATTACTTAATTGTCGTGGCGTAAAGCGCCGCGCTTGCGGCCCGGCTACTTCTGCAGCCTGCATGGTGGATGGCAGATGGAACACACTCACTGCGCGTGTCAATTCTACCGCCTGCTCTTCCATACTCTCTGCCGCAGCCGCTGCCTGCTCAACCAATGCCGCATTCTGTTGCGTCATTTCATCCATTTGCGTAATCGCCAGGTTCACTTGTTCTATGCCTGAACTTTGTTCCTGGCTGGCTGCCGTGATCTCGCTCATGATGTCGGCCACATGCTGTACGCTGGTGACAATTTCATCCATGGTCTTGCCTGCTTCGTCTACCAGCTTACTACCCTGATCGACTTTGTCTACCGAATCGCTGATGAGGGACTTGATTTCTTTGGCGGCACTTGCACTGCGTTGTGCCAGGTTGCGCACTTCTGCCGCTACCACGGCAAAACCACGTCCTTGCTCACCTGCCCTGGCGGCTTCTACTGCGGCATTCAACGCCAGGATATTGGTCTGGAAGGCGATGCCATCAATGACACCAATGATGTCAACGATTTTGCGTGAACTTTCTTTGATCGAGCCCATGGTATTGACCACCTGCCCCACCACTTCACCGCCCTTGACCGCGACACTGGAAGCTGAAACCACCAATTGATTCGCCTGGCGGGCATTATCAGCATTTTGCCTGACTGTGCTTGTCAACTCTTCCATGGAGCTGGCTGTCTCTTCCAAAGAACTGGCTTGCGATTCTGTGCGGCTCGACAGATCAGCATTGCCTGAGGCGATCTCTTGAGAGGCAACGGTGATGGTTTCTGTACCTGTCTTGATCTTGGAAATCGTATTCAAGAGGTTTTCCTGCATCATCTGCAGCGAGTGCAGCAAATCACCAATTTCATCCGTGCCACTGGCTTCCACGTGCTGAGTTAAATCACCATTGGCAATTTGATCCGCGATAATGGCCGCACGTTTGATGGGACCAGCAATGGTTCTTGCAATCAGCCAGGCAGCTATGGAGCCTATCACTATCGTCAGAACGCCGATGATCAGCATGCCAAGCCTGGCATTTTTGTAGTTGGTCAGAGATTCATCATATGCCGCCTTCATGGCCTTGTGCTGCTGGCTGGCCAGCTCAGTTAAAGCCAACATCCATTTTTCATTGGGAGCATTGAATTCTGTCTGCAATACAGATGCAGCATCGAAATAATTTCCTTCGGCGACCAGGCCCTTGATCTTGTTGGCAATTGCCAGGACTTGACGTTTTTGATCAACGGAATTTTGCAGCGTATCTTTTCCGTTTTTATCGTCGATCAGTTTTTTTGCTGCCAGCTCGGAAGCATCGTAGCTTTCCAGTATCTTGGCCAGCCTTTTGGTTTCACGCTCTGCTTCAGCCATATCACTGGGCGCAGTCATTTTCCGCAGCACCAGGGCCAAGGCTCGTCCTTGCTCGCGCATGTCGGTAGCAGCGTCCAGACTGGCAACCTTGGTATTGAAAATATAGTCCGTCGAAGCCTGCAACTGACTTAGCCGGAACAAACCAAGGACGAGCAGACCACAGGACAACAAAATGACCAGGCCAAAACCCAAGGCCAGGCGACCACTAATCTTCAAACGCGACAATTGATTCATACATTTTCCTGAGTGTCCGAAAAAGACGGAAGGTGGAAATCAGACTGCCATGAAAAGAAAAAATCGCGGGGCATGCTCACCCTCTTTTTATGTCTCCATGTATTCTGATTTTTATATTTTCAACATGAAAAACTTCAGAAAAACCCTGCTTCAAAATGCAATGAGTAATAGCAGTTTGATTATGCTTGCATTGAATTTTGATCAAATTCTCTGCTTCACAAGAGGTATTGCTTGATCAGAGTATAGCCTGAAAGACAGGCTGAGCAAATGTGGCAATGATGGCGAATTGCAACATCGGTTTGACACACAGATGCGATTAAGCAATAAGGATTGTTTATAGCTTTCAGACAAGCCTGCTTAAGCACCAACTGAAATAACCAGCTTCAATCGGCAGGTTCGTGAACTACAAGCATGCTTGCCAAAGCTGTTTACCGCGCCATCTTCGTTGCAATGTTTCACAATTAGCTTAAATCAGATTGGACCATCGTTTGCAGTTTTCAAAGTTAATTTGCGAACCCCAAACATCAGGCAGCACTTCAGTTTTCAATTTTGCGATCAGTTCTGCAGTCTTATCCTTGTCCTTGGCATAGCATGCAAACTTGGCAAAATGATTGATATTCCATGCATCGGGGTATTTTTTTAGCACGTCATCTATACCCTTTTTCATGGTGGGCCAATCAACCAGGGAATTAGAAAACAGTTTATTACCGTATTGCGTCTGCGAAGCATACCAATAGATGCGCGCATACATTCCAAAGCCCTCCTGGGGCTTGGTCCTCTCCATTGCTTTCCGAGCAAATTTTTCTACGGCGTAAGCGTTACCACCCCATTTTGGGACGTAATAATCAATAGCGCCGAAGTACAACTGATAAAACAAAGGCTCTTTGGTAAGACCTTCGTTAACCAGTTTTTCCATTTCATCCTCAGGCCAGCCCTGAAATCTGGCAATGTTTCCCATGAGTTGATACCAATACGGGTCTTTTGCGGCTGCCTTCTTATGCTCTTCCAGATAGATTCTGGCTTTTTCCACATATTCGTAAAAAGGCTTCCAATTTTTTTCTTTAACATCGACAGCGTAACCACCTCCTCTGATAGTCCATGCTCGATTCATCAGCATATCCGCATACGCCAAATGTGCAACAGCAGAATCAGGATAAGCAATTTGCCACCTTTTAATACGGTCCTCCATTTTGGACCATACCAGCGCATCATTTTTTTCGTACCTGAATGCCCCCGAAAGACCCACATAAAAAAGTGTCAGCTTCCACAATCCGCTTGATGTACGAGCTTTGGACGTACGAAAAGTTTTTGCCATACTTTCCAGTTCGGCGAAATTTTCGTCCACAGACAATTCTATGACCTTCCACCCTATCTTTTCACGATCAGCAATTTCATCTGCCTGAGCAAACTGTGCAGCCAATACCAGCAAAGACAAGACAATACTCAGGCTTATTTTTTTAAATTTCATTTTTGAGGGTCCGGACTTTAGCAATTGGTGAATAGTCGCAAATTAATTCATACAAGGCAACTGTTTGACAAGTTTGCAAAAACAAAAAGCCCCTGAAGTAAGCTCAGGGGCTTTTGTTGAATCTGTTGGCCTGTCCAGCACGAATCGAACGTGCGACCCCGAGCTTAGAAGGCTCGTGCTCTATCCAACTGAGCTATGGACAGTCTTGTCAATGGCTAACAAAAAAGATGTTTGCGAGCCCAAAAACTGAAGGCTGAATAGTACATGGTATCGTCCTCACTTTCAAGAATGAAACCACTTCTGACAGCTAATTTACTTAGATTGCTGGTGGAATGCAATCTGCCAGGCGGCGAGCGCTGGTGGAAGCCAGCTCTGCGTCTTCTGCTTCAACCATGACACGTACCAAGGGTTCGGTGCCGGATGCGCGTATCAATACCCTGCCCCGATCTGCCAGTTCGGCTTCGACCATTTGTTTCTCGGCAACCAGCTTCTCATTTTTTTGCCAGTCGAAACCGGCGGGAACTTTAATATTCAATAAGGTCTGCGGAAATAATTCCAGATCATCAAAGCATGCATCCAGACTTTTGCCATTGCGCCTTAACGCAGATAGCACTTGCAAGGCTGAAACGATGCCATCGCCAGTTGTATGCTTGTCCAGGCACAGAAGATGGCCAGAGCCTTCACCACCCAGCAGCCAACCACGCTCTTGCATTTGCTCAAGCACATAGCGGTCACCGACTTTGGCGCGGGCAAATCCTATACCCAGCTTTTTGAAAGCGACTTCGACAGCCATATTCGTCATCAAAGTACCGACTACACCTTCAACCTTGCCTATCGCCATGCGGTCCAGCACCATCAGATACAGGAGCTGGTCGCCGTTATAAATTTTGCCGTGCTTATCCACCATCAGCAAGCGGTCAGCATCGCCGTCAAGGGCAATCCCCAGATCAGCATGATTGGCGCGCACGGCCAAGGACAGGGCATCAGGTGATGTTGCACCAACTTTGTCATTGATGTTGAGGCCATTCGGTTGGTTACCAATGGCAATGACGTCTGCACCCAGTTCATGGAAGACATGCGGGGCGATATCGTAGGCGGCGCCGTGAGCACAATCAACAACGATCTTCAGGCCACGCAAATCCAGCTCTGCCGGAAAAGTGCTTTTGCAAAATTCGATGTAGCGCCCGTTGGCATCATTCAAACGGCGCGCCTTGCCCAATTTTTCTGAGCTGACGCATTGCATGGGACGCTCAAGTTCGGCTTCGATAGCAAGCTCAACTTCATCAGCCAGCTTGTTGCCGTTCGCCGAAAAAAACTTGATGCCATTGTCGTCAAATGGATTATGCGAAGCGGAGATCACGACACCTGCGGACAGGCGCAATGCACGCGTCAGGTAGGCCACTGCCGGGGTTGGGGCCGGACCAGACAACATGACGTCCACGCCCGCAGCGGCGAAGCCGGCTTCCAGCGATGCTTCCAGCAAATAGCCTGAGATGCGTGTGTCCTTGCCTATCAAGACTGTGGGGCGGGCATCGCCAGTAACGTTGGCTTGCGCCAGCACCTTGCCTGCTGCAAAACCCAGACGCATGACAAAATCAGGCGTAATTGGTGCAACACCCACTTTGCCGCGTATACCATCTGTACCAAAATATTTTCTACTCATAGTCTTCCTGCTCATCAAGGGGATAATGCATCCCAGATTTTGTATGCATCGACAGTTTCTGCCACGTCGTGCACACGGATAATGTTTGCGCCCATTTGTTTTGCCAGCAGGGCTGCAGCAATGCTGCCTGCCATGCGCTCTGGTGCTGCCCTGCCCGTCAAACCGCCTATCATGGATTTGCGGGACACCCCAACCAGCACAGGCAAACCCAACTCTTGCTGAAATTGCGGCAAGTGCCTGAACATGGCCACATTATGTTCCAAAGTTTTACCAAAACCAAAACCAGGATCAAGGCATATGCGATTTGCTTCCACACCTGCATCTTCCAGCGCGCTAAGCCTCTCACGTAAAAATATCTTCACTTCCTGATTGACGTCAGCATACTCAGGGCTGAGCTGCATGTTTTCTGGCGTATTTTGCATATGCATGACGCATAAGGCAGCATCTGCATTTTGCACTGCAGCAATGGATTCAGGTGAGCGAAAACCCTGAATGTCATTGATCATATCAACACCGGCAATCAAGGCCTCGCGCATGACTTGTGGCTTGTAAGTGTCTATGGACAAGGGTTTGCCGCAATCACGCAAAGCATAGATGACGGGCATGACCCGATTCAACTCTTCATCCAGCGGCAAAGGGGCAGAGCCTGGGCGACTGGATTCGCCACCGATGTCAATGATATCGACACCATCTTCTATCATCTGTTCAGCGCGGGCGATGGCACTTTCCAGATTCAGGTATTTGCCGCCATCGGAAAAAGAATCAGGCGTGATATTCAGCACGCCCATGACGAGAGTTCTGGATTGTGCTCCGCTCAAAGGGTAGCGAAAACGGCCACATTGGAAATATTTCATTTTTTAAAAAGACGAAGGGTGAGGAATAATCCCCACCCTTTTACATGAAATTCAAAAATTAATTGTGCAATATTTGTAGAGTAACTCAGGCCGGTGCAGTTGCGCTTGGAGATACACCACCAGAAGAATTACCAGAAGAAGGACGGCTGCTTGTTTGTCCTTGTTTTGGCGGACGTGGGTCCACACCATTCATGATGTCATTGACCTGGTCTGCATCTATTGTTTCCCAATCCAGCAAAGCCTTGGTCATGGCTTCTACCTTGTCGCGGTTTTCTTCCAGGAGTTTGCGAGACAAGGCATATTGTGTATCGAGAATGCTGCGGATTTCGGCATCCACTTTTTGCTGGGTTGCCTCGGAAATGGTTTTAGATGGGCCGCCAAAGTAACCTTCACTCTGACTATCTTCATAGACCATCACGCCCATGCTGTCGGACATACCAAAGCGTGTCACCATCGAGCGTGCCAGCTTGGTAGCACGGGAAAAGTCGTTGGAAGCACCCGTAGACATTTGGCCAACAAAAATTTCTTCTGCAATACGGCCACCAAACAGGATGGAAATTTCCTCCAGCATCTTATCTTTATAACCACTGATATTGTCATGCTCCGGCAATTGCCAGGTCAGACCCAGAGCAAATCCACGTGGCATGATGGTGACTTTATGAACAGGATCAGCCTTAGGCATCAATTTGGCAACTACGGCATGACCAGATTCATGATAAGCAGTATTTCTGCGCTCATCTTCACGCATGACCATGGAACGACGCTCTGGTCCCATGAAGATTTTGTCTTTTGCATCTTCAAAATCCATCATTTCGACCAGACGCTTGTTACGTCTTGCGGCGAACAAGGCTGCTTCATTGACCAGATTGGCCAGGTCAGCACCAGAGAAACCAGGCGTACCACGCGCCAGGATATCTGCCTTAACATCAGCAGAGATTGGTACTTTGCGCATGTGAACGTTGAGGATTTGTTCACGGCCACGGATATCGGGCAAACCAACAGACACCTGACGGTCAAAACGACCTGGGCGCAACAAGGCTTTATCCAACACGTCTGCACGGTTGGTTGCAGCAATCACGATGACGCCAGAATTAGCTTCAAAACCATCCATCTCAACCAGCATCTGGTTCAGAGTTTGTTCACGTTCATCATTACCGCCGCCCATACCAGCACCACGATGGCGGCCAACAGCATCAATCTCATCGATGAAAATAATGCAAGGTGAATGTTTTTTGGCATTTTCAAACATGTCGCGAACGCGCGAAGCACCTACACCAACGAACATTTCAACGAAATCAGAACCAGAGATAGTGAAGAAAGGTACTTTCGCCTCACCCGCAATCGCACGGGCAATCAAAGTTTTACCAGTACCAGGAGGACCAACCATCAACACGCCACGAGGAATACGGCCGCCGAGCTTCTGGAATTTGGTTGGGTCACGCAGGAAATCAACGATTTCGCTGACTTCTTCCTTGGCTTCATCGCAACCGGCGACATCGGCAAAGGTGACATTATTATTAGTGTCGTCCAGCATCCTAGCCTTGGATTTACCAAAAGAGAACGCACCACCTTTACCGCCGCCCTGCATCTGGCGCATGAAGAACACCCAGACGCCAATCAGCAACAGCATCGGGAACCAGGAAATGAAGACTTGTGACAGGAAAGACTGCTCTTCAGGCTGTTTGACATCAAACTTGACGCCACTGTCCACCAGATCACGAATCAAGCCCTTGTCGAGGACTGTAATCTGGGATTTGACTTTAATGCCTTCAGAATTGGTCGCAACGATGGAGCGATTAGCCTCATCGATGGTGGCATCCTTGATGTGTTTGGATTTGACCTCATCCAGGAACTCGGAATACGGGATGGACTTGACGCCAGCACCGATACCTTTTCCATCAAACTGCTTAAAAAGTGTAAAAAGCACCAGGGCAACCACCACCCATATAGCAGCTTTTGAAAACATATTATTCACGAGAACTCCTTGAAGGCAGGATGCGCCATTTGATACTGTAAACGTTCATTCTACCCCCATTGGGTAGAGCTTGCTAGCCAGCATATGTTGGCGATATTGATGATTATCAAGAGGTACATGCAATTATTCAGGGTTTTTCAAGCCTCTGCCAAGCAAAAATATCTCGGAAGACTTGTCCTTGCTGGCTTTTGGCTTCTTGTTGATCACCGTTTTGAATTCATCTTTAAATAGTGTGAAAATGTTGTTATAGCTAGGCCCATGGAAGCATTTCACCAGCAAAGCACCGCCTGGTTTGAGATGTGCCTTGGAAAAAGTAACTGCCAATTCGATAATATATTCGACACGGGCAGAGTCAACAGTTGAGTTACCTGACAGATTTGGGGCCATATCTGATAAAACCAAGTCAACTTTGCGGCCTAACAATTTAGATTCCAATTGATCCAGCACTTCATCTTCACGAAAATCGCCCTGTATGAATTGCACGTCAGCGATAGGCTCCATAGGCAACAGGTCCAGGGCAAAAATTTCACCCATGATGCCGCCACCTTCTTTACCTGCCAGCTTATTCCTTACATACTGTGACCAGCTACCTGGTGTTGCACCCAAATCAACAATCACCTGCCCTGGTCGTATCAGTTTTTCTGATTCATCTATTTCTTTTAGCTTGTAAACGGCGCGCGCACGATAGCCTTCCTTTTGTGCAAGTTTCACATAAGGATCATTAATATGGTCGTGAACCCAATTTTGATTGAATTTATTCTTTGCCATTCGCGTAAAATACTGCTTTTAAAGGAATTACTATGTTAAAACTTACGCCCGCTGAAAGAAGCGAACTCCGCTCCGAAGCACATGCACTGAAACCTATCGTATTAATCGGCGAAGCTGGATTGACTCCTGCTGTGATCAAAGAAATTGATGCTGGCCTGAATGCCCATGGCCTGATCAAGGTACGCGTATTTGGCGATGATAGAGAAGCACGTATAGGTATGTACGATACCATCTGCGCCGAGCTGAATGCAGCCCCAGTGCAACATATTGGAAAACTTTTGGTAGTTTACCGTCCAAAACTGGAAGGCACGAAAGAAACCAAACTGGTTAAAAAAGGTAAAGGCATGCGCGAAGTCACTATCGTCAAGCCTAGCCCAAGTGGAACCAAAAAACCGACTGTATCCAAAGTCATGGTTAAAGGCAATGAACGCGTTACCCAGGGCGGCAACATCAAACGCGCCAAACCACGTCAAAGTAGTGCAAAAAAATCATCTCTAGCCAACAGCTAAGCCTGAATACTTCTGATATCCGATCAGTACTCAACCCGGCCAAACCAGGCCGGGTAACATTTCTGCCAGAAAATACATCTTTCAAGTCACGCTACATCGTTTTACATCCATTCATATTCATTGAATGAATATGAATTAAAAACGTCAATATCAGACGTACAGTACATCCAGCACTTCATATTCACGCACGCCAGCTGGCGCTTGCACACCAACCACGTCACCAGCGTACTTGCCAATCAAGGCACGTGCGATAGGAGAAGTGATGGAGACTTTGCTCAATTTCAAGTCTGCCTCATCTTCGCCAACGATCTGGTAACTGACTTTTTGTGAAGTTTCCAGGTCTTCCAGATGTACGGTAGAGCCAAACACAACGCGGCCTTCTGCATCCAGTGTAGTTGGATCGATGATTTGTGCAGAACCCAGCTTACCTTCCAGTTCAGCAATACGACCTTCGATAAATGCCTGGCGTTCTTTGGCGGCATCATATTCTGCATTTTCAGACAAATCGCCTTGTGCGCGTGCTTCTGCAATCGCATTGATAACATCCGGGCGTTCTTTGGTCTTTAAAAGATGCAATTCTTTTTTAAGCAATTCTGCGCCGAACTTGGTGACAGGTACTGTACTCATATCATTCACACTCATAAAAGTAAAAATACAGAGGCCACGTCAGACACCAGCATTACCGATGCCTTTTGTGACCTCTGTATCGAAGTTCAAGCTTCCCTGGGCTTGCAGTCAGTACTCAGGGACACTGTTATTTCTATCAGTTTAAGGTTTTATGCAGACCTTGTAAATCATAAACATGCAATTCATTGAGATGACGCATGCCTTCAACCGCAGCCTCGGCACCTGCAATGGTGGTGAACGTTGTTGCACGGGCAATCAATGCAGAGGTACGGATAGCGCGTGAATCAGTAATGGCGTTACGCTTTTCTTCTACTGTATTGATGACCATGGCAATATCATTGTTCTTGATCATGTCTACAACGTGTGGCCTGCCTTCGACAACCTTGTTCACGATAGAAACCGGGATGCCTTCAGCAGCAATCGCGGTTGCCGTACCACGTGTAGCAACAATAGAGAAGCCCATCTCAACCAGATCACGCGCCACTTTGACGCCACGTGGTTTATCGCTGTTTTTGATACTCAGGAATACCTTGCCAGACGTTGGCAATTTCACGCCCGCACCCAATTGTGATTTCACGAAAGCTTCACCAAAGGTTTTACCCACACCCATGACTTCACCGGTCGATTTCATCTCCGGACCGAGGATGGTATCAACACCAGGGAATTTAACGAATGGGAATACCGCTTCCTTGACACTAAAGTAAGGTGGCACGACTTCTGCACCTATGCCTTGTGAATCAAGAGACTGACCAACCATGCAACGGGCAGCAATTTTTGCCAGTTGCAAGCCAGTGGCCTTGGATACATAAGGGACGGTACGTGACGCACGCGGATTCACTTCCAGCACGAACACAACATCTTTGCCCTCTTGCTGCTGGATCGCAAACTGCACATTCATGAGGCCGACGACATTCAAACCTTTTGCCATCAGCGCAGTCTGGCGTTTGAGTTCAGCAATGGTTTCTTGTGACAGGGAATATGGTGGCAAGGAACATGCAGAGTCACCAGAGTGAACACCAGCCTGTTCAATATGCTCCATGACACCACCAATGAAGGTACGCTCGCCATCAGACAGGCAATCGACGTCGACTTCAATCGCATCATTCAGGAAGCGGTCCAGCAAGACTGGAGAGTCATGTGACACCTTGACAGCTTCACGCATGTAACGTTCAAGATCACGCTGCTCATGCACGATTTCCATCGCGCGACCACCGAGTACATAAGACGGACGCACCACCAGCGGATAACCGATTTCTTGCGCCAGTGCCAAAGCGTCGGCCTCAGTACGTGCAGTGCGATTGGGCGGCTGACGCAAACCCAGGTCCTGCAGCATTTTCTGGAAGCGTTCGCGATCTTCCGCAGCATCGATCATGTCTGGCGAAGTACCAACGATAGGCACGCCATTGGCTTCAAGATCCAGTGCCAGCTTCAAAGGTGTCTGCCCACCGTATTGCACGATAACGCCAACTGGTTTTTCTTTGTCGACGATTTCCAGTACATCTTCCAGCGTCAGTGGTTCAAAGTACAGGCGGTCGGATGTATCGTAGTCAGTAGAAACAGTTTCAGGATTACAGTTGACCATGATGGTTTCATAGCCATCTTCGCGCATCGCAAACGCTGCGTGTACGCAGCAATAGTCGAACTCAATACCCTGGCCGATACGGTTAGGGCCACCGCCCAATACCATGATTTTTTTCTTGTCGGTCGGGTTGGACTCGCACTCTTCTTCGTACGTCGAATACATGTAGGCTGTATTCGTTGCGAATTCACCGGCGCAAGTATCAACGCGCTTGTAGACTGGGCGCACGTTCAGAGCTTTACGCTTTTCACGAATCGCTGTGTCAGTCGTTTTCAGCAGTTTTGCCAGGCGACGGTCAGAGAAACCTTTTTGCTTCAGTTGCAGCATCAGGGCTTTATCAACGCTGTCGAGTGACTGTTCATCCAGCCATAATTCGATATCGACGATGTCCTTGATTTGCACCAGGAACCAAGGGTCGATATGCGTCAGTTGATGCACTTCTTCCAGTGTGAAGCCTTGAGCGAAAGCATCACCGACATACCAGATACGGTCCGGACCAGGCTCACCGAGTTCTTTTTCCAGGGTCTCTCTATCCTGGGTTTTTTCATTCATACCGTCGACGCCAACTTCCAGGCCACGCAGGGCTTTCTGGAAGGATTCCTGAAAGGTACGGCCTATCGCCATCACTTCACCAACAGATTTCATCTGTGTCGTCAGGCGGTTATCTGCCTGTGGGAATTTTTCAAATGCGAAACGCGGTATCTTGGTGACGACGTAATCAATCGAAGGTTCGAAAGAAGCAGGTGTAGCACCACCAGTAATTTCATTGCGCAATTCATCAAGCGTGAAACCAACTGCCAGCTTGGCAGCAATCTTGGCGATAGGAAAACCAGTTGCCTTGGATGCCAGTGCAGATGAACGCGACACACGCGGATTCATCTCAATGACAATCATGCGCCCATCAGCAGGGTTGATGGAAAACTGTACGTTGGAACCGCCAGTATCCACACCAATTTCACGTAGCACTGCCAAAGAGGCATTACGCATGATCTGGTATTCTTTATCGGTCAGTGTCTGCGCTGGTGCAACCGTGATGGAGTCACCGGTATGCACACCCATAGGGTCCAGATTTTCAATGGAGCAGACGATGATGCAGTTGTCGGCCTTATCGCGCACGACTTCCATCTCATATTCTTTCCAGCCTATCAGCGATTCTTCGATCAGCAATTCATTGGTAGGAGATGCTTCCAGACCGCGTTTGCAAATTGTTTCGAATTCTTCAGGGTTGTAGGCAATACCGCCGCCAGTGCCACCCATGGTGAATGATGGTCGGATGATGACCGGGAAGCCGACATCCTTTTGCACAGTCCAGGCTTCATCCATGGAATGAGCAACACCAGAACGCGCAGAACCCAGACCAATCTTGGTCATGGCATTCTTGAATTTCAAGCGGTCTTCAGCCTTGTCGATGGCTTCTGGTGAAGCGCCGATCAGTTCGCAATTGTATTTGGTCAATACGCCATGACGATGCAGGTCCAGTGCGCAATTCAATGCAGTCTGGCCACCCATGGTGGGCAGGATCGCATCCGGTTTTTCTTTATCGATGATGCGTTCTACAACTTGCCAGGTGATAGGCTCGATGTAAGTCACATCGGCCATTTCCGGATCAGTCATGATGGTCGCAGGGTTGCTGTTGACCAGGATCACGCGGTAACCTTCTTCACGCAAAGCCTTGCAAGCCTGTGCGCCGGAATAATCGAATTCGCAAGCCTGGCCAATGATGATGGGGCCAGCGCCGATAATCAAGATACTTTTTATGTCGTTACGTTTTGGCATTCTCTTATTCTCCTGTCTTTGCCTTGGCCATCATCGCGGTGAAGCGGTCAAACAGGTAGGCAATATCATGCGGACCTGGCGAGGCTTCAGGGTGACCCTGGAAGCAGAAAGCGGGTTTATCAGTACGGGCAAAGCCTTGCAGCGAGCCATCAAACAAAGACACGTGGGTGACGCGGCAGTTGGCTGGCAAAGTTGCTGCATCCACTGCGAAACCGTGGTTTTGGGACGTAATCAATACCTGTTTGGTATCAAGATCCTGCACCGGATGATTGGCACCGTGGTGACCAAATTTCATCTTGAGGGTTTTGGCACCGGATGCCAGCGCCATGATTTGATGACCAAGGCAGATACCAAAGGTAGGAATGCCCTTCTCTATCAACTCTTTGGTGGCAGCAATTGCGTAATCGCAAGGCTCAGGGTCGCCAGGACCATTCGACAAAAACACGCCATCCGGGTTCAGTGCCAGCACATCAGCAGCGCTGGATTGCGCAGGCAATACCGTGACCTTGCAGCCGCGCTCTGCCAGCATGCGCAGAATATTGCGCTTGACGCCAAAGTCAAAAGCAACAACATGGAATTTTGGATTTTCCAACTGACCATAACCCTGGCCTAGTACCCATTCAGCTTCTGTCCAGTTGTAAGCCTGTTTGACAGACACAACCTTGGCCAGATCCATGCCAGACAAACCAGGGAAAGACTTGGCCAGTGTGATGGCTTTTTCAGCATCGGCACCTACCAGGATAGCACCGCCCTGCGCACCTTTTTCACGCAAGATACGTGTCAGCTTGCGGGTATCAATACCTGCAATAGCAACGATGTTTTGGGATTTGAGATAATCAGAGAGGGATTGTTCAGAGCGGAAATTCGATACCAGCAAAGGCAGGTCTTTAATAATCAAACCGGCTGCATGGATTTTGTCAGACTCTACGTCTTCGGCATTGACGCCGGTATTACCAATATGCGGATACGTCAGGGTAACGATTTGGGAACTATAACTGGGGTCAGTCAAAATTTCCTGATAACCGGTCATTGAGGTATTGAAGACAACTTCACCTATGGTCTGACCGGCAGCGCCAATCGAATATCCAGTGAAAATGCTTCCATCGGCGAGAGCAAGTATAGCGGTGTCCTGGCCGGAACGAAGAAGGGACTGCGGAATGGGCAGCAAGGGCAACTCCTGTATTGTTACCGCCGCTGCGACGCCCCAAGCTGTCGTTTCCCTGGCCGCGCAAGAATTGCCGCGTGGCCTGGAAAGATGATGGAGCGATGTGAATTTGGGTAGGCGCTACGGCGAGATTTCGGATTAGTTAAACCCTCGAATTATAGCGCGAAACGGCCCATCAGGCAAATACGAAATGCCTGATGGGCCGTTAAATTGCCTGCAAACTCAAGAGTAGTACGGGCGTTCGCAAATCAAGTCGCTACTATTTCCTCTGGAATCCCTGCCGAAACGCAGTTTACCAAAAATACTGACGATAAAAATTACAGGCCCAGTGCAGCAATACCTGCTTTGGCAATCTGCGCATCTTCTGCAGACTTCACACCAGAAACACCGACTGCACCAACACATTGACCGTCAACAATAATAGGTACACCGCCTTCGAGCATGCCTTCCAGAGGCGCACTCAGGAAAGAGAAACGGCCATTGTTGATAATATCCTCATAGATTTTTGATTCGCGCTTACCCAAGGCTGCAGTAGTCGCCTTAGCTGGTGCGATTTGGGAGGAAATTGGGGCTACACCATCCAGTCGTTGCAACCACATCAAATGACCACCATCGTCCACAATGGCGATTACAACAGGCCAGTTGTTGGCTTTGGCTTCTGCTTCTGCAGCGGCAGCAATTTTTTTGACATCATCCAATGTCATCACAGGTTTTGTTTGCATAAATACTTCTCCATTAAAAGTCAGCGGATTGTACGCCAAGCAATTGCGCTTAGGTATACAAACAGTTTTTACCAATTTAAGTGAGTCAATCGACGGGCAGCAATTGTGACTTATGCAAAACCTTGCCACCATATTGCCATTGTTTTAATTAATGACTGAAACTTATTGTTACGCAGAAAGGCATCCCAAATAGTTTACATTTTTTCAGAGTTCGCTTACAGTTGACCGGTTTTTCCAACCAGGTGCAAAGATGCTAATAACCGTTTCCAGACTATCAAGGAAAGCCAAATTAGTGCTTATCTCGACTATGCTGCTAGCCGCAGCGGCCAACCCAGCCTGGAGCGCAGACAATCCCTTCCCCGAATCTTCGACCGCCTATACCAAACTGCAGGAAATCAAGCAACGCGCATCCGACCTGACCGTTAAAGCCATGGATTTGATGGGCATACGCTATAAGCGCGGCGGCAACTCACCGGAAAACGGTCTCGATTGCAGTGGTTTTGTACGCTATGTATTCAAGGATGTGGTCGGTGCCAATTTGCCGCGCACCTCGGCAGAAATCAGCAAAGTAGGTGAACACGTAGAACAAAAGGATTTGCGTCCGGGTGATCTGGTTTTTTATAACACACTTAAACGCGGCTTTTCCCATGTAGGAATTTATCTGGGTGACAACAAGTTCATCCACTCCCCTTCAGCAGGCGGCCAGGTCAGAGTAGAAAGCATGGACATCGCCTACTGGAAAAAACGCTTCAATGGCGCACGCCGCATCAATGATGATGAAGTCAAATAAGTAAATTATTTAGCCCAAGCAGCCTTAACACCACTTTCACAACACATTTCCGCGCCCTCAAAAAAATAAAGGCAGAGCAATTCACGCCCTGCCTCATTCAAATCAAGCAAACCGTTGATCAACGTTCCTGCATTGCTTTAATTTTTTGCTTAATTTCAGGCATCATCGCCATCGCTGCTTTTTCACCAGCCAGGATGGCTAGGTTGCGGCCATTAAAATCATTTCCCTTCATGCCCGGCAATTCCGGGCGAATCACAATCTCAGCCTGCTTCAATTCAAACTGATTAATGCTTTGCCCCATGATAGCTACTGTTTGCAGCAAAACATCAAGGGTAGCATTTGAAACCAGCGGTTCTGGCGGTGAAGAAATGTTGACTGCAATCACCAGATCAGCCCCCATTTCACGGGCAAAACGCACTGGCACTGGCGATACCAGGCCACCATCGACATACAGGCGTTCATTGATTTTCACAGGCTGGAAAACACCAGGCACTGCAGATGAAGCGCGCACTGCCGCACCAGTATTACCGCGCTGGAACAACACAGCATGGCCTGTAGCCAGATCAGTTGCAACCGCACCAAAAGGCTTGCGCAGTTTTTCAATCGGGGCTTGCACCACGAGACGGTTCACGTAGGCTTGCAAGGCATCCCCCTTCAATACCCCGCTGGACTTGGAAAACAAAGGCAGCGACCAGTCAGAAATAGTTACCTCGTCCATATCCAAAGCCATTTTCTGCAAGGCAAACCCATTGTTACCAGCAGCATACATGGCCCCCACCACACTGCCCGCACTGGTACCAACCACAAGATCAGGATTAATACCTTGCGACTCCAACGCCTTGATGACACCAATATGTGCAAAGCCACGTGCAGCGCCCCCACCAAGCGCGAGACCTATGCGCAAAGGCTTGAGCGTCTTAGCCACTGGTATGGCTGGCGCCACGGCAGGTGTCACTTGTTGTGGCGAAGTATTACAGGCAGAAAGGCCAAATGCCAGCATTACCGGCAAGGCGAGACGAGCAAGAACAGAATTTTTGCCAGCAGGTAAAGCTAGTGGACGGGAAAATATACGCGACATGTGATTTCTAAGTTTCAACAGTAAATGAGGTGCAAGTTCCGGCGAACGGGACTTTTTGCAGGTGCGTGATTATATTTCTAAAAGAGCCATAGTACAGGACATGTCTAAAAAAACTGCTGCACTGCCAGCGTACCCACGAGAAATCAGCGATTTACAGCGATTTAATTAATCACACCACAAGTCAGATATCACAAAATCATGATATACAGCATTCGCTTACTTATATGTCATGCCATAGAAATAATTAGTATTGATAATCCCGCACTTGTCGCGTCATTACCGACCCAGTTATCCGGAAAGTCCCGCCATTTGCGATGACGCCATTCGTTAAACACTTGATGTCTGAAGCTATACTTGAAAGATTTTATGAAAAAAATTTCCTGGTTACCGCCCGCGGCGCTGGTAGCAATTGCCCTGGCAGGCTGCGGCAGCAGCAATCCAGCGGCTACAACCAATGTAACGCCCGTGGTTGACCCTAACAGCATCCCGGAGGGAACGGTCGTCAAACTCGCCTTGCTTGAGACCACGGATATCCATCAAAACATACTGAGCTACGACTACTACGGTTTGAAAGCCGATACCAGCCTGGGCCTGGAAAGAACGGCATCCCTGATCAAAGATGCACGCGCAGAAAATCCCAATAATATTTTGCTCGACGATGGTGACGTTATCCAGGGTACCTTGCTGGGCGATTACCAGGCGCTGGCAGCGCCCGTCACTTGCAGTGGCACGCTGGCCATTTACAAAGTCATGAATGCACTGAAATACGATGGTGCTGGCCTGGGCAATCATGAATTCAATTATGGCCTGGGCTTCCTCAGCCAGATCACCAATACTGACTTTGGCCTGCCAGATGTCAGCAAAGCTGGCACTTGCGGCGCCCCTAACTTTCCCCTGGTTTTATCCAACGTTGTCGGTGCCACAAGCCAGAAACCTATCTTCAACCCCACTTCCATCATCAACAAACAGTTCGTTGCGACCAAGCCTGATGGCAGCAGCATGAATGTCAAACTGAATGTGGGCATCATGGGCTTTGTACCACCTCAAATTATGGACTGGGATCAAAAATCTCTGGCGGGCAAAGTGGTTGTCAATGGTGTGCAAGAATCTGCCAACAAATATGTACCCGAACTACGCGCCAAAGGGGCAGACCTGGTCGTCGCCCTGTCACATGGCGGACTGGATGCATCACCCTACAGCCCTAAAATGGAAAACGGCAGCCTGCACCTGAGCACAACCGGTATTGATGCGCTGATGCTGGGTCATGCTCATTTGATTTTCCCTGCACCGAAAGAAGTTGGCGCACCAGCTATCGATGCATCTCTGGCTGCCCTGCCCGCCGCTATCGTGGATACAAAAAAGGGTCTGGTAAATGGCGTGCCAGCCGTCATGGCACAAAGCTGGGGCCGCCGACTGGGTATCATACAAATGACGCTCAAATACCAAAGCGGTAAATGGGTCGTGCAAAAAGACCTGACCAATGTAGAAGCGCGCGGCTTCAAATACAAAGATGGCACCAGTATCGTTGATGCTGATGCGTCTATCGCGCCACTGGTTGATACCGAGCACAAAGCCACCATCAACTATGCAACGCAAGCTCTGGGCACGACAACAGACTTTGAAATGTCGGCCTACTTTTCATTGGTCGGCGATGTCTCTGCGATACAAATCGTCAATCAGGCACAAATCGATTATGTGAAAAAATTCATCGCCACGTCGAATGACGCGACGATAGCCAGCTACAAATCCATTCCTGTCATTTCATGCAGCGCGCCATTCAAGGCAGGCCGCAATGGCCCGACCGACTTCACTGACGTTGCCCCTGGTGCCAGCCCGGCTACGCCATTTGGTTTGCAAGTGCGCAATCCGGGTGACCTTTACCTGTATGGCAATAACAATCTGCAAGCAGTGAAAATCAAGGGTTCTGATTTGAAGAACTGGCTGGAAACTGCAGCAAAACAATTCGGCCAGATTGACCCGACACTGACGACAGAGCAAGACCTGGTACCGTCTTATTCAACCATCTACAACTACGATGTATTCTATGCAGACAATAATGCCCTGACCTACCAGATCGACGTTACCCAGCCAGCAGGAAAACGTATCGTCAACCTGACGTATGCAGGCAAGGCCGTAGGTGACAATGACGACTTTATCGTTGCGACGAATGACTATCGTGCCGGTGGCGGAGGCAACTTCCCAGGCATTGATGGCAGCAAAACCATCATCAAGTCACCAGACGCAAACCAGGCAGTGGTCAGCGACTTCGTTAAAAAACAAGGCAAGATCACTGCTGCAGCGAACGGCACTGGTCAAAGCTGGAGTTTTGTAAAAGTAACGACCAAAGGCCCCGTCATTTTGCGCTCCGCCCCAGGCAAAATCTCCGTGGCACAAGCACTGGGTCTGGGTCGCGTCAAGTCTGAAGGCGCACTGGATGCCAGTGGTTTTGCAAAATATGCGATAGATTTGAGCAAGTAAAAATTTGCATAAAACAGCATTAATGAATAAGCGTGCACCTCAAAGTGAGGTGCACGTCTGCTCTCTTGGCGACACTATGTTGAACAAATTTAAAATCAGTGCAGGCATTTTATTAGCCTGCAGCCTATGCGCTTGCGCACCGGTACCAACCACGGCAGAAATTGAATCCGCTGGCATACAGGCCTTGCATGCGCAACTGCCATCTGCCATCGCATCACTGGAAAAATGGGCCGATGCTGGCAATGCAGTGGCGCAGCGAGAGTTGGGTTTAGCGTATGCGATCAAACCTGAACAGCAAGCCCTGGCATTGCATTGGCTTGAACGCGCCGCAAAAAAAAATCAAAGTGGCGATGCGGAAGCCCAGTTCCAATTGGCCGAAGCTTATTATAAAAGCCGCTTGGGTCTGGCAAAGAATGAGCAGCAAGCCTGGAAATGGTATGAAGCAGCTGCAAACAATGGCTATGGCAAAGCCAGCTTTATGCTGGCACGCATGGCCAAGTATGGTCAAGGCACGTCACAAGACATTGTACTGTCTGTCAAATGGCTGGAGAAAGCCAGCGAACAAGGCAATGCCCAGGCCATGTTCCTGTTATCGAACGCCTATGCAGCGGGTGAAGGCGTCAAACAAGATCAGGCATTGGCCAGAAAATGGCTGGAAGAATCTGCAGAACTTGAATACCCGGTTGCGATTCAGGCGCTGGCAATGGAACTGGAAAGCGGCAGTAAGCATATGGAAAAAGACCCACTGAAAGCCAGGCATTTAATCAAGGAAGCTTCAGACGAACGCATGATGCGCTGGAACAGGTATCAATAAAAGAATGTCGCCAGCATCGATGTAACAGCAAGTGCCATCATACCGGTGGCTAACCAGCCTAATATTGTCAGCCTTCGGGTAATCACAAATTTACCCATGATATCTGCCCTCACTGCCATCAACATCATGACCACCATGATAGGCACAGAAATCACACCATTGATGACGGCACTCCAGTACAGTGCCTTGATGGGGTCAATTGCAGTAAACCCCAGTACAATGCCGATGACGGTAGAAAGCGCAATGATGGCGTAGAACTGCCTGGCCTGCATGGGCGTATCTTCCAGGCTGTTTTTCCATTTGAAGGCTCCTGCCATGGCATAAGCTGATGAACCAGCCAGTACAGGTATAGCCAGCAAACCAGTACCGATAATACCCGCACTGAATAACATGAAAGCAAAATCACCGGCGACGGGCCGCAATGCCAGTGCCGCCTGGGCAGAAGTCTGGATATCGGCAATACCATGCATGTTCAAAGTGACGGCAGTAGTTAGTATGATGAAGAAAGCCACCAGATTGGAAAATGCCATCCCTACATAAGTATCAAGTTTTATGCGCTTCAAATTGGCTGGTGCCTGTTCAGGTGCATGGATCAGCGGGCGCGCTTGATGATCAGCGCGCATCTCCTCGACCTCTTGCGAGGCTTGCCAAAAAAACAGATAGGGGCTGATGGTGGTACCGAACAGTGCAACCACGGTCGTGATGTATTCTTTTTTCCACGATAGTTGCGGCATGACTGCACTCAACAAGACCTTGGACCAGGGCGTATGTACGACAAAGACAGTAGCGACATAGGCCAGCAAAGCCAGTGTCAGCCATTTCAAGAAACGCACATAACGCTGATAAGGAATAAAGACCTGCAGCAGCAAAGACAATACGCCAAAGCCTATGGCATACAGATGTGCCTTGCCGCCTATGAGTAACTTCAATGCTTCACCCATGGCAGAAATATCGGCAGCAATATTGATGGTATTGGCGACCAGCAAAAGACCAACCACTGCATACAATAACCATGCAGGATAATGACGACGGATGTTGGTGGCAAGACCATGACCACTGACCCTGCCTATGCGGGCACTGACGATTTGTATACCCACCATTAAAGGGTAAGTAAACAACACCGTCCACAACATATTAAAACCGAATTGTGCACCCGCTTGCGAATAAGTGGCGATGCCACTAGGGTCATCATCTGCTGCGCCAGTGATCAAGCCAGGCCCCAGTTTTTTTAACAGGGACGATTCTTTGGAGTCTGTAGACGCACTTGAAGTCGGTTTATTCATATCCTGATTTTCGAATGCGAGTGTTTGCTTTTGATTTTATGGTCGTCGATGGGTTACATCCATACCTACACCTCTGTATCCGGCAAACCGGCTGGCCGAGTCAAAGAAAGGTTCCCCGCTGACTTGCAGGTATTGTATTGTGCCATCCTGTTTGCAGCGCCGGTAGATAAAATCCAGAAACGGCCGGCGATTGGCGATATTATCGTCGAGTTGTTCGCGCTCATCGACGTCCCAGCCTTCCATGCCACCGCTGGGTGCATTACCCAGCATGTCTTCTGCCTGTATACCCAACATTTCAAATACTGGCCCCGATACACTGGTGAAATTACCAAACTGGTCCTGTTCCCAATACCAGTCAGATGAGAGTTGGGTAAAACTTTTAAAGCGTGCTTCACTGGCGCTTAACTCTGCCGTGCGCTCCAGCACAGTTTGCTCTAGCCGCTTATTGTAATTATCCAACTGTTGATACAACAAGCGCACTTCCAGCATGTTGTGTATGCGCGTCTGCACTTCCTGCAGGTCAAAAGGCTTGCTGACAAAATCCTTGGCACCAGCCTGCAAGGCACGCAGCTTATGTCCCGGCTGGGCAGTAATCACCAGTACCGGCAAATAGGCATCAGCTGCGATGTTCTTTAATTCTTCCATGACTTCAAAACCATCCATGCCGGGCATTTGCAGGTCCAGCAATATCAGGTCATAGTTGTGCTCTATATGCAGTGCGCACACGGTACGTGCATCCATGGTTGTGGTGATATTGGTATAGCCAATATTACGCAGCATTTGCTCCAATAACATCACATTAGCTTTTTGATCGTCAACGATCAGGATGCTGGCCTTGAGAATTTTGACTGTTTCAAGCATTTCATTCTTTCAAAATCGTTGTCACCTCAATACTACATTTTCAGATCAAATCTCAACGACATCTTTTTGTGTCTTGCTGTCCAATTCGCCCGTCTTACGATCCAGGCCATGTTCTTTTGCATGATGCAATGCAAGATCCAACGCATCCATGAACTCACTCACCTTGATGGGTTTAGTCAGGTAGCGGAAAAAGCCCGCATCCAAACCTTTTGCGATATCACGCGGCATGGCATTTGCAGACAGGGCCATGACGGGTATATGCGCCGTCAACGGGTCGTTTGCCAAAATCTTGAGCGCACCAAAACCGCTAAGGCCAGGCAGATTAATATCCATCAAAATCACATCTGGTTTGCATATCTGTGCCGTGCTGATACCCAAATGAGCATCCACTGCCGTCAACAGCTTGAGATCGCTGCGGCGCGCAATCAATTGCTCTACCAAAGCCAGGTTGGCTGGATTATCTTCAACATATAACAAACTACGTTGCGCTGATGCATGAACTGCCTGCTGTTCGCCACATGGTTCAGTTACAAATTCATCCATACCTTCATCATGCAAAGCCGGTGCAGAGGCCAAAGCCAACTCTATCCAGAACACACTGCCAACACCGACATTGCTTTCAACACCAATCACGCCACCCATGAGTTCAACCAATTGCTTGGTCACGACCAGACCTATGCCGGTTCCCTCTTCATTACCTGCATCCTGTCCCAGACGATTGAAGGGTTGAAACAACTGCGCCACCTGCTCAGGCGACAATCCCTTGCCAGCATCCTTGACGCTGATACGTATGCGACCCTCGCCACGCATGGCGTATTCGACCGTAACCGAGCCTTCGTGCTGATTGTATTTAATCGCGTTCGACAACAAATTCACCATGACTTGCTTGAGCCTGGTACGGTCAGCAAATACATACAATGGCATGTCTATGACAGGGAAAATCATTTCTATGCCGCGCGTCTGCGCCTGTGGCTCTATCATGGACTGGCAGTCAAGCAAGACATCGGCAAGCAAGATGGATTCTTTTGAAATACTGACCTTGCCAGACTCTATCATCGCCAAATCAAGGATTTCATTGATCAATCGCAGTAAATACCAGCCAGCCTGCAATATCTGGTCTATAGATAATTTTTGATTGTCTGACGGTGGTGGATTATCTGATGCCATCAATTGCGCAAAACCCAACACTGCATTGAGCGGTGTGCGCAATTCATGGCTCATGCTCGATAAAAATTCCGACTTGGCCAGATTCGCCTTTTCGGCAATAGCCTTGGCCAATTCCAGTTCTATATTGTTATTCTGCAGTCTTTGTTCAAATAATTTATATTCAGTGACATCACGGGCTGACGCAAACACGCCTTGCAACCTGCGTTCACGATCGTATATCGTGCTGGCATTGTAGGAAATTTCAGTTTCCTTACCGTCTTTTGCAATCGCAGTCAGTTCACAATTACTGACCTTGCCAGTTTGCAGCGCACGCTTCATCGCCAGTTCTGCTGCCGCAGGTTCGGTAAAATAATTTTTGAATGGCGCACCTATCAATTCATCGCGCGTACACCCAGTGATGGCTTCCATCTGGTGATTAACATCGCTGATGACGCCATTCAAGTCCGTAGTAATCAAGGCATCAATATTGGCTTCAATTAATGAGCGCGTATAAAATTGCTGATCACGTAAACGCTGATCCAACAAGGCCTGCTCTGCCTCCACTTGCTTGCGTGCGGTATTGTCTGTGCCTATCAAGAGACTACCTATGACAACCCCCTGCGCATCACGTAATGCCGTGACTGAAACAATGGCCTGCAAACGACTGCCGTCACGACAGATATAGGTCAGTTCATGATTGTCTTCCAGGCTACGCATCGCTTTAAAAATCAGCGCATCATAACCCAGGGCAACCGGGGTATTGAATTCTGCACTCAGCGCAGCTGCTCTGGCGGCGAGTTCGTCAGCATCAGAGATATCAGCGGGGCTAATCAGGTTGACGACATCGGCAGCGTCATAGCCCAGCATATGTTCGGCACCAACATTAAAAATCTGGATAAGCCCCTGGGCATCAGTCGCAATAATGGAAAAATTCTGGCTATTAAAAATGGCATCCTGCAAGGCCCCCATCTTGAGCAATACTTCACGCACCTTGAGTGAGGTTTGCTCACCAGCCATACGACCCAATGTGGCGCGACGTATCTGTAAAGCCCATAGCAATAAAAATACCAGCAAAAACCCAACGCTGCCTACCACCAGTTTGATGCGGAATGCTGCTTTTAATTTACGCTCATCGAGCAACACCTGCTCGTCGACAATCGCTTCAGTCAAAATATTTTGCACCTTGGCAGATGCCAGCAAGCCCGCATTAAACAAGACCCGGGCAGCGTTAAAGCCAGAAACATCAAATTGCTTCTGGCTTTCGTGCATGATAACCAGCCTCTCATCAACAGCTTTTTGCAATTGCTGTATGCGTGCCTGCTGCTGGGGATTATCCAGTGTCAAACCATGCAAATGCTGGACGACTATCGCCATGTCTTTGAGCCGGCTGTTACGCTGGTTTATGAAACGATCTTCTTTGGTCAGGAAATAGGCTTTTTGACCGTTCTCCGCCTCAGACAGTTTGACACTCAATTCGCTGAGGTCATCTATCACCTTGCGGGTATGGTCTATAGACTTGACTGCATCAAAAGGTACCGCGATATTCCAGGCAATACCACCTATCATCAACAAGGCCAGCAAGGTGATACCAAAGCCGATTAAGGTCAGACGCTCTACCGAGATTGCCTTCATATATTTTCATTCACAGCAAACCTTCAGTAAATTTCGAAATTCAGACCAGCATTTACAAACCCATGTTGCTTTATATGCTGCTCTGTGTGTTGCTCTGTACGCCGCCCTGTACATAGCCAGTTTTCCTGACAATTGCGGCAGGCGCGACAGACATGGCTTTCCCCTGACGCTGCAAAACATCCGACAGCAGGCGGGCAAACTCTTTTTTGACTACGCCATAACATTCGCACACATGCTCTTCCAGCCCGCCTCTGTCAACGACAGTGATATGCCCACGCCGATAACTGATAAAGCCATAGTTTTGTAATTTACCTGCCGCTTCGGTTACTCCTTCGCGCCGCACACCCAGCATATTGGCGATCAACTCCTGGGTGATGGTCAGATCATTGCTCTTCATGCGATCCAGCGTCAACAAGAGCCAGCGACAAAGCTGCTGTTCGACCGAATGGTGGCGATTACATACTGCCGTTTGCGACATTTGAGTAATCAATGCCTGGGTATAGCGCAACAAAAGCCGCAACACCGGCCCGGCACGGTTAAATTCTTCCAGCAAGATATGGGCCTTAAGACGATAACCAAAGCCACCTGTCTGCACTATCGCACGGCTGGGTGTGGTATCGCCGCCCATGAACAGGGAAATACCGACCAGACCTTCATTACCGACACCGGCAATTTCTGAGGAACCGCCGTTTTCCAGCAAATAATGCAGTGAAACAATCGCCGTCACCGGGAAATACACATACTGCAACTTGCCACCCGACTCATATAAAACATCACCAAGCAACATGGAAACCAGTTCCAGATGGGGTGCCAGGCGATCAAATTCTGTATCCAATAATGCTGCCAGCAAATGGTTTTGATTCGGGTCTATCTGATTGTCCATATCGAATTCCTACGTAATTTAGAATGAAGGACAAGGCACAATACCTACGCAAAAAATCTGCCAGCATGCCCCGCGCGCCCCACTCTATGGCACTTCTACTTATAGTGTCTGTTCGATATCACACATATAGAAAAATAATGCGAAGAAAACTCAGTAGCTCTTGTCCACTCAGTTTATATCACATGTATCGAAAGCTTATTCACGACTTTGTATTGGAAGCTGCACTATGGCAGCTTTAAAAAAATAGTTACGTACGCTAGCGTACATACAACTGCAAATCAGGCATTAATCTATGCGGCACCGCTCAGAATGTTTGATTGAGAAGGCATTGATGGCAAAACACTCACGTCAATATCAAATTTAATTATCTTTCCGGCTCTGACCAGTCCGCCCAGTGACAGGACGAAGCACTGCTGCGCGCCGGTCTGATTCCCCCAACACATGCAAGGGGTCACCGCGAGGGATGTCGGCAAGCAGGCGATCAAATTCCAGTTTGACGACGGCATAACATTCACAGACTACCTTTTCCAGTCCAGGGCGATCTATCACGTCGATACGTCCACGGCTGTACTGTATCAAGCCCAGTCTTTGTATATTGCCCGCTGCAGCCGTCACACCTTCACGTCTGACACCCAGCATATTGGCAATCAACTCCTGCGTCATGGAAACAGAATCCGAAGGCAGTCGGTCCAGACTCAGCAACAGCCAGCGACAAAGTTGCTGCTCTATGGAGTGATGGCGATTGCAGACAGCAGTTTGTGTCATTTGCGTAATCAGCGCCTGGGTATACCGCAGCAAGAGACGCAAAAAAGGCCCGGCACGATTGAATTCATCTTTCAAATACTGCGCCTGGAGGCGGTAGCCATAACCGGCACATTGCACCACAGCTCGGCTGGGTGTCGTTTCACCGCCCATGAACAGAGAAATACCAAGTATGCCCTCATGACCCACGATGGCTATTTCAGCTGAGGCACCGCTATCCAGCACGTACAACAAAGAAACGATGGAGGTGGTTGGAAAATAAACGTAATTCAAGGTGCCTCCAGCCTCATACAAAGCCTGCCCCAGCGGCATTTCCACCAATTCAAGATGCAGGGCAAGGCGATCAAACTCTGCTTGCGGCAAAGCGGCGAGCAAATGATTTTGCAGAGGGTTATGCGGAATGGTCATGGGTGGGGCTCTGAGCTGCCAGCTCACTGGAGTGGCATGGATTGTATAGACTGGATTATCTATCTACAGAGTAGCAGGTATGCGGCTGGTGTATGTGCGCCATCGCGCATATAAATTCGATTTATAGCAACTTATTGATCAAACAAGAAAATAGTCTCGCTTTTGCAGGCAACATGACTGCCCTCAGGAAGCAGATTACCTCACCCGCAGACTAAAGCAAGCCTATTGAAAGGGAATGGAAGTGAGTAGTCGTGTAAATTCTTTTTGCACGACGAAATAACATTCGCAAACCACTTTTTCCAGACCTGGCCTGTCCAGCACGATAATCGCGCCGCGGCTATAGCAGATCAAGCCTGCGCGTTGCAAATTGCCTGCTGCCTCTGTTATTCGTTCACGACGCACACCAAGTACATTGGCGATTCTTTGCTGTGTGATATTTACCGACTCTGAAGATAACCTGTCAAGGCTCAACAACAGCCAGCGGCACAATTGCTGTTCCACCGTATGATGTAGATTGCAAATCGCAGTCTGCGTCATTTGCGTGATCAGTGCCTGGGTATAACGCAATAAGACACGCAGCAAAGGGCCAGCGCGGTCAAATTCCACCTTCAGTAATTGCCCCTTGAGCCTATAGGCAAAACCGGCATTTTGAACGACTGCGCGGTTAGGCGTAGTATCACCACCCATGAATAGAGATATGCCTACCACACCTTCATGGCCAACAGCAGCAATCTCGGCGGAGACACCATCTTCCAGCACATACAGCAATGAAACAATCGCAGAGGTAGGAAAGTAGACAAACTGCTGACGCACTCCAGACTCATACAAGACATCACCAACCGCCATGGTGATAAGTTCAAGCCCGACAGACAGTGACGCAAACTCCGCTGCGGGCAAGGCCGCGAGCAGATGATTTTGCATAGGACTGGGGGATGTGTGCATTAACGTTTTTGGCCTTAAAATTCCACTAGAGATTTTGTCACACAGACAAAGCCGGGTAGTGGAGCGCTAGCCTATCACGTCATGCAAAAATTTTATGCGCGCTTGCGCACACATGCCATCATGAACAAGTGATTTAGCGAAATATTATCTAAATCATCGCTACAAACGAGCAAGGCACCAAAAGATGCATTGCGTATTTTCAATGTTGGTATCGGGTAAAAGCTGACATGAATCAGAAATCCACATATCAAAGCAAACACGGCAATTGCTCAATTTTTTAATCAGGACGGGAATGAAGATGCAATAACACGCTGATTTTTGAATATGAAGCTGAGAAAGCAAAAAGCCCGGCAATTAACCGGGCTTTTTGAAGCTAAGCTTTGATTTACTTAGCGAAATTCTGGGGTGACCGATGGGGTTCGAACCCACGACAACAGGAATCACAATCCTGGACTCTACCAACTGAGCTACGGCCACCACTGTATCGCGCACTAATATTGCAGTGCAAGAGAGCTACGCATTATACGAGGAATTTGGCTTGCTGGCAATAGCATTCTTGGGCAATCAGGCGCAGGCCCATTTAACTTATGCCAACACAGCCTCTGCTACCTGCCTTACCGCCCACACCCAGCATAACTGATTCATCAGAATTTGCTGCCGCCGCCCTCACGCTGCCTACCCATGCCGCTTTTACGTTGCGGCGCTTCACCATTATCGGGGCGTTTGGCTTTAGGAGCGTCTACCGTGGTGCGCAAGGATGCATTGACAAACATTTGCAGAGCCTGGCGTTGCCTATCATCCAGCGCGTCGTTCAAGGTCAGTACCAGTTCGCGCATTTGCTTATTTTCTTGCACGGTGGTTTGCTCTTCTTGCTCAATTTGCGGGTTCAGGTCACGCAATTCGATATTATTTTGCTCCAGGCGCAACTCCAGTTCTGCTTGCATACGGTTCCTGCGTACATCGCGCTGATGTAGCATGGTCGACAATTTGCTCTCGGTCTGCTGCCATAGCACTTGCTGATTGGCATTCAGGTTCAGCTCCTTCTTTAACTCCCCTGCTTTGGCCAGCAAACTGTCCAGACGTACTTCCATGACTGGTGTTGCATATGAGAGGGAGGTAAACAGGGTAAAACAAGCGGAAAAGACGATGTTGCGCAAGTTAATGGAGTGCATATCATTCCTGCCTAAAAAGACACAGGCCCAGGCACTGAGCAAAACGCCAGGCATAAAAAAGCCCACGCATATGAATGCGTAGGCGAAATCTCACTGAGGTAGTGAGTTGAAGGAGCGTGCAATGAAACATAAGCAATATATTCCGACAAGAACCCAACTCAATGATGTATTACAAATTCTTACGAATACTCGCGTTTGATTTACAAATTAGCTCATGTATCAGACTTGAGTGATCCACACAAATCCACTACTTGCTACGCTGCAATAGAGGCTTGCGTGTCCTGGCTTCTGTCAAATGCAGTAACGCTTTGCATGGCAAGGGCCGCTTCCAGTAATAATTCAGGCTTGCCGGAAGCGAGTCTCTTGCTATCAGACAGTATCTGACGGAACACGCGCGCGCCCACCAGACCCATCATCAAGCCCAGCATATGACGAATGACGGTATTCAGGCGCAAGCCTTTGCCACCATTGCCATACAATTCCAGTTGATGATAGATGTAGGGAATCATCTGCTGCAAAATTTCTTCCCTGCTCTTCACCGGAGTGGTATCGCCATAATATCGCTCATCGAAGCTGGCCATGAAATAGGGATTGTGATATGCCTCACGCCCTATCATGACACCATCGACATGTTGCAGATGCAAGTCCATGTCTTCCAGGGTTTTGATGCCACCGTTCAGGATGATTTCCAACTCTGGAAATTCTTTTTTCAGGCGATAGGCATAGTCATACTTCAGCGGCGGGATTTCACGGTTTTCTCTGGGCGACAAACCCTTGAGTATGGCATTGCGCGCATGGACGATAAAGGTCTTGCAACCTGCGTCAGCGACGGTGCCGACAAAGTCACGCATGAATTCATAAGAATCCACTTCATTGATGCCTATTCGGTGCTTGACCGTGACATCGATAGAGACCACATCCTTCATCGCCTTGACACTATCAGCAACCAGTTGCGGCTCTGCCATCAGGCAGGCACCAAATGCACCTTTTTGCACGCGTTCAGAAGGGCAGCCGCAATTCAGGTTGATTTCATCATAGCCCCATTGCTCGCCCAGCCTGGCTGCATGCGCCAGGTCAACCAGCTCGCTACCACCCAATTGCAGGGCAACCGGATGTTCGCCTGGATTAAATTCCAGATGACGTTGTACATCACCATGCAAGAGCGAGCCTGTCGTCACCATTTCAGTGTACAACCAAGAGTTGCGGGTAATATGACGGTGGAACTGGCGGCAATGCCTGTCAGTCCAATCCAGCATTGGGGCCACGGATACGCGGCGTGGGGGTAGTGCTTTTGTATTCACAATAAAACAAGACGGCAATTCACAATGCCGTATTGTAACCTGTGATGGGAAAATCGCCTTTGAATACACTCAAAGCAAGCACAGCCCCACGACAACAGAAAGCACGATCCCTTCGTCAATTCTTCGAAAAACATTAGAACTTATTTCATAAATAGGGTGAGTAAATAGGGTGAGATGGGTTTGCCTCATAACACGGGCTGGCAAGGGTAAAGCAGGGAATTCGTGCAGTATGCTGCACGCCTGCGTACGATGTACGCTTGCAAGCGCACATGCGCCCTGCAAGGGGACGATATGTAGCTCAAAAAGGACAGGCCGAATGAAGCGTCGAACTTGACGCTCGACCAGGAATCGCTAACAATGCGTCCGTTTTATTTAATCTGTGGACTGCGATCTGGTCTGCTTAACGCTGGACATCAATTCGCCTTTACCGCGCACATCAACTCAAACTTTCAACAATCAATCAAGGTAACAACTCAATGAAGATCATTACCGTTCTCACAATTGCAACCACACTTCTCATTTCTGGGTGTGCATCTGTGGATATGGCCTCAAAAGCTGAATCATCAAAGGCAAAAGAATTCAATCCGCCTAGTCAAGGTAATGCTGGCGTTTATATTTATCGCGACAGTTTCGTTGGCAAGGCTTTGAAAAAAGACGTATGGGTTGATGGGAAATGCATAGGCGAGAGTGCGCCAGATGTATTTTTTTATACGGAAGTTGAGGGCGGGAAAAAACATAAAGTCGATACAGAATCTGAGTTTTCACCAAATACTCTTGAATTAATGTTCGAGGCTGGTAAAAAATATTTTATTCGACAGTACATTAAGTTGGGTGTCTTTGTTGGTGGCGCAGGGTTAGAGAGCATCCCTGAAGAGCAAGGTAAAATAAGTATCTCCAAGCTAGAAATGGCCAAACCAGGCAAATGTAGCGCAGCAAGATAATTGTAGATTCAAACGAACCAGAACGCCCGACCTGAAAGTTGAGCTTGACGCCGCAGTGGATTTAAATATCCTGATATGCGGCGTCTCACGACACCGCATCTGTGCAGCACAGGCCAGATCATCCGCTCGCCTTCCTCATCGACCATAATGCCCGCCCCCCCCTCCTGGGAGGCAGTGATGGGTCCGGCCCACGACAACAGGAATCACAATCCTGAACTCTACCAATTAGATCAACAGTAAATAAATCAGACTGCTAATCACTTTAATCAGGCTTTAATCACAGGCTTGTGCTGCGTACCTTCACCGCGCGTCATAAATAGCATGCGGCTAGGCGCAAAAATTTTTGCCGTATGCCAGCGCCCCTTGGGCACCAGTACCGCCTCCCCTGCTTTCATATGTATATGCTGAACGGCATCATCCACCTCAATCAAGAAATCAGCAAGTCCCGATAACAAATACACGAATTCATCAGCGCGTGGATGCATTTCCCAAGTGGGCCAGTCTGATTCGCAACTGAATTCACTGATCAGCCAGTGCTTGCCAAAAGCCTCAATATCTGACTCAGGCAAGTTCCAGAACGCCGGGCCCTCGGTCAGTACGGTCGCCATACCATCGGCAGCTAATGCGACATAGGTTTTTTGAGGTTCTATTTTCATGTTTAGCCTCCTTAAAAATATGGATCTTCTGCAAAAATATTTGGTATTGCTGACCAATAACTATCAGCTGATTTACACAGTAATAATGCCTGAAGTCACTGCTTGCGCATGGTCTGCAAAAATAGCCATGGCCGTCTTCATGGGGTGGAAACCCAGCTTTTGATAAAAACCTTCCTTGCCAGGATTGGCATACAAGATGATTTTCTTATGGCCCTGCGATTTCTCCACCAAGTGATCCACAATAGCCTTACCCAGCTTGATGCCCTGAAACTCAGGATGGATAGCGATATCACAGATATATGAGCAATCAAGGCCATCTGCCAGAGCGCGGCCGACACCCACCAATTGATCACCGGCATACACAAAGCATTTATACATGCTGTTGGAAAACACGATTTCCAGATTTTTTGCGGGTTTATTGCCAAGTGGAGCAATCCTGTATAGCTCGGACAGCGCCTGCCAATCGATTCCATCTTTCACAGTGACCCATTTCAAATCCATCATCTTGTCCTCGCTGACATATCTACATATCGGCATCTTGCAATAATATCTTTAGTAATTAGACAATATTACATCAATAAGTTCAAGTGAGCTTATGGGCAGAATAAAAGCATGCCAATTGCGAGGCAATTCAAAATGACCGTACCGGCAAATGCCAGCCGGAAAGAGGGCTTGATGGTCTTGTGACGAAATATTTTTTGCGCCAGGATAGCGCCTGGCCAGCCACAAGCCAGACCACACAATAATAAGCTACGCTCGGAGATTCTTGACTCACGTTTGCGTGCCGCTGCCTTATCCAGACCATACATGATCAGGGTGATGATGCTCATGGCGACATAGATGCTAGCCAAGCCCAGCAATTGCAGTTTCTGGTCGGCATGCCCTGAGGATAAGACTTCTGCAATTTGATCAAAAAAATCCATGCCATCGCGTTGGGGGATGAAAGAGCCCGGATTATTGCAGACCAAACATCGCCAGTCCATTCTTATACGCAATGCGCTCTGCAACATCTGTTGGCAACTCGCTTAGCACACGACGATAAAAGGCTATCAGCTGCGGTACATCATCCCAGCGCGAAGTCACCCAGGTATCAGTGCCTAGCACGAATCTGTCGGGGTAACGCAAAAACAGACGCTTCCATTGCGGACTCAGGCTGCCGTTTTGCTCAAGATCGGAGCGAAAAGATAATTCACCTACCAGGTTTGGATATTGCGCAAACATGACTTCGACTTTATCGAGCGAAGTACTCATGCCAGTATGTGCCCAGATCAGTTTTACACCTGGTGCGTGATGCAAAATACGTTCTATGGCATCTTCATCGGAATGCGCATGCAGCCACAGGTCACGCTCCCTCGCCAGCTTGGCAATTTTTGCCATATAGGGTGCATCAGCATCCTTGCCAAATATATGGAATTCACCAATGCCGCGATAGATGCCGCGCTGCAGTTCTTTTTCAACGAAGCGCTCTATCTCTGGATTGGCAAACCAGTCATGTCTGTCAGGCTGCACTCTGTAGGGGCGCAGGAAAGGAACGATCTTGATGTCAGGCGCATTTTGCGCAATCAAATCCAGCGTACCATCATTCGGGCGACTGGTCGCCAACACGGCACGTATGCCAAGCTGACGCCACAAGGCAATAACACGCTGCGGCGACCAGGTGCTGCGAGCTTCGATGTTGTAATGCATGTGGGCATCGAATATGGGCAAAGGTTCTGCTGCTGCCGCACCAGCCGACATCATGACCAAGGAGCAGGTCAATAAGAAACTCTGTAGTTGCCTTTTCATAGCCATGCTCCAGTGCCAAATTTGATATCCCTTTGAATCAAGAATACACCCTATGAAGGAAGCGTCAACTCCCTGATTACAACATCCTGGCTATCAAGGCTTTTTCATGCCTGGCATCCAGTGGAATACGCACCTTGTGCCCTGCCCCACCTATGATATTCAGGGGCTGATTTTCAGCATTACGCATCTCGGTGAGTCTGATCATTTCATTGCCATTCGGTGAAATGATTTCTATCTCATCGCCAACAGCGAAACGGTTTTTGACTTCGACTTCTGCCCAACCATCTGTCACTTGCAAGACTTGCCCCACATACTGGCTGCGGTGCGCCTTTGATACACCTTCCATGTAATTTTGGTGTTCTTGCGTATGGTGGCGCTGATAAAAGCCATCGGTATAACCGCGGTTGGCGAGACCATTCAACTGGCCCAGCAAGTCAGTGTTAAACGGGCGACCAGCGACAGCATCATCTATCGCACACCTGTAGGTTTGGGCAGTGCGGGCAACATAGTACAAGGACTTGGTGCGCCCTTCGACCTTCAGTGAATCAATACCGATTTTTGCCAGGCGTTCGACATGCTCAACGGCACGCAAATCTTTGGAGTTCATGATATAGGTACCATGTTCGTCTTCGAGTATGGGCATGAACTGACCAGGTTTACCACCCTCTTCTATCAGATAAGGTCGGTCAGCGAGCGGGTGACGTGGCATATCGCCCATGGCAGAGAAAGACTGATTGGCTTCTTCCAGCGCCTGCTGATAATTGAACTGGATACTCTCGACCGGGATGCGTGCCAGGTCGCCAGTTTCATTTTCGGTGGCGTTTTCGACCTTGTAATCCCAGCGACAAGAATTGGTACACGTGCCCTGGTTGGGATCGCGGTGATTGAAATAGCCGGACAACAGGCAACGCCCTGAATAGGCGATACACAAGGCACCATGAACAAAAACTTCCAGCTCCATTTCCGGGCATTGCTGGCGAATTTCTTCTATTTCATCGAGCGATAATTCACGCGAGAGAATGACGCGTGTCAGACCCATTTTTTTCCAGAATTTTACATCCGCCCAATTCACGGCATTGGCTTGCACTGACAAATGCACAGGCACCTCTGGCCACTTCTCACGGACCATCATGATCAGACCAGGGTCGGCCATGATAAGCGCATCCGGCTTCATGTTGATGACCGGCTCCATATCGCGCAGATAGGTTTTGAGCTTGCTATTGTGCGGGAAGATATTACTGGCGACGAAGAACAACTTGCCACGCGCATGAGCACCATCTATGCCCTGCTGCAATACATCAAGAGTAGAAAATTCATTATTGCGGGCACGCAGGCTATAGCGTGGCTGGCCTGCATATACCGCATCGGCACCAAAGTCGAAAGCGGCATGCATTTTTTCCAGCGAACCGGCGGGCAAGAGAAGTTCTGGGGCTTTGAGCATGGCAAGAAAATCCGAAAAGAAAAATGTCCGCGATTTTAGTACCATGCTAACAGTCAGGTAAAATTTACCTGCCCATTATTTGATGTACATCAACCATGCATAGTCAGGCATCATTGCTGCGCATGGCAGTCAACTCATTAAACACCAGCGCAACCAGTACGACTATGCCACCATAGATACTGGCAGTAGCTGGCACCTCGCCTGCCCCTAGCCAGGCCCAGATCGGCGCCAGCAAAACTTCAAGCAGAGACAGCAAGGCAATCTCCGGAGCAGTCAGGCTATTCGAGGCCCTGACCATGAGCATGCAGGGCAAACCCAATTGAAAGAAACCGAGTATCGCCAGTATGCCAATATCATGCAGCGAGGCATGAAAAGGCCAGGCAAATGGCAGCATCATCAGCGCAGAAATAGTACCTCCCAAAAACACCGCAGGCACCAAATCAACCGCATGGCTGCCCTTTTTGAGAATGATGACGTTGGCCGAAGCCGCCAAGGGTATGCCAAAGGCGATGAGCATACCAATCAAGCCGCGCTCATCCACTTCAGAAATGCTGCCGACAAACATCCAGCCCATGCCTACGCAGGCTGCTGCAATCGCCCACCAGGTACGTGCTGGTATGCGCTGGTGCAAGACCAGCCAGGCCAGCAATGCCGTGAACAAAGGCGACAGGCTTTCCATGATGGAAGTGTTGGCGACTGTCGTCATGGTCAGTGCAATCATGAAGCAGCTATACATGGTGGCCCACATGCAACCAGACAGAAAGCCTATCTTACCAAGCAATTTAAGGCGCGGGATGAAGGCCCACTTGTATTGCCGCACCATGACGCCAGCAATAAAGACTGCAGCAAAAAAGCTGCGCCAGAAAGTAACTTCAAAATCACGCGCAACTTCGAGGTGACGGGTAAATACACCGGCAATACTCCACAAAGTAGCAGCGCAAATCATCAGCATCACCGCTTTACGGTGAGACATTTTATTTTGCATATGGATCCAAATAAAAAAACCCGTTTGACCCTGGCCAGACTGGCTAGAGCAAAACGGGTTGATCTTCGTGCGGCAAAATTACCAGCCGCACCAGTCAAAGGAAATCAGCTTATTCGCGTGATGCCTTTTTACGTTCGTGCTCTTTCAGGAAACGCTTGCGCAGACGAATGCTCTTAGGTGTCACTTCTACCAGTTCATCATCGTCAATAAACTCAACCGCGTATTCCAGGTTCAACTGGATAGGTGGAACCAGACGCACCGCTTCATCCGTACCGGAAGAGCGAACGTTGGTCAATTGCTTACCCTTGATCGGGTTCACAACCAGGTCATTGTCACGGGAATGGATACCAATGATCATGCCTTCATATACTGGGTCATTGTGGCTGACGAACATACGGCCACGGTCTTGCAATTTCCAGATAGCGTAGGCAACTGCTGCACCATCATCCTGGGAAATCAGTACGCCGTTACGACGGCCACCGAGTTCACCTTTGGAGTTGTCGACTGGTGCGTATTCATCAAACACATGGCTCATCAAGCCTGTACCGCGTGTCAAAGTCATGAATTCACCCTGGAAGCCGATCAGGCCACGTGCTGGAATACGGTATTCCAGACGGACACGACCTTTGCCGTCCGGTTCCATGTTTTGCAGATCGCCACGACGACGACCCAGCTCTTCCATGACGCCACCTTGGTTGGCTTCTTCGACATCGACTGTCAGGTTTTCATATGGCTCATGACGTACGTCACCAACCATTTTGAAAACAACGCGCGGACGGGATACTGCCAGCTCAAAACCTTCACGACGCATGTTTTCGATCAGGATGGTCAGATGCAACTCACCACGACCAGAAACTTCATACGTAGAATCATCACCTTCAGCCTGCACAACGCGCAAAGCCATGTTGGATTTCAATTCACGTTCCAGACGGTCACGGATTTGGCGTGTCGTCACGAACTTGCCTTCACGGCCAGCCAATGGAGAACTGTTAACCATGAAGTTCATGGTCAGAGTTGGTTCATCAATCTTCAACATCGGCAAGCCTTCAGGCGTGTCCGGTGCGCAGATGGTGGAGCCGATACCGATTTCTTCGATACCGTTGATCAGGACGATGTCACCTGCCAATGCTTCATCAACCAGAACGCGGTCCAGGCCTTTGAATGTCAATACTTGATTGATACGTGCCTTGGTTGGCTTGTCTTCTGGACCATTCATCCAGACTACGTCTTGCAATGCCTTGACGCGGCCACGCAGGATACGGCCAACGCCGATTTTACCAACGTAAGAAGAGTATTCCAGGGAAGTGATTTGCAATTGCAGAGGACCATCTGGATCATCTTCACGCGCAGGAACGTGTTCCAGGATAGCGTCAAACAATGGCTCCATATTACCTTCGCGCACGGAGTCTTCTAGACCTGCATAGCCTTTGAAGCCGGATGCGTAGACGATAGGGAAATCGAGTTGCTCATCGGTTGCGCCGAGTTTGTCGAACAATTCAAAAGTCGCATTAACGGCTTTTTGTGGATCAGCGTTTTCACGGTCAATCTTGTTGACGACAACGATAGGTTTCAAACCCAGAGCCAGCGCTTTACGCGTAACGAAACGCGTTTGCGGCATTGGGCCTTCTTGCGCATCAACCAGCAACAAAACGCTGTCCACCATGGACAAAACACGTTCTACTTCACCACCAAAGTCAGCATGGCCTGGCGTATCGACGATGTTGATGTGTGTACCTTTGTATTCAACAGCACAGTTCTTGGACAAAATAGTGATACCGCGCTCTTTTTCGATATCATTCGAATCCATAACACGGGCATCAACCTGCTGGTTGTCGCGGAAAGTACCGGACTGACGCAATAACTGGTCAACCAGAGTGGTTTTGCCGTGATCGACGTGAGCGATAATGGCGATGTTACGAATAGCGCGTTTTGAAGTAGACATGATAGCGTTCTTATTGGGTAAATCTATGAGGTAAATCGGATAACCTGCGATTATAACATGCTGCAGCGCAAAAGTAGAAAAACTCCTATTATTTCAAGGAGTTGCTACCGCGCGATGACACAATCAGGGTGTGCTGACATATCTTTTAGTCAAACGAATGGGTGAGAAACCTTGTCTGGCTAGGCGTACGGAGCGCTGCCTGGCGAGCCAAGTGAGCGACGCACAACAACGCCAGGCGAGGTTTCTGACCCATTCCCTCCGGATTCTCCCCATATCGCACGCTGGACTGCAGGGTTTGCAAGATTCTGCGTCTTGTCAGGGACACCAGCCCTGACTGCACCGCCCATGCAGGGCGCATGTGCGCTGGTAGGCGCACATCGTTGCGCAGGCGGGCAGCATGCCGCCCGCAATCCCTGCTCCACCACATTGCCAGCCCGCGATATGAGGGGAACGCTTTGTCTAAAAGATATATCAACACACCCTAGTGTTCAGTGGCAATCAGGCGCTCGGGCGCGAGTATGCCGTATTCCTGTAACTGGGCAGAACCCAGCAACTGCCCGTCCGATTCACGATAGACGCGAACGCGGCCAGTTTCAATAGGTAAAACGACTTCTTCTTTATTTAATGGCAGACGCTGCCCATGCAGGAAGCGGCGGGACAGCTCATCGGTCAGGTAAACCGGGGCAAAGCTGGACAATAAGGCATCAACCGGGTCCAGCAACGCCAGGCGTTCTGGCTCTGGCAAGCTTTCAAGATACTCCAGGGTAATGGATTTCTCCAACACCAGATGGCCGACACAAATACGTCGCAATTCCTTCAAATGCGCACCACAGCCCAATGCCGCACCTATGTCTTCACCCAGCACACGCACATAGGTGCCCTTGCTACATTTCACCTTCAAGTTCAGGAAAGGCGCTTCATAAGCCAGCAGTTCCAGCTCATGAATGATGACACTGCGCGCTTCGCGTTCCAGTGTGATACCGGCACGTGCGTATTCATACAGGGGCTTGCCATCTCGCTTGAGCGCTGAATACATGGGCGGCACTTGCTGTATGGAGCCAGTGAATTGCCGTAAAGCATGCTGAATTTGCTCCAGGCTGACTGCTACCGGCTTTTCTTCCAGCACTTCACCTTCAGTGTCACCAGTTGTGGTCGTGATGCCAAGGTGCACTACCGTAGTATAGGTCTTGTCAGCTTCGAGCAAATCCTGGGAAAACTTGGTGGCTTCACCAAAGCACAGAGGCAATAGGCCAGTGGCAAATGGATCAAGCGTGCCAGTATGTCCGGCTTTGGCGGCATTTAAAAAGCGCTTGGCTTTGATCAGCGCATCATTACTGGAAAAACCAACTGGCTTATCCAATAGCAATACACCGTGCACAGGCACGCGCTTTCTTTTAATCTGCGGAGTCGTCATGTTGTCAGCAGCCTGTCACCAGGCCGCACAATGTATCGTTCAGAATTTACTCTTCGCCGTCGTCTTTGGCGCGGGTGGCATTGGCTTCATCGATCAGTTTCGACATGGCCATGCCACGGATGGTAGATGTGTCATGCACGAAATGCAGTTGCGGCAAGGTATGGATGCGCAGACGCAAACCCAGTTGATTGCGCAGGAAGCCGGATGCCTTGACCAGGGCTTCAACAGTATTTTTGACGGCCACAGGATCGTCCACAAGTGTAGTGAAATACACTTTTGCATGGGCATAATCAGGGGTCAACTGTACTTCAGTCAGCGTGATCATGCCTACACGCGGGTCTTTCAATTCAGACCAGATGATTTCTGCCAGGTCTTTTTGAATCTGGTCTGCTACACGCAGGCCACGACCTGGGATATTTTTGCTATGTTTTGCCATAATTTTCTTACATCTCCATAAACCACAACCCCGGAACTAGTCCGGGGTTATCTTGAGTTACAGAGTACGTGCTATCTCTTGTACTTCAAATATTTCAAGCTGATCGCCAACCTGAATCTCGTTGTAGCCTTTCAGTGAAAGACCGCATTCCAGACCGGCCTTGACTTCTTTTGCATCGTCTTTGTAACGCTTGAGCGAATCCAGCTCGCCTGTCCAGGTAACCACGTTGTTGCGCAGCAAACGGACAGAAGATGTACGCTTGACCATGCCATCAGTAACCAGGCAGCCTGCAATCGCGCCAACTTTGCTGACCACGAAGACTTGACGAATCTCGACCATACCAATGATCTGTTCGCGCTTCTCTGGAGCCAACATGCCGGACAAAGCTGCTTTAACTTCATCTACCGCATCGTAAATGATGTTGTAGTAGCGGATGTCAACGCCGTTAGACTCTGCCAATTTACGGGCAGACGCATCAGCACGGGTGTTAAAGCCGATGATGACCGCCTTGGACGCGACCGCCAAGTTGACGTCGGATTCTGAAATACCGCCAACTGCTGCATGCACAACCTGTACACGCACTTCGCTGGTCGACAATTTGACCAGGGATTGCACCAGCGCTTCTTGCGAACCTTGTACGTCGGTCTTGACGATGATAGGCAAGTTCTTGACTTCGCCTTCGCCCATGTTTTCGAACATGTTTTCGAGCTTGGCAGCTTGCTGTTTCGCCAGCTTGACGTCACGGAATTTACCCTGACGGAACAAGGCGATTTCACGCGCTTTGCGCTCATCAGCCATGACCATGACTTCTTCACCAGCAGACGGCACTTCTGTCAGACCTTGAATCTCTACCGGGATGGACGGGCCAGCTTCGGAGATATTCGCGCCATTTTCATCCAGCATCGCACGGACACGTCCATAGGCTGAACCAGCCAGAACCACGTCACCACGTTTCAAAGTACCGGACTGCACCAGGATAGTGGCAACAGTACCGCGACCTTTATCCAGACGCGCCTCAACTACCAGGCCCTTGGCAGGTGCATCTTTCGGCGCTTTCAATTCCAGCACTTCAGCTTGCAACAGCACGTTTTCCAGCAGGGAATCAATACCCAGACCAGTTTTCGCAGATACTTGCACGAATGGCGAATCACCACCGTATTCTTCAGGCACAACGCTTTCAGCGATCAACTCTTGTGTCACGCGGTCTGCATTGGCACCCGGCTTATCAATTTTATTGATAGCAACCACCAGAGGCACGCCAGCTGCTTTCGCATGGGCAATCGCTTCCTTGGTTTGCGGCATGACGCCGTCATCTGCTGCCACCACCAGAATAACAATATCCGTCGCCTTGGCACCACGGGCACGCATCGCAGTAAACGCTTCATGGCCTGGTGTATCAAGGAAGGTGATCATGCCACGTGGTGTTTCTACGTGATAAGCACCGATATGCTGTGTAATGCCACCGGCTTCACCAGACGCGACTTTGGCGCGACGGATGTAATCCAGCAGGGATGTTTTACCATGATCAACGTGACCCATGACAGTAACCACAGGTGCACGCGGGAAGGACTCATATTCACCGTGCTCTGTGGTGTCCGTCAGCATCGCTTCAGGATCATCCAGTTTTGCAGCAAAGGCTTTATGACCCATCTCTTCAACCAGGATCATTGCTGTTTCCTGATCAAGTACCTGATTGATCGTGCACATCTGGCCCAGTTTCATCAAATGCTTGATGACTTCGGATGCCTTGACTGCCATCTTGTGCGCCAGCTCAGCAACGGTCAGGGTTTCAGGCACAAACACATCTTTAACGATGGCCTCTACCGGCACCTGGAAGTTGCTTTCGCGGTCATCATGATGACTATTGCGACGACCTTTAGGACCGCCCTTCCAGCCATCACGGCCACCGGAGGTATCACCACGTGTTTTCAGACCGCCGCCACGTTTCTTGGCTGCGTCTTCTTGCCAGGTTGAGGACACATTGGCAGATTTGATTGCCTTCTTGTCGCCAACAGCTGGTTTTTTCTCGTCTTTTTTCTCTACTGCAGCACCAGGCTTTTTCTCAGCCACTTTTTTATCAGCAGGCTTGTGCAAAGTACCTTCAGCAACCTTGGGCGCTGCTACCGGAGCAGGTTCTGGTGCTTTGGCAGGGCGACGTGCCGCGTTCATCATTTCTTTGATTTGCGCAACTTCATCAGCCACAGCTTTTCTGGCTTTTTCAGTAGCAGCAGCACGCTCAGTCGCTTCTTTAGCGTCGGCTACCGCTTTTTTCTTCGCATCTTCTGCTTCGATACGTTTTTTGTCTTCGTCAGCGGCAGCTTGAGCAGTTTGAGCAGCCGGCACAGGTTTTACCTCTGCAGGTTTGGCATCAGCAGGCTTGGTATTAGCGCTGGCATTGAGCGCTTTGGCAGCAGCAGCGGCTTGCTCCGCCCTGGCTTTTTCAGCCTCTGCTTTAGCAGCTTCTGCCAACTCAGCTTCACGCATGGCTTGCGCCTGGGCTTCTTTTTCAGCTTCCAGCTTGGCCAGACGCTCTTGTTTTTCAAGCAACTCAGCTTCCTGGCGTGCAATCAGCTCTGCTTCGTGGCGCGCTTCTTCATCAAGGCGAGCCTGTTCTGCTGCATCCAGTACCGGTGCAGGAGCCTGCGCTTCATCCGCTGGAGCATCATCACGTTTAACGAAGGTACGTTTTTTACGAACTTCAACCTGAATGGTACGAGACTTCCCAGTCGCATCGGCTTGCTTGATCTCGGTCGTTTCCTTACGAGTCAAGGTAATTTTCTTCTTTTCGGTGTCCGCAGAAACGCCGTGGGAACGACGCAGATGCTCCAGGAGCTTATCTTTGTCTTCCTTTGTCAGCGAATCTGACGTCGAGCTCTTACTGACGCCCGCTGCACGCAATTGCGTGAGCAGCAAATCTGCTGACATCGTTAGCTCGGTGGCAAATTGGGCTACATTGTTACTCGCCATTCAGTCCTCTTTTTCTATGTGCGCGTTATGAGATTGAAACCCGTGAATTACTTAGCTTCTACGAGTTTCCAGGCTTTGGCTAACAAAGCCTTGGCCTGATCATCATATTTAGCGTCGATGAGTTTCATCTCATCATCGGTCACATCTTCAAATGCATCTTTAATTAATTGACGTGTGCGGTCGGCAGACAATGCCAGAATCGCGCCAAATTCGTCATAAGCCAATCCAGCGAAAGCCGCCAGGGTCTTGATACCAGCCAAACCCAGCTTACCTGCCGTCACGCGGGTCATACCTTCGAGATTGACTAATTCATCTTCCATACCTTCGAGGCCCTCTTCAGAAGCAATTGCTTCTGTCAACAAAGCGTCACGAGCGCGGTTACGCAACTCATTGACGGTATCTTCATCGAAGGCTTCGATTTCCAGCATTTCGCTGATAGGTACGTAAGCGATTTCTTCCAGACTGGAAAAACCTTCGTCCACCAGAATGTCAGCGACTTCCTGGTCAACGTCGAGTTTTTCCATGAACAGGCTGCGGATACCGGCAGTTTCTTGCTCGGCTTTATTCGCAGACTCTTCAGCAGTCATGATATTGATTTGCCAGCCTGTCAATTCAGCTGCCAGGCGAACGTTTTGTCCGCTGCGGCCGATAGCAATTGCCAGGTTTTCCTCATCCACTACCACGTCCATGCCGTGTTTTTCTTCATCCACCATGATGGATGAAACATTGGCTGGTGCCAGTGCGCCGATAACGAATTGCGCCGGATCTTCTGACCACAGCACGATATCAACACGCTCACCACCCAGCTCGCCAGTCACAGCCTGTACGCGTGAACCACGCATACCGACGCAAGTGCCGATAGGATCAATACGTTTGTCAGCGGTGTACACAGCAATTTTTGCACGCACACCAGGGTCACGTGCGGCAGACTTGATCACCAAAGAACCTTGTTCGATTTCTGGGACTTCCAGTTCAAACAGTTTCATGATGAATTCTGGCGCTGTACGCGACAAAATAACTTGCGGGCCACGTGCATTGCGATCGATACGCAAGATATAAGCACGCACACGGTCACCAACACGCAGATTTTCTTTGGGGATCATCTGATCACGTGGCAAACGCGCTTCAATCTTGCCGGACTCAACCACGGCTTCGCCACGCTCCATGCGCTTGATGGTACCCGTTACCAGGGAATCACCACGCTCCAGGAAGTCAGCCAGGATCTGCTCACGTTCTGCATCACGGATACGTTGCAAGACGACTTGCTTGGTATCTTGCGCAAAACGACGGCCAAAATCGACCGATTCAATTTCTTCTTCGATGTAATCATCAACCTGAATTTCAGGATCATCTTCCACTGCTTCAAAATGCAGGATTTCCTGATCTGGCAATTGCAGGCCTGCCTCATCCGGCACCACGTGCCAGCGGCGGAAAGACCTGAATTCACCAGTATCACGGTCGATTTCTACGCGAATATCGACTTCACCGGGAAAACGTTTTTTTGTCGCTTGCGCCAAAGCATGCTCCAGCGATCCGAAAACAACCTCTTCATCGACGTTCTTTTCACGCGCCAGCACATCCACCAATAACAACAAATCACGACTCATGCTTTGCGACTCCTAAAATCCACTTGCGGCACGAGGCGTGCCTTATCCACATCGGCGAGCGTAAACTCCAGCATGGCCGACCCATCTTTTACTTCAAATTCCAGCTTCAGATTTTCACCTTCAGGTTCGTGCAAGACACCTTCGAAAGTTTTGCGATTTGGCGTGCCCGGCATGGGCATACGTAATTTCACATTGGCTTTCTCACCAGCAAAGCGCACATAGTCAGCGATTTTTTTGAGTGGCCTGTCGAGGCCAGGAGAAGAAGTCTCCAGGCGGCTGTAATTGACGTTTTCTACTGTCAGCACATGCGATAACTGGTGGCTGACTTTTTCGCAGTCTTCCACTGTGATATTGCCGCGCTCCAGATCTTCCGGCAAAAAATCAATATAGACCCTGAACAAGCCGCGTTCGGCCTGCTCAAAATCTACCAGATCATATCCGGTACCGTTGACGGTCTTTTCTATCAAATCCAACAAAGCCAAACTTATTCTCCGAAAAACACACTGACGATTTGCAAACCGGGCAAAACCCGCTACAGGCCTGGCGATTCGGGCTATTGAGCGTTGCGCCGCAACTCACTCAACACGATATCAATCGCTAAAACCAAAAAAAAATGGGCAACTGCCCATCTTTTTTTGTAGCGCCTCGATTTTAAATTCAAATAAAGGCAAAATCTGCTAACTACAAGATTATAAACGATAAATTACCTCGTCGCAATGGAAAACGAGGTAATTTCAACACGTCCCGCTACTGCAAAACGCTTAAAACAAGCAAAAAACATTATGCGCCACGTGAGCGCCTGCGCGCTGCAATTCCCTGGCCTATGGCCTGACCACTGCCACGGGATGTAGGGCCGCGACGCTGTCCAGCATCAGGGAAACCCAATGCCGTTTGCAAGGGATCTGGCTGACGGCTACGTTTTTTACCGTTAGCGTTGTTGGCATTGTTACCAGCGCCATTACCCGGGCCATTACGTCCATTGCCAGCATTACCACCAGCCTTGTTGCCATATGCGTTATTGCCGTTGGCATTGCCGCCACGACCCGCACCATATTCAGCACGCTCACCACGACCACTGGACATAGGGAAACCAACTTGCTTCTGGCTAAACGGGCCGGTACCAAAACCTGGGGCCTTATTACCAAATGGCTTGCCACCCTTGGTTGGCGCAGTCGGCTTATCACCGCCGGCTTTTTCCAGCCCACTCAGTTTCAACAAGGCGCGGACTGCATCTTCTTCCAGCTCTTCCCAGCGGCCACGCTTGAGGTTGGCAGGCAGAGTCATGGCACCATAACGGGTACGTATCAGGCGTGACACTGTCAAACCGACCGCCTCAAACATACGACGCACTTCACGGTTACGGCCTTCGCCAATGATGACGCGGTACCATTTATTAACACCCTCACCACCGCCATCAGTAATTTTGGAGAATTGCGCCAAACCATCTTCCAGCTCAACACCCGCCAGCAGACGCTGACGCATACCTTCTTCCAGTTCACCCAGGGTACGCACAGCGTATTCACGCTCAATACCGTAACGCGGGTGCATCAAGCGGTTTGCCAGATCCCCGGATGTGGTAAACAGCAACAAACCCTCGGTGTTGTAGTCCAGACGACCAACTGCCAGCCACTTGCCGACTTTCATGGTTGGCAAGCTCTCGAACACGGATGCACGGCCTTCAGGATCGTTAGTACTGACGATTTCGCCAGCAGGCTTGTGATAAATCAGTACACGCGGTGGTTTTTTACTGACTTTGCGCATAATGGGCTTGCCATTGATACGCACCTGATCAGTCGGCAAAATTCTTTGCCCAATATGGGCTGGCTCACCGTTCACAGAGACACGACCAGCGACGATCAGCTCTTCCATGTCGCGACGTGAACCCAGGCCAGCTTCAGCCAATACTTTATGCAATTTAGGCGCATCATCATCTGCAGTCAGATCACGGCGCACTGGTTTGCCACGGCCCTTGCCTTTGGCATCATCAGCAGCACCCGAGTCAAATGCCTCGGAAGTAACAAAAGAAAACACGTCATCGGCATTATTGCCAGCACCCGGACGGCCGCCGCGAGTTTGCTGCTGTGGACGCTTGGACTTATTGGCGCCAGCATGACCAGCGTTTTGACGCGGACCACGCTCATTACGGTCACCGCGCTCGGTGCGCTCGCCACGTTCACTACGATCCGGACGCTCGGCGCGGTCGCTACGCTCACCACGATCAGCGCGGACTGGACGTTCAGTTTTCTCACCGCCCTCTGCTTTTTCACCACGCACTGTTCGCTCGGCGCGATCTGCCCTTGGCGCACGTTCTGTACGGGATGGGCGTTCGCTGCGCTCGGCTGCTTGCTCTGTACGCACGACTGGCTCGGCAACTACAGGCGCTTCAGGCACAACAACTACTGGATTTTCGATAACCTCTGCAGCCTTGGCCTTGCTACGGCTGGCGCGCGGCGCCGCTCCAGGTTCTTTAGGGGCGCGCGGCGCACGCGGGGCACGTGCTTTTTTTACTGATGCTTCTGCCGCTTCAACGGCTGATGCTGTCACTGCGGCTGTTACCACTACTGCTTCTGCAGCCCCTGCTGATTGCTCTGCATTCTCTTGCTTAGGCTTGGATCGGCTTACGCCAGTACGCGGGGCACGCGCAGCGCGCTTTGCCGGTTTTGCGTCATCACCACCAGCAGGGCCATTATTATTTGCGCCCGTACCACCATCAGCTTGGTCAGCATTCACATCTTCAGGATTCATTGGATTCATTCTTCAGTTCTATTGGAGGCAACTGACTCGCTGCAGCGCCCGGTACACTATCCGGTGCCGCAGTATCGGCTACCTGATCACTCAATTGCGTGACAGGTTGAGAATCTCCCCCAACCTCACTTATTTCTGCACTTATTTCTTCAATTACTTCTTCGCTTATATCTTCGGTAATTTCTTTTACTATTTCTTCTGATGCTTCTTCAGTTTTTGCTTCGCTTGCAGCCTCAGGTAATTCTTCAGCAACAAGATCTGTCACCTCATCAATCTCAGATAATTGATCTGGCACACTGTCTGCCACAACATCAACAGTCACGACATCTGGATCTACGCTAAAGCTAGCAGTCTCTTGCGATTCTTGCTCAGATGCAATTTTCGTACCTTGTACGGTCTCGGCCTGCTGTTGCTCCTGCGCATCTTGTGAATCTTGCTCTTCTTGAATTTCTTGCGCTAATGACTCTGATTCAGCACCTGCAAGCATCTCGCCAGTATCCACTGACTCTTGCGCAAGCTCCTCGGATGAATCCGCCAATGCCACCAACTCAGTCTGATCAGCATCCACTCCAGGCAACTCAACATCCGCAATTTGCTCAGGCACAGATTCGCCATCAGCTACAGGCCCTGCTACCAACGCATCCGCCTCAACAGCGGCAAACATACCACCACCAAGAGCAGCCAATTCAGGAACCTCATCTTCTTCAGCATCCCGCTTCACTTGCTGCAAAGGTGGCAACTGGTCAAGCGAAGACAAACCAAGGTCATCCAGAAATTGCTTCGTCGTAGCAAACAATGACGGTCGACCCGGCACATCCCGATGGCCTATGGATTCTATCCAGCCACGGTCTTCCAGGGTCTTGATCATCTGCGATGCTACGGTCACACCACGAATTTCTTCTATGTCGCCGCGTGTTACTGGTTGGCGATAAGCAATAATCGCCAGGGTTTCCAGCGTCGCTCTTGAATACTTTGGTGGTTTTTCCGGGTTCAACCTGTCGATATAGGCGCGCATTTCTGGCTTGCTCTGAAAGCGCCAGCCTGTCGACAAAGCTACCAGCTCTATGCCCTTGTCAGACCAGTCCTGGCGCAAGCCTTCCAGCATCAGTTTGATGGTATCTGCGCCGACCACATCACCTTGATCATCCGCATCCTGGAACAGCTTTTTCATGGTATTGACTGTCAGCGGCTCAGGCGCGCATAACAAGGCTGTTTCGAGGACTCGCTTTGCCTCAGCAGTATTCATGCAATATTAAAGTACACGGGTTTATTTGTTTTTTAATTGATGTCATGCAGCAAGGCAACTGATACGCCAGTTACCATCTTTGCCATTACTCACACCAGTTTTGTATTAAATTTGTTGCCACCAACCTGGTAGCAACGCCCTTCATGCGGGCGGCTGGGACTGCATGGAGCGCGCAAAGAACTTAGCAGCGCACAATCCCTAAAATTAGTAGACACTGGATTGTAGTCCAGAAATTAGCAGACGATCAAAAAATATCGTCAACAACCAATAAAAAAGCCACGCTGTAACGTGGCTGTTCTCAATAATTCTGTCTGCAACGGGGTGAATATCACGCATTAGCTGCGCGCACCACAAAATCTGCACCAAACCCGGAAAGCCAACCACAAGCCTTCCAACAACATCCTGCATACGACTGCAAGTGCGCGAGATTACCACGCATTTGGGAAGTTTGCACGGGAAAATCTGGGCAAGCTTCTCTCCAACTAGATTAAACAAAGATTGAATTGCAATTTAATCAACAACATTGGATAAGTTTTAAACTCACAATCAAACCTTAATCTGTCTGCCGCGCATAACTCACCGTCAGCATTTCCCACTGGTGCCCATCAGGCTCATTCCAGTAAATCATGTTCCCGCCATAATCGGTATTAATTTGCATATCCATAGAACCGCGCACAGAACTGCGATAAGGAATGCCAGCAGCCTTGATGCGCCCCAGTATTTCATCAAAGCTCTGCGGGCTGACCCGAAAGCAAAAGTGATAGACCGGGAAATCTTCATCTGCCTGGATAAAATCCAGCGTCAAACTCTCATTCACAAACACCGGCGCAAATGGCCCCAAAGCCGTTGGTGCCCAGGGCACGCCCAGCAAATCAGCCAGTTGCTTTGCCGAAGCCAGCTTGTCATGCGAAGGGACTATCGTGTGATCCAGCTCAATACTCATGGCAGCTCTCCTTGCTAAGCTAAATACCAACTTTGCAACAATAGTTTTCATTTTACTCATTTTTAACTAAATGTGCCTCGCAAGGGAAATTATCCTATTTCAATCTGGCAAAATCGATGACAAAACCGGCCCCATAAACTTGCAATAAGTACACAATCGGCTTAGAGTAAAGCGTAGCGCACCAAACCACCTGACCAGGAATGGATGTATGAACCAGACTATGGCAGCATGCATGCAAACACTCAAAAATCCTTTTGAGGGCACATCGGCTGCCATCATCAACAGCAATGATGGCGACAAAACGCAACTGGCAGAAACCCTGCGCAAGGGACAAAACCAGTCGCTGGAAATGATCGCCAAAGGTGCGGCATTAAAAGACATTTTGTCCCACCTGATGCTATTGATAGAATCACAGTCGCAAGGCGTGTATTGTTCTGTGCTGCTGCTCGATGACGATGGCATGCATATACGCAATGGTGCTGGCCCCAGCCTGCCAGCAGAATACATGCAAGCCCTGGACGGTTTTGAAATTGGCCCCACCGTCGGCTCATGTGGCACAGCCATGTACCGCAAAGAAATGGTCGTTGTCAGCGACATCATGAGCGATCCACTATGGGAGCCATACAAGGCCTTCGTCGCCCCGCATGGATTCAGGGCTTGCTGGTCTACCCCCATATTCCTTAACAAAGACATGTTGCTCGGCACCTTTGCCATGTATTACCGCGAAGTGCGCAGCCCGGGGCCGGATGATTTGAAACTCATTGACGTTGCCACTCATCTGGCCGGCATCGCCATAGAACGCAACCGCAAAGAGCGTGAACTTGCCAGACATCGCGACCACCTTGAAGAGCTGGTCGCAGCACGTACGGCAGAACTGGTGGTCGCCAAAAACCGCGCAGAAATCACTAATCTTGAACTCAGCAAAACCAATGCCGAGCTCGCCTGCACTCTGAATACCCTCAGCCTGACCCAGGCAGAATTACTCAGACGCGACAAGCTGGCCGCCCTGGGCTCTTTAGTGGCGGGCATCGCCCATGAACTCAACACCTCCATAGGAAATGGCCTGATAGTCGCCAGCACCCTGGCAGAACGCACCAACGAATTTTCCACCACCTGCGCCCAGGGCCTGAAACGTAGCACCCTGGAAAAATACATGGCCGACGCCAGCGAAGCCAGCCTCATCCTGCAACGCAATCTCCAGCGTGCTGCCGACCTGGTCAGCAGCTTCAAACAAATCGCGGTTGACCACACCACCGCTGACAGGCAAGAATTTTCAGTCGCAGAACTCATCACAGAAATCAGCCAGACATTCAGCACACCAATGAGGCAGCAATCCATACAACTGACGTGCGACATTGCCGACAACATGCAAATAAACAGCCTGCCCGCCCTGCTAGGCCAGGCCCTGCAAAGCCTGCTCAGCAACTGCCTCGCGCATGCATTCGAAGGCAAGGACAGAGGTAGCATCCACATCACCGCCCACTACAAGGCGGACAGCGGCGCAGAAATCAGCATCACAGACGATGGCATAGGCATACCACCCCACAATCTACAACGCATCTTCGACCCATTTTTCACCAGCAAACTAGGTGCTGGCAGCTCCGGCCTGGGTCTGTATATCGTGCACAATATTGTGTGCGGGGTTTTGAATGGGAAGATAGAGGTGGAAAGCATAGTGGGCAGCGGGACTACATTCAGGGTTGTTTTGCCGTCGGGCTTGCAAAGTGAGGTTCTTGGCTGAGAGCGCAGGCACAGATATTTCATTGACTTACCGGCCTCTTTACCAAAAGAACATCCTCATACCTTATCCATCGCATTCCACTCATTGAATGCAGTCCACGAAACGGTTACCGAATTTTTCGCAAGAAAATCGATGAACATGCCTTACTTGATTGTCTCTTGTATCAAATCAAGCTCATTTGCCTATACGTTCGCTGCCAGACAGACCACGGTTATGGAATAAGTGCACTGTGCTTAAGCCAGCCAACCAGATTTACTATATTAGTGCCTACTGCATATAAGCGTTTTCCAAACAAACACATGGCTATAGATCAAAGTATTGATTAGTGCATTTCTGATTGCTGGACTATAAATAATCATGCTATTTGCGATTGAGATTAGCTGTCTCATTATTTGTCCAATATTGAGTATTCATTCCGTGTAAGAATGTCGAATACAGAGGCTGAGAGGAGAAAGATGCCCTCACAACAAAAGCAAGCAGTTGCAGTGAAGTCACTTAAGGTGAAATTGCGTCGCAATATGAAACTTGAGCAAGCTGCTCATGAGATACTCGCAAATTGTCTTGAGCAAATTCAAGGCAATCAATCTGCCATCAGGACTGGCGCAGATCCTGATTGTGTTCGCCAAATGCATATAGGTCTACGTCGCCTACATTCGGCATTAAAACTCTTTCATAATTCATTTCTACTCCCTGCAAAACTGCAAGCAGAGTTGGATTACGTATCGGAAAAATTAGGTGCAGCGCGTGACTGGCAGGTATTTTCTGGCTCTACTTTGGTGGCAATCGAAGCCATGGCTCCAGAAGAAGTAAAGCTACCCAGCTTACAACAGGCAGCAATGACTATAGCGAGCAAAAAACAAAAAGAAATTTATACGTCAATGAAAAGCCGTCACTCAGCACGCTTGATGTCTGAATTATCTGCGTGGCTAAAAAAGCCTCAGATACCTGAAACAGACAAGTGCCCTAAGCATAAAAAATCTACGGCGAAGCTACCATTATTCGCCCAAAAAATTTTATTCCATCAACAAAAAAATCTAATCAAGCGAGGCAAAGAACTATTTAAAGCAAAAGCTGACACGAACCCACAGGCAAACCATAAATTTAGAATCGCAATTAAGAAAGTCCGCTATTCATGCGAGTTTTTCGAGAATTTTTTTGGTAAAAAAGGTATGCATGCATATATAAGCGCTTTAAGCGCACTGCAGGATATTCTAGGTAACATCAATGATGGCGCAGTTGCAGGCAGATTACTGAGAACTGTGGCTCAGCAGAAGGATAGTTATATATCGGGCTGCAGCTTTGCCCGGGGCTACCTGCTTTCCCAAAGCCAACTGGACCAGCAGGAGCTGCGATCACTCTGGAAACAATTTAAGGACATCCATTTACCAAACCTTAAATAAATGCATCTTCCCGGTCTCGCTGATAAAAGTCCCTGAATCTCCAGAACTTCAGATGTAATTGATTCATTCACTCCGCTGCAATTCCGCCATGACTGTATTCTGGATGTTTTCTATGGTTTTGTCTTTTTGCATTTTTTGGAGAACAGACGTCAAGCCTGGCACAAGATTTTCATGCTTCTTGTTGAGGTAGTGAAATACTGGAAAGGTGACCAATGGAGGCATTAGTATCGTGACGTCGGCTTGTTTCATTTCACTCAAGGCTGCAAGACCCGAAATACGATTTGCCACTACGATGTCTGAGCGGCCCAGCAGCATTTTTTGAAATGCCTGACGCACCGTTGGCGCTCCTTCGAGCTTCATCCCAACAGTATTTTGCTCGATAATTTTGATACCCCGGACAAAACCTATTGTATAGGGGCGCAGACTATCCCAGCCGTTAACTGCAAAATGGGTGCCATTGGTGAAAATGACAATTTCATAGGTAAGCAATGGTACTGGCACGATGAGGAGATTAGGATAGTCCCTTTCCATCCCCAGTTTACGGTACAGCTCACCATCCATTTCACCATTGTTCGCACTGCGCAAGGAACGTTCGCCGGGTAAATAGTGGATATTCAAATGCCAACCCAATCTACGGTAGGCGGTGTCAATAATCTTTTCAGCAATGAGTGTAGCGGGATCTTTTTCGATGAGAGTGGAAATTTGCAAAGACTTGTTTTCTTGCGCCAAGACATTAAACGACACAATCCCTGACAAGGACGCAAATTGCAATAGAGTTCGTCGCCGCATAGTAGGTACGCTCCTATTATTCCAGAGAATTTTTCATTCCTTGAATAGCATCGGTTAAATTTTGATTAAAGGCATACAGTTTCATCAGTCATCTCTGAGATGCCACCAAGAAAATATACTCATTTCCCGAAGCTATCAGTGCAAAGTTGCATATTGATCAGATTTTAGTAAAATCCCTATATTGAATGTGTCTTCATATCGCTGCGGAAGAATTCGTAATTATTCCTGCCTGCAGTTTTCGCACAGTACATGGCGGTGTCTGCATTTTTAATCAGCGTTTGTGCATCATGACCATCGCCTGGATAAAGACTTATACCAATGCTCGCTTGTGCGTATAAGTCTTTGTGATCATGCTGAAAAGGATGAAGGAGCGATACCTGTATTTTTTTTGCAATAAGCGCTGCGTCTTCTGCATATTTACCACCCACCAGAAGAATAACAAATTCGTCGCCGCCATACCGGCTTGCCGTGTCAGAACCTCTTACGCAATCAGACAGACGTTGGGCCACAGATTGCAGCAATACGTCGCCGCTGGCATGTCCAAGTGAATCGTTGGTATGTTTGAAATTGTCGAGATCCAGAAACAGTAACGCCAGTCGTGTACCATTCCTCTTGGCTAAATGAATTGCTTGCGCGATGCGGTCGTTTAACAGCGTGCGGTTAGGTAAATTAGTAAGTGCATCATGCTGTGCCATATGAGCCAATTTGACGCTCACCGCTTGAGCTGCGCTGACATCATGAAACACAATGACTGCTCCAGCAAGTTTGCCATCGCAGTCATGAATTGGCGAAGCAGAATCTTCGATGCGAACTTCACTACCGTCTTTTCGGATTAAGAGCGTATTTGCGGGCAGCTCTACTATTTCGTTTCTTTTCAAAACAAGTTCTACCGTGTTGTCTTCAACTTGCCTGGTTATACCGTTAATTGTTTTAAAAATTTTTTCTACCTGTTGTCCGGTCGCGTCGGCTTTTGACCACCCAGTAAGTGCTTCGGCAGCGGTGTTCAGGTAATCAATTTCTCCATCAATATTGGTACATACTATCGCGTCGCCAATTGAATTCAATACAATTTCAGCACGCGCCCGCTCTTCGTTAAGCTGTTTTTCGACATTCTTGCGCAGAATAATATTTCGCAATGATTGCGGAACCAGACTGCTGAGGAAATAACCCTTGGAAAGGTATCCTTGTGAACCTAGTTGTACGGCTTCAATAGCCGCGGCCTCTTCCTCCTCGGCACTCAGGGTCATTATTGGCGCCCCGGAGAAGTCGGCAAACAATGCCTTGAATGTGTCAACTCCCTTGCTGTCAGCGAGTGTTAAGTCCAACAAAATCAAGTCGATGTCACCTTTTTGCAATCGTGACAAGCCAGCATCAAGTCTGCAAAGGCATTCAGTAAGAAATGGGCCATCCTTTGAATGCCTAAGTGCATCCTCCAAAATCTTTGCGTCGTCAGAATTACTCGTGAGGATAAGAATTCGATATATCATAGTGCCTGCTTTTCTAACCAGGAAATTAAGTTACTTTAAGAAGGACATGCGAAGTGAACTAATTTTTGTATCGACCTTGCCATTCACCTGTATAACCAACTTGCCTTCAAGTTACTCACTCACTAGACTGAACCGATCGGCGAGGCAAATCAATGGTGAACATGCAGCCCTCTCCAAGTTTGCTTTGTACTGTCAGCAAACCACCATTCGCTTCAACACTACGTCTCGCAATGGAAAGCCCTAGACCCAGGCCGCTCTTGTTGCTGCCGCTTTGAGTGAACGGCAGGAACATGTCCCGCGCAGCTTCAGCACTCAGGCCTGGCCCACTGTCCTTGACATTGATGCGTATTCGCTCAGCGCCTGCATCAACGCTGAGCGTAACGACGCCATCTTTACCGCTAAATTTGAAGGCATTCTGCAGGAGATTTCCCAATGCTGAAAAGAGCAGGTCCTTGTCTGCATCGATCATCAGTATTGAAGGAGTTTGTTCAATATGTAAGCTGCAATTGAGCATTTCAGCTTCGAGAGAGGCAGAATATTTTACCTCGCCGATAAAATTTGCCAGACTGAAGACGGAGCGGTGCAGAGTCATGCCAGGTCCGACACGAACTTCTGCGAGCGAACGATCAATCAGACGCTGAAGCCCTACCAGGCTACGGTCCAGCACAACCCCTGTAGAACCGCTTAAACCGACATTACCCGACTTAATCGCCGTTAGTGCGAGCATTGCTGTGTTCAAATGGTTGCGCAACTCATGGGCAAAAAAACCCAGTCGCTCATTCGTTTCCAAAGCTTGTTCATCAGCAATCACAAAGTCACGTTGCTCACTAAACGCTGTGACAGCGTCAGCGATTCCATTATCCAGACAACGATTGAGAGTACGGAACTCACTGATCTCAAATTTTTGGTTAAGATCAATCGACAGGTCTGACACTGCCTGGCAAAGGTCGCCATAATTATGGACAACCTCATTGATAGAGTAGCCCAACGTCAAAAGATCAGCGCCGTGAATTGCGGTGGATACACCCAATTCGGCATGGCGACCCGGATCACCAGACGATGGGCCTGAAACGGCCAGGGCCTCAGCCATAGCACCCTGATTTTCAGCTTGCAGTGTGCGTATGAGTTGATCGAGAAACAAGGGGATGCCTTGTTCCAGTTGTTGCTTGTTTGGCGGTGACCTGTGCGGACGAGCGGACACTTTGTCGCGACATCGTCGCTCTAACTCGGCCCGGTTGACGATTAAAAAATCATGCATCATGGAAAGCCTCGTTGGGTATCCCATGCCTGTCAATTGGCGATTTGCGGCAACGTTGCCAGCGTGGGGTTTTACGCCAAGACAGCCCGGCGCATTTTCTTACAATAGGCCATGCCCCCTACCGCGTCTGTGCGCTGTCGCACTTATATATGATTCAGTCCACTTAGGTTCGATAGCTTTGCGCATTCGCATGCATGGTAGTCGCAGCCAGCTAGCATTGAGAAAAAATGTCCCGATGACGATTCCCCGCAAAAATGACTTCTGGCCGTGCAAAGCAAAAAGCCCTTGATCATTTCTGATCAAGGGCTTGAATACTTGGTTGCGGGGGCAGGATTTGAACCTACGACCTTCGGGTTATGAGCCCGACGAGCTGCCAGACTGCTCCACCCCGCGTCTGAAGAATGAAACTATACATGATTTTGCTGCTTCGCGCAATTCTTTTATAGGATCAGGACTTTTGCCGCACTTTTGCGGACAGGTGTTACACTTTGCAGATTCGCCAATTTTGACTCTTTTTGCCCATGAAATTCTGTTCTGAATGCGCGTCCCCGGTGGTCTTGCAAATCCCTGTTGATGATACTCGCGAGCGTTTTGTTTGCCCGGCATGTGGCATTATCCATTATCAAAACCCGAAGATGGTGGTGGGCTCTATTCCTGTATGGGAAGAAGATGGTGTCACCAAGATCTTATTGTGCAAACGTGCAATAGAACCGCGCCTGGGTTTCTGGACCTTGCCTGCAGGTTTCATGGAAAATTATGAGACCACGGCGCAGGCAGCGCAACGTGAGACTGAAGAAGAAGCTGGTGCCAATATCAAGTTGCATGAGCTGTTCTCTATTTTGAACGTGCCGCATGTACATCAGGTGCATTTGTTTTACCGCGCTACCTTGCTGGATTTGAATTACGCGGCGGGTGTTGAGAGCCTGGAAGTAGCATTATTCACTGAAGAGCAAATCCCCTGGGATGATATCGCATTCCCCACCATAGGCCATACACTGAAGTTCTTCTTTAAAGACCTTGCAAAGGTCAAGGATGGCGGGCGCTTCCAGATGCATGAGCATGATATTTTCAAACCCATGCTGCATGATTGAAACGAAACTGGCCGGGCTTGCATCAAAAAATGGGCGACGTTTTTTATCGCCCATTTTTTTCGTCATTATTTGCGTCATCACCAACTGGTTTCGCGTTCGGCAGTCGATGAGATTTTGTGTATAGCCAAATCTGCACCTTCAAATTCTTCTTCAGGATCAAGGCGTATGCCTATGAGTTTTTTCAGGCTGGCGTAGATGATGTAGCCGCCGACAAAGGCAATTGCAACGCCCATAATGGTGCCCAGCAATTGCGACATGAAGCTGACGCCACCGAGGCCACCCAAAGACTTTAATCCAAAGACACCAGCAGCTATACCACCCCAGGCACCGCACAGACCATGCAGGGGCCAGACGCCCAGTACATCATCGACCTTCCATTTGTTTTGTGTCCAGGTGAACATCCAGACAAAGATGGCGCCAGCTATCCCACCAGTGACCAGTGCGCCCAGCGGATGCATGAGGTCAGAACCGGCACAAACTGCCACCAGGCCAGCCAGGGGGCCGTTGTAGACAAAGCCTGGGTCATTCTTGCCGAGGATAAAGGCTACCAGCGTGCCGCCAACCATGGCCATCAGCGAGTTCATGGCAACCAGGCCATTCATTTTGTCCAGAGTTTGCGCGCTCATGACATTGAAGCCAAACCAGCCCACTGTGAGTATCCAGGCACCCAACGCCAGGAAAGGGATACTCGATGGCGGGTGGGCTGCAATTGCACCATTCTTCATATAGCGGCCACGGCGTGCGCCCAGCAGCAATACGGCGGGCAAGGCTACCCAGCCGCCAAAAGCATGCACGACGACGGAACCGGCAAAATCATGAAACTCTTCAGAGAACATCACTTTCAGCCATGCCTGTATCCCAAAACGCTGGTTCCAGGCTATGCCTTCAAAGAAAGGGTACAAGACGCCGACCAGCAAGGCTGTGGCAATCAGTTGCGGATGAAATTTTGCCCGCTCGGCAATCCCGCCTGAGATAATGGCGGGAATGGCAGCGGCAAAGGTCAACAAGAAAAAGAACTTGACCATTTCAAAGCCGTTTTTGGCAACCAGCACCTCGGCACCGGAGTAGAACTGCACACCATAAGCAATGGTATAACCGACAAAAAAGTAGGCGATGGTGGATACGGCAAAATCAACCAGTATCTTGACGAGGGCATTGACCTGGTTTTTCTTGCGCACGGTGCCTAATTCTAAAAACGCAAAGCCAGCATGCATTGCTAGTATCATGATTGCGCCAAGCAAGATAAATAAAGCGTCAGTGCTGCTATTTTGTGCATTCATGCAAAATATCTCCCAATATGAGTGCAAATTTGTATCAAAGGTGCATTGATAAAGCAAAATACATTCCAATTTAGTGCAAATTGATAAGTGATTGATTTAATGCGATTTTTAGAAACTGATTATTTGATAAGCAAGTTTGATGCACTGAAATATGGCGTCTTTTTGGTGCAAGCTGTAATGGGGGTCGTGTGATCCCCTGGTTGGAAACGAATAGCCCCTTTCCCCATCCCAGCACTGCGCTGACAGAAAAAGATGGTGCGGCGGGTTTGCTGGCGGCAGGCGCAGACTTGTCGGCAGAGCGCCTGCTATATGCCTACAAGAATGGCATCTTCCCCTGGTTTTCTGATGGGCAACCTATCTTGTGGTGGTCTACCGACCCGCGCATGGTCTTGCAGGTGCAGAATTTCAAAATATCACTCAGCTTGAAGAAGCGGCTGCGCCAAATCAGCAAAGACCCACGCTGGGAAGTCCGCTTTGATACTGCCTTTGAAGATGTCATGCGCGCCTGCGCCGCGCCGCGCGGTGAAGAGCATGGCACCTGGATTTCTGAAGATATCGTCGCGGGCTATTGTGACTTGCACAAGTTGGGATATGCTCATTCGACCGAGGTATGGCTGGACGGTGAACTGGTGGGTGGCGCCTACGGCGTCTGCATAGGCCGGATGTTTTATGGTGAGTCGATGTTTGCCAGGGTCACGGATGCGTCAAAAATAGCCTTGGCACACCTGGTATTTTTCTTGCGTGAACATGGGGTGAAAATGTTAGACTGCCAGCAAGAGACGGCACATTTGGCATCTCTGGGCGCAAAAGCGATCAGCAGAACCGAGTTTTTGCGCTGGGTAGAACATGCCAGTGTCTTGCCAGCGATTAGCAATTGGACCATAGTCAACAAGATCAGCCCGTGACCCAGCTTAACGAACTCCCCTTCGCCAGCATACAGTTTTATGCGACAGCGCCCTACCCTTGCAGTTATCTGGAAGGCTTGCAGGCGCGTTCGCAAGTGGCCACGCCTGCGCATCTGATTAATGCAGATGCCTATTCGGAGCTGGTGAAGAGTGGTTTTCGCCGTAGCGGCATTTTCATTTACCGGCCGCATTGTGATAACTGCCAGGCTTGTACACCGGTGCGCGTGCGTGTCAATGAATTTGAAACCAACCGCAGCCAGCGCCGTGCCTGGAAGAAGCATGGCAATCTGCATGCCCGCGTCAGCAGTCTCAGTTATGTGCATGAGCACTATGAGCTGTATCAACGCTATCAGGGTGAACGTCACTCTGGTGGAGGCATGGACAATGACAGCCGTGACCAGTATGCGCAGTTCTTGCTGCAAAGCCGGGTGAATACCCGTTTGGTTGAGTTCAGGGATGATAAAGATGTCTTGCGCATGGTCAGTATCATTGATGTGCTGACGGATGGCTTGTCGTCGGTGTATACCTTTTATGACCCGGATGATGCAACTGCATCCTACGGTACTTACAATGTCTTGTGGCAGATAGAGCAAACACGCTTGTTAAAGCTACCTTATGTCTATCTGGGTTACTGGATCGCTGCCAGTCCCAAGATGGCTTACAAAACGAATTTCCGCCCCCTTGATGCCTTGATGCAGGGGCGCTGGCAGACTTTGCGGGAGCTGTGAGGCTCTTCCTGTCTGTCTCTCAAATTTTATTTTCAACTTTTCTTCCTCAGCTATTTACATGTCTGCAAAACTTCTTTACTCCCTGATCCGCCCTGCCCTGTTTGCCATGGATCCGGAAAATGCCCATCACCTGACCTTACCTGCTCTGCAACGTGCCAATAAACTAGGCCTGGGTGGATTGCTGGGCAATAAACCTGCAGAAGATGCGCGCACTGTCATGGGTGTGCGCTTTCCCAACCCAGTAGGCCTGGCCGCCGGTCTGGACAAAGATGGAGCTTATATTGATGGACTGGCTGCAATCGGTTTTGGCTCCATAGAAATTGGCACGGTCACGCCACGTGCGCAGGCTGGCAACCCCAAGCCACGCATGTTTCGCCTGCCACAGGCAGATGCGATCATCAACCGCATGGGCTTTAATAATGGCGGCGTTGATGCCTTTGTGAAAAATGTGCAGGCATCACGCTTTTATCAGGACAAACAAGGCGTGCTTGGCCTCAACATCGGCAAGAATGCCGATACGCCTATAGAACGTGCTGCCGAAGACTACCTGCACTGCCTGGCCAAGGTTTATCCTTATGCCAGCTATGTGACGGTGAATATTTCTTCCCCCAATACCAAGAACCTGCGCCAGTTGCAGGGGGCGACTGAGCTGGATGCCTTGTTGTCGCAACTGAAGGAAGCACAGCAAAAACTGGCTGATGAGCATAAGCGTTATGTACCTGTTGCACTGAAGATTGCGCCTGATATTGATGCAGAACAGATCAAGACGATAGGCGAAGCCCTGCTGCGTCACAAGATAGATGGCGTCATTGCCACCAATACCACCATCACCCGCGACGCCGTACAGGGCTTGCCACATGCAGAAGAAACTGGCGGCCTGTCTGGCAAACCCGTGTTTGAATTATCCAACCGCGTGATCCGTGCCTTGAAGGCAGAACTGGGTAATGAGTTACCCATCATCGGTGTGGGCGGGATTTTTTCTGGTGCAGATGCAGTGGCTAAAATGCAGGCAGGTGCGGCACTGGTACAAGTGTATTCTGGCCTGATTTATCAAGGCCCCGCATTGGTAAAAGACTGCGCTGATGCATTGCGCGCACATAAATAATTTATCTATACCATCATGAAAAAAATTTTACTTGGCAATAGCCAGCTGAATGTATCCACCGTCTGCCTGGGCACCATGACCTTTGGTGAGCAGAACACCGAGGCAGAAGCGCATGAGCAGCTTGATTACGCATTGGAGCGCGGCATCAACTTTATTGATACTGCAGAGATGTATCCGGTCATGCCGCGCGCGGCAACGCAGGGCAAGACCGAGCAATATATAGGTAGCTGGATAAAAAATTCCGGCAAGCGTAGCGAGATCGTGCTGGCCACCAAAGTTGCCGGCCCTTCACGCGGCATGGGCTGGATACGCAACGGCGAAAATGACTTGAACGAAAAGAACATTCGCGCCGCCATAGAAACCAGTTTGCAACGCCTGCAAACCGACTATGTCGATCTGTATCAATTGCATTGGCCCAGCCGCAATGTCCCTATCTTTGGACAAAAACAATTTGACCGTACACTGGAAAGACCCTGTACAGAAATCGCTGAAACAGTAGCCGTGCTGAATGCTCTGGTGAAGGAAGGCAAGATACGCGCTTTTGGTGTGTCGAACGAAACATCCTGGGGTGTCAGCGAATTTATCAAACAGGCAGAACTGCAGGGTGCGGCAAATATTGCCAGCATACAAAATGCCTATAATCTGGTGAACCGCTCATTTGAACAGAGTCTGGATGAAACCTGCTTCCGTGAAAATGTCGGCTTGCTGGCTTATAGCCCGCTGGCATTTGGGCAGCTCACCGCCAAGTACACTGACGATGCCAAAGCCCATGGCCGCCTGACGATATTCCCACCAACCTGGAGCCCACGCTATATGCGCGCCACAGTTTTCGAGGCCAGCAAACGTTATGCAGCGCTGGCGCGTGAACATGGTTTGACGCCAGCGCAACTGGCACTGGCCTGGTGTTATTCGCGCAGCTTTGTTGCCAGCACCATCATAGGGGCGACCAACTTGACGCAGTTGAAAGAAAATATAGATGCACTGGATGTGCAACTCAGTGACGAACTCGTACAAGGCATCAACCGCATTCATGAAGAGTTGAGCAACCCTGGTCAGTAATATTATTGTGATTGGGGCATCAGGAAATCGCCACTCCGGCAAGAAGTTTTTACCTGGCATAAAATGCAAGCGCAATTGCAGCAAATGCCTATTGATCCTTTTACCGGAGAACCGAGATGTCACAATTGCGTATTAATATCATCAAGCTTGTTGTCTGCGTCCTGCTCATTATGGGATTGCTGATGGTGTTTTCTCACAGTGCCGCACCCAACGCGTCCTTGTTCAAAATGGCATTTTTCTCTGCCGCTTTCATGATCTTTGTTCTTGCTCTTGGATTTGCCAGCGTCTTCATCACGGGTGAATTCAAGCAATGGAGCCTCAATAATGGCGCAACCGACACCGGCTGGCTTTGGTTTAATGCTGAGCCACCTGGCCTGGAGGCCCTGAGAAATGGTATTGATGTCTCTACTTTGTCAGCCAAGGCAAAACAGGTATCCGCAGCAGATCAAAGCGCGGACAAAACCTGATACTAAAACTTAATACTGCGTAGCGCAGACCAGAATTCACTGGTGCTGCGCTTTCAGTTTCGCTTTTTTACACTTACTTCTGCGCTGGCCGCACAGGCAGCGGTACGTTGCACAAATCAATATGCCCTGCTGGTACTTTATACCAGTCACCACCACGATTTCTTTGCGCTTCAATAATAGACTTAAAAGTCGCCGTATCAGTGCGTATGATTTCCAACTTGCTGCGCTCAGCCTCTGGTACGTCGGCTGCCAGCTTCATGCTCTTGATGGGGGTACGCTCCTCGGCTTTTTCATAAAAGCCCAGAGGACCAGTACCACGTGGCAAGGTCGTCAATAATTCCATACCTTGCACGACACGGCCAACGGCCGTGATATTTCTGTCCAACTGTCTTGGCGCATGCCCGGTTACCACATACAAGGATGTGCCGTTGCCGCTATTTGCATCAGTGCCACGAGCCACACCTACACTTGCATAGCAATGCGTCAACCAGGCCGTACCCGCCTTGGGATCACGCCCGGCCGGGAAACCATTTGCATGCCCGACTTGCGGCGCATAGCCATCGACATCAGGCAGTAGCGTGAACGGTAAATTGGCGGGATATTTGACGGTGAATTCGCCTTCAAGCTTACGTTTAGCCGTTTTGACTTCACGTTTGTCGTCCGGGTCAGCCCATTGCGCCACATAATTTTCTTGCGAGCGTACTATAGCCAAACCATCAAAATAACCCTCACGCACCAATGCCTTGATGTTTTTCGTATGATTAGGAGCAAAATTGGGTGCCAGCTCAATCACGACACGGCCCTTTTCCAGATTCAGATACAAGGTATTGTCAGGATCAAGCGGACGCCAGTCTGCAGTGCTGGAATTTTTAACGATGTCCCCCAAATTCAACTTGGATGCCTGCACTACTTTAGCAGGTGCACTCTTGGCTTTCGCCGTAGCAGCATAGGAGTGGTCAGGGGCAGACAAGAACAGACCCGCGATCATGCAAGTCATCAGGGCTTTTCCAGTGGGCACAGCAGCAAAACGTAAAGGCATTATTTGACTCCGGTAAGGTGCGCAAAGATTATCGCAATTGCCGTATGGGCAAGAATGGGTGACCTTACGCGAATGAGACTGTTTTGTCCATATACCTCAAATATATCTATTACTTTTCCGATCAATTACCTGGCCTGGCTGCTTTATTTCCGGGTTTTTCTCATTGGAATATTGCAAAAACCTGGCGAATCCGGTACAACCTGAATCAATCTTTTACATCAAGGAGTCCTTGTTTGAAACCTCAACTTCAGGCACCTACCGGTGCATTTGTGGGCGCATCCTGGGCCGCTTTGTTTATAGGTGCAGCAACCTATCTGACTGGCGTCTGGAATGCCCAGATGCAATTGAATGAAAAAGGTTATTACTTCACCATACTGATGTATGGCTTGTTTGCTGCCGTGTCCTTGCAAAAATCGGTACGCGACAAACTCGAAGGCATTCCTGTTACTGGGATTTATTTTGGTCTGTGCTGGTTGTCACTGGGCTTGTCCATCCTGTTGCTTGCCGTAGGTCTGTTTAATGCGACTTTGAGCTGGAGTGAAAAAGGTTTCTTTGCCATGGCATTTTTGCTGAGCCTGTTTGCTGCTGTTGCAGTACAAAAAAATGTGCGTGATATTAACCTGCTCAAGCCTGATCAAGACACCATGCCCATGCATGACGGTCATGAAAACTGATTTTTTGTTTAAGCCAGAACGCTTCTGTCCATTGTGAATAATAACGTCCCGGACAATGGTGATTTTGCCGCCTATCTGGAAAATTTAGATAGGCGACACAAAACAAATGCCCCGCCAATTACTGTAACAAACTCAACTCCGCCTGCCATCCAACATCTGCATAGTGAAGACCTAACGGACCAGGAAAGACTAAGCCTGCTGGAACTCTCTGAACTTCCACCAATTTCTGATGATGATTTGTTGACACAAGCCCTGGCATCTGCGGGCGAGACCAATGAATATGATCTGGATGAAAAGGTGGAAAACAGTATGATTGATGAAGAAACGGAAGCAAAAACTGATTTGCAGAATGGACCAGAAACTGAACAAGCTGACCTAGCATTTCTTGGTGAGCATGCACTGCAATTAGCAGATCAGACCCTGCCTGAAAATTTCAACGAGATACCGCAGATTACTGATGAAGATTTGATACAGCAAGCACTGACATGTCCGGCAGATAACGAAGATATTTCACCAGAATAAATCAGTATTATTAAAGACAAAGAGCCTGCATTTGTTCAGTTAATACACTGGAACAAGTGCAGACTCTTTTTCATTTGCAATTTATTTAGCCATACGCCAGCGACAAATGTCCAGCTCGAACTGCCGCAGTGGATTTTACCTCCACCTGCATGGAATTTTGTAGCGAAGCGATGGAACCACCGGCACGATACTGGAAGCTGACTTGCAGCAGATCACCCTCTTTGACTGCAACAGGCAGCGACAATGGCAAGGCCATATAGTGATTCAACCAATCTATGGTCGATGAAGATTCCATCAAGACCGCCAGAATATTCTTGGTCACAAAACGCAAGGCGCTGACTGTACCCGCTTTTTCCACGGTAAAACTGCCTTCCCATTTGATTTGCATGTCATTAGGCTGGCTGAAATCGATGATGCTATACAAGGCAGGTTGGGCTAACTCCACCGTGTCGGCAGAAAAAACGCCTGGTTGCTGGAACTGGATGATCGGTGCCTGATAGCCAGAGAAATCATAGGTTTGCTGCAGCGGCTGCACTGCCATGACGACAGCTTCTGGAATGAACAGAGGCAAGGGGCCACCAAATTTTGCTGCATAACGTTTCTTGAAGTTCTCTATGACTTCGACCTGTTTTTCACGCAGCATGGCGACGTGTATCATCTCACAAATGACGATATCAACAGGCTCTGGTGGCAGGTATTCAAAAGCATCGGCGTGGATGACTTCGACTTTTTCACCATAGCGGTTCATGGCCAGCAAGCGGCGCGCTTCATCCACCATGTCGGGATTGAACTCGACGCAATACACTTTGGACGCAGCCTGTGCAGCAAACCAGGACAACACACCCGTACCCCCGCCCAGCTCCAGTACTTTCGCACCCTCAAATACCTGGCGCCGTATCGCCGCTTTGAAATTATCCATACGGTTCAAGTCCATCAACATATTGTGATGGTATTGCAGGGGGATAAACTGTCCGAGGTAGCAGCTTTCTGCCTCACGTTCAATCAACATGATCACTCCTTCTTTACCTGGTTTCATCATGTGGCTGCCATCTGAAGAGCTCAACAGGACAGTCAATTTTCTCACCATCAACACACAAATTTTTGAATTCGTATTGTGTATGGCCTTGAGAAGTTGATTATCCTTGGGTTATAAGGAAGTGAATCATGGAGTTGAACAGCGAATCTGCGTCAATTCTTGCGTATGCTAAAGATAGCCACATGCAATATGTCTGCAAATTAACTTTATGCAAAGAAACGACTATGCGCAACACTTGTTTTGAAAAAACAAGTAACAGAACCGTACGAATAAGCGCAAATAAAAGAGAAGTCGGCTAAGCTAAATCAGTTTGATCAGACAGATCTGTCTGGTTTGGGTCGCTCGCAGCGCCCATCCTGATATGCTTTGGGCAGTTGCTCCCAGCCCTCGCCTGGCGAAGTTTGGGAGCAGACTACATGCGCATTGAGTTTGCTGCGCCACTTATACCAGGCTGCGGGTGCGGCATGCGCCAGCGTGACGGCCAACAACATGGTCAGTATCAAAACTTTTCTGAACATAGTCATGACCGTCACTCCTCCTGATATTTAATGCAAGTTGATGTTGCTTAGGCTTTGGCCAAGAACCTGTTTACGATCTGCAGCGAGCGTCAGCGGGGTCAGGGTAAATAAAACGCAGCGCAAAAAGCGGAATGTACTCTACTAGTACATGAGCATTTTGAGCAGCACATGAACCCCGATCACGCACGCGCAGTAAGATCAGAAACAGGTTCTAAGGCACGGTAGCTGGCAAGTTCATCGATAGTCAGTATCACAATATCATGAGTCACTGCATATTCTATGATTTGCTCGCCTTTGGCCATGCTGCCATCCGGGTTCATCAGCTCACATAATACAGCTGCTGGTAACAATCCCGCCATCATGGCCAGATCGACAGAGCCTTCGGTATGGCCGCGTCGGCTAAGCACGCCGCCAGGTGCTGCACGCAAAGGGAAAACATGGCCTGGCCGTGCCAAATGCTCAGGCTGGGCATCAGTTGCGATGGCAGTCAGGATGGTGGTGACACGGTCTGCAGCAGAAACCCCCGTCGTCACACCTTGTTTGGCCTCTATCGACACTGTGAAAGCCGTGCCATAACGACTTTCATTGTGGCTGACCATAGGTGGCAGGTCGAGTTGCTGCAGTCTGTCATCGGTCAGACACAGGCAGACGATGCCACTGCAATCGCGGATCAGCCGGGCCATGGACTCAACCGTGATTTTTTCGGCGGCAACAATGAGGTCAGCCTCGTTTTCCCGGTCAAAGTCATCCATGAGTAATACAGGACGACCATTACGCAAGTCTGCCAGTGCCCTGGACAGACGCTGATCAAAAGGGCTAAGGGATAATATTTCCGGCTGTGCGGAATTGGAAGATATAACAGTAGTACTAATAGTATTCAACATAATGAAACGCTCCGGCAAAAGTAAATGTGCAAAAGACGTTTCAGGGAGTAAAAAACGAATAGCCAAACACAAACGCCCATGATCTTCACCATAGGAGTTTTGTGTAAGAACCTGCTTACGATCTGTAGCGAGCGTCAGCGGGGTCAAGGTAACAAAAACGCAGCGCAAAAAGCGGAATGTACTTTAGTACATGAGCATTTTGAGTAGTACATGAGCATTTTGAGTAGCACATGAGCCCCGATCACGCTCGCGCAGTAAGATCGGAAACAGGTTCTAAGGCGTATCTTCTCTCATCCGGACTATGACCGTCGGCCCTGGAATCACACCAGATCTGCTGACCTTGCAAACTGCTGCAAACTTGCTACAACCGTTTTTTACTGCAAGCGCTCGCGGGCTTGTGTACGAGAATCGCCAAGGCAATCCTGTGCATTTACCGCCGGTGGGGAATTACACCCCGCCCTGAAGACGTACAACCTACCGAGTTATTCGGCAAATGAATTATACGCAAAAAAAAAATTACTGTTTGGGCAAGCTCAAATTCCTGCCGTCATTACCAGACTTCAAACAATATGGCTCTTTTATGACATAGGCATCAACAGACACAGCACAGGCCTTATAACAACAAGATATATACCTGCAAACATTTTCTTATGCAGAAAACATATATTTATAGAAGAATTGTTAAAAATATTGTCTGATTTAACTCGCATTTCCATACGGCAACATCTATTCTTATTTTCAAAGACATTTCCGGTTTTTTCGCACCAACATCTTTGTGAATCAGAAACACAAATTCCTGTCGTGGCACCAGCTTGATAAAAAACACATCAAAAGCGCAAGCTTTCTTGCATAAGTTATTTCTTAAATAATTTATTCTGTTTTTACGAATTAAACTAAAGGCAATATCAGTCCAGCGATTTTGCATATATCAAATACGTATATAAGCAAATGAATACTAAGTAGTTTGGAATAAAGCCTGGATTCATTACGATGCACCTACTTTGCGCGAGGCGACATGACGTTAACCTATATATTTTCGGGATTTGCAGTGGGCACCCTGGTCGGTTTGACCGGCGTGGGTGGCGGCTCGCTGATGACTCCCTTGCTTACCCTGCTGTTTGGCGTATCACCAACAGTGGCGGTGGGCACGGACCTCGCCTTTGCTTCAATCACCAAGGCTACAGGTACTTTCACCCATAGATTGCGCGGCACAGTTGAGTGGAATGTTGTACGTCTTCTCTGCTATGGTGCTCTGCCAGCAGCAGTGGTTGCCACGCTGTTCCTCAAGAATTTTGGGGCGCTGGATAAAGAAATCGGTCAGCTCATACGCTACTCCATCGCTGTCTCTGTATTGTTGACCGTAGTTGCCCTGCTATTTAAAGGCAAGATGTTGAACTGGCTGAACAAGCATCCTGAAAAGCAATTGCAAGGCAAAAAACTTGCTGCCGCCACTATTATCTCTGGTGCGGTACTGGGGACGCTGGTGACCATTTCATCCATTGGTGCCGGCGCCATCGGCGCGACTTTGCTGGTGATGCTGTATCCACGCATGTCCGCTGCTCACATCGCAGGCACAGATATCGCCTATGCTGTACCTTTGACAGCCATTGCTGCTTTTGGTCATTGGTGGCTGGGCTCGATAGACTGGGTCTTGCTGGGTAGCCTGCTCATAGGCTCTTTGCCAGGCATTACCCTGGGCTCAATGGCAGCCCGCGCCGTACCTGAAAAATTTTTACGTGGCCTGCTGGCAACCACCCTGACTTTGGTTGCTGCCAAGCTTGTCCTTTGAATCTGTTTGCAATCGCGTACTTACAGACGCATTTTATGGGTAATTAAAGATGTATCGTTACGACCAGCACGATCACCAAATCATCAAGGAACGTATTGCACAGTACCGTGATCAGGTAGCACGCCGACTTTCCAATGAATTGTCAGAAGAAGAGTTTCTGCCATTGCGTTTGCAAAACGGCTTATACAATCAGCGGCATGCTTATATGTTGCGTGTCGCCGTGCCTTACGGCATGTTGTCGTCAGACCAGATGCGTAAATTTGCCTATATTGCGCGCGTTTATGATCGTGGCTATGGTCATTTTACTACCCGCCAGAATATCCAATACAACTGGATCAACCTGGAAGACTCTCCAAAGATTCTGGAAGACCTGGCTACCGTTGAAATGCACGCTATCCAGACTTCAGGCAACTGCATGCGCAATATCACATCAGACGAGTTTGCCGGGGTTGCGGCTGATGAAGTGATAGACCCACGCCCTTATGCTGAAATCTTGCGCCAATGGACTACCTTCCATCCAGAGTTCGCCTATTTGCCGCGCAAATTCAAGATTGCCATTAATGGCGCGCTGGAAGACCGTGCAGCGATTGCCGTACATGACATAGGCTTGACCGTAGTACATAACGAGGCCGGTGAAGTAGGCTTCAAAGTCATGGTTGGTGGTGGCATGGGTCGTACGCCTATTTTAGGTAGTGTGATTCGTGAATTCTTGCCATGGCAGCATGTCATGACTTATCTGGAAGCCATCCTGCGTATTTACAACCAGCACGGACGACGTGACAACAAGTATAAGGCGCGTATCAAGATCCTTGTCAAAGCCATCGGTGCTGATGTGTTTGCCAGACAGGTTGAAGAAGAATGGGCCGATATCAAGGATGGTCCTGGCACATTGACACACGAAGAATTGCAAAGGGTGGCCTCGTATTTCAGCACCCCTGCCTACCTTGACTTGCCAGCCAGTGATGCCGCCTATGAGCAGCACAAGACAGAAAACAAGGCATTTGCCAACTGGGTCAAACGTAATGTCAAGCCACACAAGGTCGCTGGCTATTCAAGCGTGGTTTTGTCCTTGAAAAAACCGGGCGTTCCGCCTGGCGATGCGACAGCTGGCCAAATGGATTTTATGGCTGACCTGGCAGACCGTTACAGCTTTTCAGAATTGCGCGTCACGCATGAGCAAAATATCGTCCTGTCTGATGTACAGCAATCTGCCTTGTTCGCCTTATGGCAAGAAGCGAAGGCCCAGGGACTGGCAACGCCAAACATCGGCCTGCTGACTGACATGATCTGCTGCCCGGGCGGCGATTTCTGTTCTCTGGCAAATGCCAAATCGATACCGATCGCACTGGATATCACCGACCGTTTTGCTGATCTTGATTATTTGCATGACATTGGTGATCTTGAATTGAATATGTCTGGTTGCATCAATGCTTGCGGCCATCACCATGTAGGCAATATTGGCATACTTGGCGTGGACAAAGACGGCAGCGAGTTTTATCAAGTATCCATAGGTGGTGCACAAGGTAACAGTTCTGCCATAGGTAAAATCATAGGCCCCTCTTTTTCTGCGGGCCAAATGCCGGAAGTGATAGAGCGTATCGTTCAGGTCTATATCCGCGACCGCATTGAAAATGAGCGTTTCATTGATACTGCGCAACGCCTTGGCATCGCACCATTCAAGGAATATGTTTACGCAACACCGATCAAAACAACAGAGCATCATGGCGAAGATGCCGGTTCTGTTGTCAGTTACTGAATTACTAGGGTGAATTGAGAAAGTGCATGATGCGAGAAATCATTAAAGATAAAACCATAGTAAGCGACGACTGGACGATACTGCGTCTGGCAGAAAATGAAACGCCGGATGCCGTCGATGTACCCGCTGGCAAGATCGTAGTGCCATTAAAGGTCTGGCTATTGCAGCGCGAAAGCCTGCTGAAACGCACTGACCTGGCTGTGTGGTTCAGCAGCGATGAACAAACCAAAGATTTGAAGGAAGATATCAGCCGCTTCAGCATGCTGGCAGTAGATTTCCCTAAATTTTCAGATGGCCGTGGCTATTCCATCGCCTATAACCTGCGCTCACGCCTGAACTTCACTGGCGAATTGCGCGCCATCGGCGATGTTTTGCGCGACCAGTTGTTTTACATGCAGCGTGTCGGCTTCAATGCCTTTGCCACACGTGAAGACAAAAATATCCATGATGCCATCAAGGGACTGACTGATTTTTCTGAAAAATACCAGACCTCCTGGGACGAAAAAAACCCCTTGTTCCGCCGTGCGGAGCGCAACGGAGCGCAAGCATGAGTGATTTTTTGGAGCGCCTTGCCGCAACACAGGCTATATTGGAAAGAATCGCCAACGACTTTGAACCGGCTGTCTTTGCATCAAGCCTGGCAGCAGAAGACATGGTGTTGACTGACCTGATTTTGCGCAAGAAACTGAATATCACGATTTTCTCGCTGGAAACCGGACGCCTGCATGCAGAAACCCTGGGCATGCTGGATAAAGTCAAGGAAACCTATGGCACAGAAATCAAGTTGTTCAAGCCGGATGCGACAGCGGTAGAAAATTATGTCAGCCAGCATGGACTAAATGCCTTTTACGACAGCGTGGAAATGCGCAAGGAATGCTGCCGCATACGCAAGGTAGAACCACTGAAGCGTGCACTGGCAGGCAACAAGGCCTGGGTTACCGGCCAGCGCCGTGCGCAATCGGCTACCCGGACTGAACTGGCGATACAGGAAGATGACGCAACACATGGCCTGCAAAAGTTTAATCCTTTGGCAGATTGGTCAGAAGATGATGTGTGGCACTATCTCAGGAGCAACAATGTGCCTTACAATCCTTTACATGACAAAGGATATCCATCGATAGGCTGTGAACCATGCACCCGTGCGATACAGCCAGGTGAAGATGTCAGGGCTGGACGATGGTGGTGGGAAAATCCCGATTCCAAGGAATGTGGCCTGCATGTTGTTGATGGCAAGCTGATCCGAATTAAACAAGCTGTCTGAAGAAGAAAAATCATGAATACTGTCGTGGAAAACCATTTTATTGATGCTGCGAGCAATCGCCACCTGGATTGGCTGGAATCCGAAGCCATCCATATCATGCGCGAAGTCGCGGCTGAATGCAGCAACCCTGCCCTGCTGTTTTCTGGCGGCAAAGACTCTATCGTCTTGCTGCGCCTGGCAGAAAAGGCTTTCCGCCCTGGTAAATTCCCTTTCCCGCTGGTACATATCGACACCGGCCATAACTTTCCTGAAGTCATCGCCTTCCGTGACAAGCGCGTGGCACAGTTGGGTGAGCGCCTGATCGTCGGCTCGGTAGAAGAATCCATACGCCGTGGCACAGTACGCCTGCGCAACCCGGCAACCGATTCACGCAATGCCGCACAAGCCGTGACCTTGCTGGAAACCATTGCCGAGCATAAATTTGATGCCTGCATAGGTGGCGCCCGTCGCGATGAAGAAAAAGCGCGTGCCAAGGAAAGGATATTCTCTTTCCGCGATGAATTTGGTCAATGGAACCCAAAAGCACAACGTCCTGAACTGTGGGACCTGTATAACACCCGCGTTCATGCGGGTGAAAACATGCGCGTCTTCCCTATCTCGAACTGGACCGAGCTCGACGTATGGCAATACATCGCCCGTGAAAAACTGGAATTGCCACAGATTTATTTTGCCCATGAACGCCAGGTCATACCACGCAATGGCTTGCTGGTGCCACTGACGGATTTGACACCGCCACGCGATGGTGAAACGGTAGAAACCCAGATCGTGCGCTTCCGCACTGTGGGTGATATCTCCTGCACCTGCCCCGTATCTTCAGATGCTGCAACGGTTGAAGCAATCATTGCAGAGACCGCAATTACCCAAATCACAGAACGTGGCGCCACACGCATGGATGACCAGACATCAGAAGCATCGATGGAAAAACGTAAAAAAGAAGGATATTTCTAATGAACGCCGTAGAACAATTGACTGCCGCCGTTGGTAGAGAACGTGGCCTGTTGCGCTTCATCACGGCGGGTTCTGTCGATGATGGCAAGAGCACTTTAATCGGTCGCTTGCTGTTTGACAGCAAGGGTATCTTTGCTGACCAGCTTGATGCCATTTCACGCGCCAAGCACAAACGCACCGTTGGCGACACGATAGACTTGTCCTTGCTGACGGATGGTCTGGAAGCAGAACGCGAACAAGGCATCACCATCGACGTAGCCTATCGCTATTTCGCCACACCGAAGCGCAAATTCATCATCGCCGACACACCTGGGCATGAGCAATACACGCGCAATATGGTGACTGGTGCGTCAACCGCCGATGCAGTCATCATTTTGATCGATGTCTCCAAGGTCAAACTGAATGATGATGGCAGCGTCGATTTGCTGACGCAAACCAAACGTCACTCGACCATTGCCCACCTGCTGCAGATTGAGCATGTCATTGTCGCCGTCAACAAGATGGATCTGGTGAACTATGACCAGACCGTGTATGAGCGCATCATCGGTGCTTATCAGGAATTTGCCGATCAACTGGGCCTGAAAGATATACGCCCTATCCCGCTGTCTGCGCTGGCGGGTGACAATGTGGTCACGGCCAGTGAAAAACTGGCATGGTACAAAGGTCCGACGCTGATCGAATTGCTGGAATCACTAAGCGTGTATGACGCCTGCCATGACGAACCTTTCCGTTTCCCGGTACAACTGGTAGCGCGTCACAATGGCCATGAAGCGAATGATTTCCGTGGTTACATGGGTCGTATTGAAGCTGGCAAGGTCAGCAAGGGCGACAAACTGCTGGTGCAACCTGGTGGTCAGACAGCCACGGTTAAAGATATTTTAACACTGGATACTTCGCTGGCTACTGCCGTCGTTGGTCAGTCAGTGACAATCTTGCTGGATGAATATGTCGATATTTCACGCGGCGATATGCTGGTTAGCGCGGACCGTCCTGCTACCTTGTTGAAAACCGTGAAGGCTGATTTGTGCTGGTTGTCAGAAGATGCGCTGGATATACGTCGCAAATACTGGCTCAAGCATACCACCAGACAAGTCGCTGCCAGAGTCACCGGCATTGATACCCTGCTCGATATCAATACGCAAGAGCGCCGTCCTGCTGACAGCCTCAAGCTCAATGATATTGCCACTGTCACCTTGAATGTGGCTCAGTCGCTGGCAGTCGATGATTATAAAGATTTGCGCTCTACTGGTGCTTTCATCCTCATTGATGAAGTCACACATCAGACCGTGGCGGCTGGCATGATACATCTGGCCTGAGTTATGTCGCAAACTCCGGGCAAGGTTTATCTGATAGGTGCAGGTCCGGGTGCTGCGGATCTGATTACGGTACGTGGTGCCCGCCTGCTGGCACAGGCAGACGTGGTGTTGTATGACGCCCTGGTTACGGCTGAAATGCTGGATCTGTGCCCGCAAGCAGTCAAAATTTCAGTTGGCAAACGCAGCGGGCAACGCTCTGCCGCGCAAGAGCATATCAACCAGCAAATGCTGGAATGTGCGGCGCAATATACGCTGGTCGTCCGTCTCAAAGGTGGTGACCCCATGCTGTTTGGCCGTGCCGACGAAGAGCTGACGGCACTGGAGTCGGCAGGCATAACCTATGAAATCGTCCCCGGCATCACAACGGCACTGGCAGCTGCTGCCAGTGTGCGGCAACCACTGACCAAGCGCGGGGTTGCACGCAGTGTCGCCCTGTTCACCTCCAGCACAGCCCCAGGCGAAAGCACAGACACCCGCATACCTGAATGTGACACTCTGGTGCAATATATGGGTGGCAGAGAAGCTACGCTGACGGCACAGCGCATGCTGGCCGCCAACTTTCCCGGTAATTTACCTGTGGTCATCATAGAAAATTGTAGCCGCCCTAATGAGTGCAGCCAGACTTTGAGCCTGGATGAATTATCCAAGGGCCTGCCCATCAGCACCGGGCCGGTACTGGTGATGATGGGTGAAGCAATGCGCGCGCGCACTGGCAAATCATAAGAATAAAAATAATGAAGACAGCAGGTTGAGGAAATTAAGGGGGTAGCCTCACACCCAGTCTGCGTGCCATTAATTGCAAGACACCACCATCCCTTAGCTGCTCGTACAATTCGTCGTAGCGCAGGCGCAAATGCTCGCAACTGGCATTTTTGCAGTAAGCCAGATAACCATCCTGCATGTCCATGAAGGGCTCTATCATTTGCAATTCATTACTGATGCCCAGGGTCTTCATGATTGCTTCGGTATTGCGCATATTGGTCGCCAGGAAATCCACCCTCTTTGCCATCAGCATATTCAAGCCATTCGTCAGGGTATTGGCGATAACGGGTTTGATGGTAGCGCGCAGGCTTTCAAATTGTGGGCCATACACCCAGCCATTGATGACGCCCAGTTTAGGGCCAGGCAGATTGGCGTAATTGCCATCCCAGCTCAGCTCGGAGCCTTTGCGCACATACAAGGCCATGATGTCGCGATAAAAAGCCCGTTTGGCGAAGCCATATTTGGCTTCCCTTTCTGCCGTCTTGTAAGGGCCTATGAGTATTTGTGCCTGTTCGTTTTCAACCATCCACTGGGCTCTCGCCCAAGGATAGATTTCGAATCTGACTTCATCGCCATTTTGCCTGGCAAGCACACGTATGATATCCGCACCCAGCCCAGTGAATTCACCATTGGGGGTGCGCTCAAATACATTGGCGAATTCAGTACCAACGGCCAATACCTGCCCAGCCCGGACAGGCGTTGCGGACATCGCTGTCATGAGTGCCAGCAAAGCAATTGAAATGATAGTTTTCAATTGGACCATACTTTTTTCAGCATATGTAAGCCGCATCGAAAGGTCATCATTGATGAATGCAAACCTTGCGCTCATTTACAAAGAATAGCAACAGGTCATATAACAAGCGTCACAACTGACTCAGACAGTAATCACGTATCGCCTGCAAAACAGTTTCATCTTCGCCAACAGCATTTACTATCTTGAATTGCAAACCCGGGTGGCTCGCACGTATTGTTTCTGCCAGCACAGGCAAATCCCGCAAGACGTGGCCACCCTGCCCTAAAAACACAGGTGCCAGGGTAATGTTCTCGCACCCATCACCAACCAGTTGTGCCGCCAGTTCTGGCAATGATGGGGACATGAATTCAAGAAAAGCCAGTGCCACAGTAACATCAGGCAAGCTCGACTGTGTCATTACCTGCAAGCGTTGAAAAGGTGCAGCCCAACGAGGGTCGCGAGCACCATGGGCAAACAGTATCAGTGCAGATTTATTTGCCATCAGTTTCTCTCAACATACCGCAGGCCTAGCGAAGCAATGATAAGGAACAGGATACTCGGCACCACCGCAGTCACCAGCGCTGGCCAGGTATTGAGCAAGCCCACATGTGAGAACAAGGCATTGATCAGGTAAAAAGTCATACCTATCATGATGCCGCTAAAAATCTTCAGGCTGACACCACCACTGCGCACATGCAGATAAGCAAACGGTAAAGCCAGCGCCATCATGACCAGCGCAGCAAATGGGTAGGTGATCTTTTTCCAGAAGGCGATTTCATAGCGTTCACCATCTTGCTTATTATCTGCCAGATGCTTGGTGAATGCGGCCAGGTCGGTTGCAGACATGCGGTCAGGATCAGCGAACAACACTGACAAAATATCCGGCGTAACCTCTGACACCACATCACGACTGGCCAGTTTCTCGCTCTTGACGGCAGCAATATCTTCACTGGTCAAAGTTTTAGGGAAAGAAGTTTCTATGACATCAGATAAACGCCAAGTATTTTTACCCATATACACTGCATCCGTCGCCGTCATTTCGCGCGACAGATGGAAGTTTTTGTCAAATTCGAATATTTTGACACCCTTCAAATGACGGTTAGGCAGGATCTCTTTGACGTTCAAAAAACGAGAACCGATGACATCGCCAGTCAAACCATTTTCCCGCACCAGATCCTTGGTCCACAAGCCGGTACGGAATTCTTGCTCCAATGATTCACCTATGGCACTGAGCTTCATTTTTTCTGCAAACTTGCTGGAAATTGGCGAGATGATTTCACCAAATAAAAATGTCAGCAAGACGAATATCATACCTATCTTGAGCAAGATGGTACCGGCCATCATGGTTGACATGCTGGAAGCGCGCATGATGGTAAATTCAGAATTGGAGGCAAACTGTGCCAGCACATAAATCGTACCTATCAGCACCGCGATAGGCATGAACTCGTAGATACGGCCAGGCCAGCCCAGTAATACATAGATCACTGCATGCTTGAGTTGATACCCACCCTTGTTTACTGAAGACTGCAATTCACTGACAAGGTCAAAGAAAGAGAACAGAGCCAGCAGGGCCAGCATGACGAATAGAACCGAGCGCAAGATTTCAACGCCAAAATATCTTTGTAAAATTTTCATGCTGGACACTTTTCTTTACCACGGAAACCAGATTTGCAGCGTGACCACAAAATCAAAGGATGCCAGCGGCTATTCACTTTCAAACGCCATAAAAACATGCTGACGGTCATTAAAGCCACAAACAAATGATGTGGCCACCAGGCCATGCCAAAACTGCTGCGCTCCTGTACTACCAGGGCCTGCAAGATATTCGTAATCGACAGATAAATCACCACCAGCAACAAGGCAACGATGAGATTGGCCGAGCGACCGACACGTGGATTGACATAGCCCAGCGGAATAGCCAGCAACAGCAATATCGCGCACATCACAGGCAGCGATATACGCCACAGCAATTCACCAAGTTTACTGCTGTCGAGATTTTCCATCAAGGCCGACAAAGGCATGGATTTAGCAGATTTATCGCTGGCGATACTGGCATTCTGGCTGGATACCAATACCCCGTATTTTTCAAACTGCATCATCTGGAAATCCGGTGCAGTCGGCAAACCGTCATAGCGCCGCCCTTTGCTCATCACCAGGAATTTGTCACCTGCCTTGTCAATTTCTATCATGCCTTCTTTGGCAACGACGATGCTGGACCGGCCATCTTTATAGGTATTGATGAAAATGTTTTGTACTTTACTGAGGTCACCAGCTACTTCTTCGACAAAGAAAATACGGTCAGAAGAGGCCGATTCCTGAAACTTGCCTGGTGCTACCTTGGCAATATCCGAGCGTTTTTCAAAGCGTTCGCGAAATTCTACATTCTGCTGATTAGCCCAGGGAGTAACGATAAAGCTCAATAAGCCGGTGAGGATAATGAGAGGGCCGCCAAAGCGCAATACCGGGGATATCCACTGCGTCAGGCTCAGGCCTGAGGCAAACCAGACCACCATTTCTGAATCCTGATAACTGCGGGTCACTACCAGCAAGACCGAAATAAAGCCGGTCAGAAGCAGCAAAATATGCATATTCATCAGTGCTGTGAAGCCTATCAGGGCGACCACATCAGCAGACGCAACCTTGCCGCCTGCAGCATTTCCGAGGATTTTAATAAGCATCACGGAAATCGTGATGGTGAACAGAGTTGTGAAGACTGCGCCGGCGGCACTGTTTAATTCACGTCGAAGCGCGCGCTGAAAAATCATGAGTAGGATTATAATGTCTGTTTTACGAGACTTACAAAGAGGAGTAATACGTGGACTTTAGCATAAAAACAATCGACGCAAAAAGTGCCTCGACTGCCCATAAAGCAATTAAGACAGGCTGTATCGTAGTTGGCGTGTATGAAAACAAGAAACTTTCTGCCGCTGCAGCAGGTCTGGACAAGTCCGGCGACATCGCTGCTGCCCTGAAATCTGGCGATATTACAGGTAAAGCGGGTACATCCCTGCTGTTGCGCAAACTGGCTGATGTCGCTGCAGAGCGCGTATTGCTGATAGGTTTGGGTGAGGAAGCAGCTACCGTTGGCGAAAAAGCCTATAACCAGGCTGTGCAGGCTGCTGCCCGTACCCTGGCTGGTCTGGGTGCCAATGATGCCGTGATCGCCCTGCCTGCGGTCAAAGACCGTGACCTGGCTTGGTCCATCCGCGCAACAGTAACTGCTTTCCGTGAAAGCATCTTCCGTGCTGACGGCCTGAAAAGCAAAAAAGATACATCCACCGCTGGCGTCAAAAAAGTCGCCATCGCAGTTGCAGCTACAGAAGCCACTGCAGCCAAAAATGCGCTGGTACAGAGTGAAGCCCTGGCCAATGGCATGGACCTGACCAAAGAACTGGGTAACCTGCCACCTAATATCTGCACACCAACTCACCTGGCCAATACTGCCAAGAAAATCGCTACCGACTACAAAATGGTAGTTGAAGTGCTGGACCGCAAACAGATACAAGCCCTCAAAATGGGTAGTTTCCTGTCTGTGACCAATGGCACGGTAGAGCCTCCGAAGTTCATCGTGCTCAAACACAACGGCGGCAAAGTCAAGGACGCGCCTGTTGTTCTGGTAGGCAAAGGCATTACATTTGACTCCGGCGGTATCTCGCTGAAAGCTGGCGCTGGCATGGATGAGATGAAATACGACATGGGCGGCGCAGCTTCTGTACTGGGTACCATGCGTGCCATCGGTGAAATGAAGCTCAAGCTGAACGTCATCGCCGTTATCCCTACTTGCGAAAACATGCCTTCCGGCAGCGCCACCCGTCCTGGCGATATCGTCACCTCCATGTCTGGTCAGACTATCGAAATCCTGAATACGGATGCTGAAGGCCGCCTGATCCTGTGTGATGCCTTGACTTATGCAGAACGCTTCAAGCCTGCAGCTGTAGTTGACGTCGCAACACTGACAGGTGCTTGCGTGACTTCCCTGGGTCACCATAATTCCGGCCTGTTCACCCGTCATGACGAAGCGCATGACCAACTCGCAGCAGAACTGCTGGCAGCGGGCAAGCAGACTGGCGATACCGCATGGCGCATGCCTATAGAAGAAGCTTATAACGAGCAATTGAAATCCAATTTTGCTGACATGGCAAACATTGGTGGCCCAGCCGGTGGCAGTATCACGGCAGCCTGTTTCCTTGAGCGCTACACCAAGAAATACACCTGGGCCCACCTGGATATCGCTGGTACAGCCTGGAAATCTGGCGCAGCCAAGGGCTCCACTGGTCGCCCAGTGCCACTGCTGACAACATTCCTGATCAATCGCGCAGCTTGATAAGCAACTTTTTTGGGATGTGAAGGCCGGAGTCTGAATAATTCAGACTCCGGCTTTTTTTATCTGCGATCAGGGTTTAAACCAGAGCTCCGCACGGTTCAGCGGCATATTCGCAGGATTCAAAACAGGATTCTGCAGTTCCAGCACAGTTCTTTGCTTGAGACCTGCTTTTTGTATCGCAGTTTGATGGTATTTAAGGAAGAGTTTCTCGAATTGCCCGGTCCGCACCATGATCTCAAGTCCATTGTTCAAGTCCTCGGCAAACTGCCGTTTGGTGGGGGTAACAAAAAAATAATAGGCGGCGGGATAATGCAGGGCGATATCCGGGCTGATGAGCAGATTTTTACCAGCATGCGATTCCTGCTCCTTCCAGATCTCCATGACAGACCTGGGAAAATAATCAAAACGCCCTGCTTCCAGCATGCTGAACAAGGCTTCATAGGAGTTGGCCGTACTGACCTTAAGGCCATTGCTTTCGAGTATCTTGACATCTGGCCAGTCCAATTCTTGCCCTGCGGAGTAATTCTCCATATCCCGCAAGGTCCTGATAGTTTTGAACATCTGCCGGTTTTCACTGAGAACAAAAGGGATGCGCCAGCCAAGCAAGCCTTTGTCGATAGGGATTTTAATGGCGATCAGCGCTTTTTCTCTTTCATCCGTAGACATGCTCCACAACAGATCCACTTCCCCCGTACCGTTTTTCATTTCATGGACAGCCCGGCCTTGCTGCATGGTCGCCTTGCTGGGCAATAATTGGTACTTATGGGAGGAAAAAGACAGGGCTTCGGCCAGCAACTCATGCACATAATCAAAATGGCTATCTGTCTTGGCTGCCGGACGGGGGTAACGAATCACAGTAGCATCTGCAAACGCGGGCTGGGTGCCAATGAAGAGCATTGCAATGAAACAGGATACAAAACACTTGAACATAGCAAACCAAAAAAAGAAGCTGTATTAATGCATTTTAGTATCTTTCCGAAACGAAATAAGCTTGAGCGGATGGATAAACGTCAAAGATTGAAAAGTTCTGTTTTGGGTATGAACACGCGCAACACTTTGTCATTTGCATAGCCAGCATTATCAATTCACAACATCGTATAATGTGCGTCATATCCATAGTCATTGCTGCAACAGGGATTCTTCTCTGGATTTTGCTGCAATGACTGCCACCCACCCGCATAGATCAATCATATGAAATTAGTAACGTGGAACGTTAACTCCCTCAAAGTCAGGCTGCCGCAAGTCTTGCAGTGGCTGGAAACCAATCCTGTGGATGTGCTGTGCATACAGGAAACCAAGCTCACCGATGACAAATTCCCACAGGCAGAGATAGAAGCCGCAGGCTACCACGTCGCGTTTACTGGTCAAAAAACTTATAACGGCGTGGCGATTTTGTCGAAACATCCTATGACGGATATTCAAAAGAATAATCCGCAGTTTGAAGATGAACAACAACGCATCGTCGCTGCCACCATATCAGGCATACGCGTCATTTGTGCTTATGTACCGAACGGCCAGGCACCGGATTCTGACAAATTCCAGTACAAGTTGAAATGGTTTGCCGCACTTGAAAACTGGGTCAGGGAAGAAATGACGCGCCATCCGAAACTTGCCGTATTGGGCGACTACAACATCGCCCCGGAAGACCGGGATGTACATGATCCCGCAGCCTGGGTGGGCATGAACCTGGTGTCACCAGAGGAAAGAACAGCCCTCAAGAACCTGATCGCACTGGGTTTGAGCGACAGCTTCCGCCAGTTTGAGCAGGCGGAAAAATCCTTTAGCTGGTGGGATTACCGCGCCCTTGGCTTCCGTCTGAACAAAGGCGTACGCATAGACCATATCCTGCTGTCCACAGAACTGGCGAAGCAATGTACCTCCTGCGTCATTGATCGCGCACCACGCAAGTGGGAGCAACCATCTGATCATGCGCCGGTGATTGCTACCCTTGATTGCATCTGATAGTTAACTTCTAATCGTCATAACCAAGGCTGGGCGCAGCAGCCTTATTCTTCGCCCAAGTCGATTTGGCAGGCGCAATACGCGGGCCAGTTGCCGACTCTTCCATACGGAAGGCTGACATCGCGGTTTTCAACAAGTTGGCCTGTTCTTCGAGTGAGCCTGCTGCGGCAGCGGCTTCTTCGACCAGTGCAGCATTTTGCTGTGTCGCCTCATCCATGTGTGCCAGCGCCACGTTGACTTGCTGAATACCATCGCTTTGCTCAACTGAGGCGGTGGTGATTTCATTGATGATGGCAGCGACCTGGTCTACTGCCGAGACGATGCGGTTCATGGCAGCACCGGCTTTATCAACAAGCTCAGACCCTTCACTGACTTTATTGACAGAGTCTTCAATCAGGTTCTTGATCTCTTGCGCAGCAGCGGCACTGCGCTGTGCCAAAGTACGCACCTCGCTGGCAACCACTGCAAAACCCCGTCCCTGCTCACCTGCCCTGGCCGCTTCCACCGCTGCATTCAAGGCCAGGATATTGGTCTGGAACGCGATACCTTCGATCACGCTGATGATATCAACAATCTTGCGTGAGCTTTCTGTAATACCCTGCATGGTAGTGACCACCTTGCCCACCACTTCGCCACCCTGGGTTGCGACATCTGAGGCATTCACTGCCATCTTGTTGGCTTCACGGGCATTGTCGGCATTATTACGCACAGCCTCTGTCAGTTCTTCCATGCTTGCTGCTGTTTCTTCGAGGGAGGATGCCTGTTGTTCGGTGCGGCCAGATAAATCCATATTGCCCGTGGCAATTTCTGTCGCGCCCACAGTAATCGAATCGGTCGCCTTGCGTACATCCACGACCATGACACGCAATTGCTCCAGGAAGCGATTGAAGGCCGAGGCTGTCTGGGCAACTTCATCATCACCCTCAACATCAATTTTGCGGCTCAGGTCACCACCACCAGCGGCGATATCCGACATGGCATCACGCACTCTTTGCAAGCCAGCCAGCATGCGGCCCACCAGCAAGGTCGTCAAAGGCATGATCACGCCAAGCAAGACCAGCAGGACAACAGCAGAAAGTATCAGCAACTGATCCAGGGCTTCCAGCGCTTTTTTCTTGTCGATGACCAACGCCAGGTAAATATCGGAGCCGGTAATTTGCTGCAAGAGCATGAAATGCTGTTTGCCTCCAATTTCAGTCAGTATCGGGTCTTTTTGTTTGGACAGGTTCGCCAGGTTATCGAGTGCCAGATCAGGGGTGATTTCCTTTGCCATTTTCATGACCCTGGTCTGATCTGCGTGCGCCAGCACCTGGCCGCTCTTATCCAGCAAGAAGGCATAACCGCCGCCAGCCAGTTTGATGGTCAGGATCTGGTCAACAATCTTGGTCAGGAAAACGTCAGCCCCCACCACACCACCCTCGCCACCTTTGACAGGTGCAGCAAAAGTAATCATCAGCCCAGGGGGTGCCACGCCCATGTAGGGGGAAGTGACGATGGGCTTTTTGGCTTCCATGGCAGCTTTATACCAAGGGCGCACAGTAGGGTCGAAACCGGCAGGTGGTGGATCAGGCGGGATATTGGTGAATTGCTTGTCAGGCTGGCCCTGGTAAACACTGAGGAAATTGCCGCCGCCACGCATCATGGTCAAACTCGCCTGCAAATCAGCGCCATTGCCCAGACCTTGCGACAAGCTCTCCATCATGGACAAATTGGTTTGTATCCAATTACTCAGCACAGCGTTATAACCCGCCGCAACACCACGCATTTCATTATTCAGGTCATTTTCTATCTGGGACTTCATCCTCAGATAACTGCCTACGGTCAAGACTATCGTACAAACTGCGAGTAACAATCCTATGACAACAATGAGTCTGGCCTTGAGAGATTTCATAGCTTCCCCTGAGTACGGATATGGATAGATAAAAAACTTTAAAGACTTTGTCCAAGCAAATTCAACGGTAAAACGGTGCACCGATATGGGTCTGAACATTCAACATGAAAAGCTATCGTAGCGACCGCGCACGAAGAAAAGCTTAATGCCATACAACAATATAGCGCCGCAGGCCAGGCAATGTGAGAAAAAATTTATCCAATTTACCAGTTTGTAAAACAAGTTCACAAGTCTGTGGGATTGCAGCATCAGCACTACTTAGGTGGTTTGTTTCAATTCCTTGCTGCTAGCAAGGAAAAGTGACTAGCCTTTTTCAATCTGCAGTTTTAAACTGCGCATTTCCCTGGAGACAGTAATGGCCATCATCATCACAACAGAAAGACTCAATCTGCGCACCATCACAACAGATGATGCCGCTTTTTATCTGACCCTGGTGAATGATCCCGCTTTTATCGCCAATATACGTGACAAAGGCATACGCACGCTGGAGGAGGCCCGGACAGATATCATCAATGGCCTCATGGCGAGCCAGGAAAAGATGGGTTTTAGCCTGTATGTGATGGAACGCCAGGAGGATGGACAGGCAATCGGCCTGTGCGGCCTGATCAAGCGGGAAACCCTGAAGAATGTGGATATAGGCTATGCCCTGCTGCCTCAATTCATAGGACAGGGCTATGCCAGGGAAGCTGCCCAGGCAACCTTGGAATATGCCAACCAGCACTTGCGCATCACCAAACTGGCCGGCATCACATCACCTGACAATAGCGCATCCAATAAACTGCTGCAGAGCCTGGGATTTCAACTCGAAGCTGTGGTGGTGCTGGAAGGTGAAAGCAGAGACACCAATTTATATGGGTATGAGTTTTAAATTGGGTATCTTGGCAGGTTTTTTTAAAATAGGACTTGCACAAAATTGTCCCAGCAAGGCTATCGCCTTAGGAAACCTCTCTTGCAAGAGAGGTTCGTTACGTTGGCGGACAACGTGTTGCCTGAAACCTGACTACACCGTAGCGACGAAGACAGTACTTTAGTATCGAATTTGCTAAACGCAGCTGGGGCGGTTTTGTGCAAGTCCGCTTACAGGAAGCGGTCGAGTATCTTGCGGCTGTGCTTGTCTATTTCATACATATCACGTATCAAAAATTGTATGCCGTGATTATCAGTAATCAATAAAGAAGTCTTGCCAATGCGGCGTATATCCTCGTCACCCTTGAGAACAAAATCAGTCTCGCCACGGTCAGTCGCTACTTTCCAGGTACATGGCAGGGCAAAGCTGGTGACGCTGATGATACGGCTGATTTCAGGCATGAATTCGCGCCCTTCCAGCTCTTCCATGACCAGCTCACGCGCATCTGCTGCCAGATCACCGAGCTGATCTATCCATGCGACTTCACGGCCGTCTGTCATGACGAGAGAGATGCCTACCAATGGTGACTGAATAGGAAATGCACGCACAGGGCTGACGCCTTCAAACACTTCGCCAGCCTCATTATTGAGTATCAGTTTGCCAAAGGCATTGCGGGTCAGGGTAAATTTTGTTGTTGTCATCTTCTTTTACTCCTCAACCAGTTCTGCATTACGGGCTTGCGCCTGATACAGATTATAGTAAGCACCTTCTTTGGCCATCAATTCATCATGGCTGCCCACTTCGACTACCTGGCCTCTGTCGAGCACAACCAGACGGTCGGCCTTGTGCAGTGTCGACAATCTATGCGCAATCGCTATCGTGGTACGGCCTTGCACCAGGTTATCAAGGGCTTTCTGGATTTCTTTTTCTGTTTGCGAATCGACCGAAGAAGTCGCTTCATCCATGATCAAAATACGTGGATCGATCAGCAGAGCACGGGCAATCGAGATACGCTGACGCTCACCGCCAGACAAGCCCTGGCCACGTTCGCCGACCATGGAGTCATAGCCTTGTGGCAAGCGCAAGATAAATTCATGGGCATGGGCAGCACGCGCCGCCGCAATGATTTCATCACGCGTGGCGTCTGGCTTGCCATAGGCAATATTCTCGGCGATGGTGCCAAAGAAAAGGAAAGGCTCTTGCAGGACCAGGCCGATATTTTGGCGGTAATCCGACACCGCAAATGAGCGTATATCAACACCGTCCAGCAAAATCGCACCTTCCGAAACATCATAGAAACGGCAAATCAGGTTCACCAGCGTACTCTTACCTGAACCACTATGCCCAACCAGACCTATCATTTCACCTGGTTTGATGTTCAGGTTGATACCACGGTTGACCGCACGGTTACCATAACGGAAGCCTACTTCGCGCAATTCTATCTGGCCTTTGACTTCTTTTACTTTCACAGGATTTTGCGGATCAGGCACGCTCGATACATGGTCAAGGATATCGAAAATACGCTTGGCAGCCGAGGCAGATTTCTGTGTCACAGAAACGATACGGCTCATGGAATCAATACGGCCATAAAAGTTACTGATGAAAGCCACGGCAGCCACCAGCGAACCGACAGTAATATCGCCTTTTGAAATCTGCCAGATACCAAAACCCCAGACCACCAGAATGCCAAGATCTGTCAGGAATGACACGGTAGGTGAAAACAGCGACCAGACCTTGTTGAGCTTGTCGTTGACAGCCAGATTATGCTTGTTCGCCTCACGGAAGCGCCCTGCTTCGCGCTTTTCCTGGGCAAAGGCTTTGACCACACGAATACCTGGAATAGTGTCGGCCAGGACATTGGTTACCTCGCCCCATACCCTGTCTATCTTTTCAAAACCGGTGCGCAATTTGTCGCGCACCAAATGGATCATCCAGGCAATGAATGGCAGCGGCAGCAAGGTTACCAGAGCCAGCTTGGTATTGATTTGCAACAGAAAACCAGCCGTCATGATGAACATCAGCACGTCAGTCGCAAAATCCAGCAGGTGCAGGGACAGATAAACGCAAATGCGATCACTTTCACTACCTATGCGCGACATCAGATCGCCAGTGCGTTTACCACCAAAATATTCCAGCGACAATTTCAGCAGATGTTCATAGGTAGCAGTACGCAAATCCGCGCCTATGCGCTCTGACACCAGCGCCAGGATATAAGTCTTGCCCCAACTCAGCAGCCATGCAATTACCGCAGAACCAAGCAAACCACCGATATAAAACACCACCAGCCTGGGATCAACATGCGCACCGTTTTGATAGGGAATCAGCACCTCATCCGTCAACGGCTTGGTCAGGTAACGCGGGATCATGTGCGCTGCCGTGCCCAGCAACATCAGTGAGAAACCGATGAACAGTTGCAAGCGGTATGGGTGGGCAAATCGCCACAGACGCAGCAGTGTCCATGTCGATGGAGGTGTATAGGTAACCTTGGTACAAACCGGGCATTCTTCCTGATCTGGTTCCAGCACGGCTTTACAACTAGGACAAATATTTTGTTCGGCACGTACTACCGGCATGCCTGTGACATGGCTTAGCAATTGCTCTTTGAAGTGATCCAGCAGGCGTATTGCATGCAAATTCTGACCCAGGGTAAAGCGCCAACTGGCCTGCAAGCCTTGCTCATCCACCAGTTCCAGATGGCCGACACCGGCATGATCATGATGACTTAATTGCAAACCATTCCTGAAACGCCATTCTTTCCAGTCAGTTTCGCTGGGTGATTTGGTCAGCAGGCGCTGGTCTGTCACCACCAGCAAGCCCTTGCGGAAGCGAAGTTTGCTGTCGAGGTCAACCTCCAGGGCAGTTAAAACGTTCTCGCCATTGGCGATCTGACTATTGAGGTCAGACTGCCAGGATACTGGAAGTGATATAACAGACTGTTCGGGGTTGAATTGTGTTGTGGTCATCGTGAAACGAACTCCGGCTCAAGAGCTGGTCCCGAACAAAATCAGGACATAAATTTTAGTAAAAGAGATCACTTGATTTCCGTTTCCGGCATAAGCCATGTCACGGAAGCAGCAATTTACGGTATTCTATCGGAAGAAAAATAATCAGATAACTCTGATCAAGAGGATGAACTGCTTTTGCGCTGGCGCGCAAGTATATCAGCAAGCGTGCCTTTCACAGCCGCTTTCAATGTGATATACATGGTGCCATTGTAGCTATGACAATATTTTCCCAAGCCAGGGAAATCGGGGATTAGTTCAAGCAGCTAAAGATGTGGCTCATTCAGGGAAAACGAAGAAACGCTCTAAAATGACAAGACCTGGTCTGCATAAACCCGGCTTATAAAAGTTTATATACATGACAACAAACAAGAAAGACATCCGCATTCTCAGCGCAACGCACTTGCGTGGCCCGAATATCTGGACTTACCGCCCTGTCATTGAAGCAGTGCTGGATATTGGTGCGCTGGAAGAATTTCCATCGAATAAAATCCCCGGCCTGTATGAACGCCTGACGACCTGGTTGCCCGGCATCATAGAGCACCGTTGCGGTGTCGGTGAGCGTGGCGGATTTCTGGAGCGCCTGCGTGAAGGCACCTGGTCTGGTCACATACTTGAACATGTTGTACTTGAATTGCAAAACCTGGCTGGCATGCGTACCGGATTTGGCCAGACCCGCTCTACCAATGCGGTCGGCGTCTATAAAATGGCTTTCCGTACCCGTGAAGAACAGGTAGGCCGCGCAGCGCTGCAAATTGGCCGTGACTTGCTGATGGCAGCGATTGAAGACCAGCCTTTTGACCTGCAAACCAAGGTCACAGAATTGCGTGAACTGGTGGATGACCGCTGCCTGGGCCCAAGTACGGCCAGCATCGTTGATGCAGCGACAGAACGCCGCATTCCATCAATACGTCTGACAGATGGCAATCTGGTGCAACTGGGCCATGGTGCTGCCCAACGCCGCATCTGGACAGCAGAAACTGACCGTACCAGCGCCATTGCTGAAAGTATCGCCAGCGACAAGGACCTGACCAAGACTCTGCTGCAATCTTGCGGCGTAGCTGTCCCTGAAGGCTCCCTCGTGCGTAGTGCTGATGAAGCCTGGGAAGAAGCACAGGACATCGGCCTGCCCGTCGTCATCAAACCTTATGACGGCAACCATGGCCGCGGTGTTTCGCTGAACCTGATGAGCAAGGAAGACGTGGTTGCGGCCTATGAACTGGCGTCCCGCAAGGGTGATAGCAAGAGCGTCATCGTCGAGCGCTTTGTGACAGGTGATGAGCATCGCGTGCTGGTTGTCGGCAACCAGGTCGTTGCAGTCGGCAAAGGTGAATCACTGTGGGTGACTGGCAATGGCAAGTCGAATATTACTGAACTGGTTGATGACCAGATCAATACCGACCCACGCCGTGGCACGACGGAAGACTGCCCGCTGAATGCGCTGGACCCGGCAGCAGGCGCAGAAATCATTCTCGAATTAAAACGCCAGGGCATGGATGCCAACTCCATCCCGCTGGCGGGACAAAAAGTATTGATACAGCCAAACGGTAACGTCGCACTCGACGTCACCGATAAAATTCATCCTGATATCGCCTATGCTGCGACATTGGCTGCACGTATCGTTGGCCTGGATATCGCAGGTGTTGATCTGGTGGCCGAAGACATTTCCCGTCCCATGACAGAACAAGGTGCAGCAATTATTGAAGTCAATGCCAGTCCAGGCTTGCTGGCCCATATCAAACCTGCCAATGGCGAAGGCCGTCCTGTCGGCAAAGCCATCATCAATCATTTGTTTGCGCCAGATGAAAGTGGCCGTATCAGCATCGTCGGCGTTGCCGGTACCAAGGGCTGCAGCCTGATTGCGCGCCTGATCGGTGCCCTGATCAATATCAGCGGCAAGGAAACCGGTGTCGCCTGCGCCCAGGGCCTGTTCCTGAACAAGCGCCTGGTCACAGATGGTGATTGCGCGAACTGGGAAGCTGGCCAAAGGCTGCTGATCAACCGCTCAGTGCAAGCTGCCGTATTTGAAACCAATGCCAAAGCCATGCTCAGCGATGGCCTGGCCTATGACAAATGCGCGGTTGGCGTCGTTACCGACCTGGATGGGCATGCCGACCTGGGCGCTTATTATATAGACAGCCCGGACCAGATGCGCAAAGTCTTGCGTACCCAGGTGGATGTCATTTTGCCTGACGGCGTCGCGGTATTGAATGCTGCCGACCCTGCCGTGGCAGACCTGGCTGAGCTCTGCGATGGCAAGGTTATTTTTTATGGCAAGGATCCGTCTCTCGAAGCCATCGTCAATCATCGCGCCCTTGGTGAGCGTGTAGTATTTTTGCGTGATGACAATATCGTGCTGGCAGATGGCGAAACTGAAACTGCTTTATTGCCGCTGAGTTCACTCAAGCCTGCCAAGATCGCCCAGGCGGAAAGTGTACTTGCTGCTGTTGCTGCGGCATGGGCACTGAACATCACACCAGAGCTCATCGGTGCAGGTCTCAGGACGTTTGATTCCAGCAAGAAAGCGCCTTACTGATTGCATTAAGCATCATAGTGCGGATGCCAAATCTGGCTTCCGCACAAATACAAGATATATTGTTTACTCTTAGAATTTGCTATTTATCTGATGGTGTGATTTCTGGTGCTTGCATGCTCAGGCTGTAAAAATCAGTACACCCTCGTTTGACGCCCTTTTCAACAGGATTAAGTTTTATGGAAGTATCACGCATCCGTGCCCTGCGCGGTCCCAATCTCTGGAGCCACCATACGGCCGTAGAAGCGATTGTTGCCTGCACAAATGAAGAGATGTCAATTGCCAGCCTGAACGGATTTGAAGACCGTTTGCGCGCCCTGTTCCCGCAACTCAGCATTTTGCAGCCGACGGGCCATGATGATGCCATCCCCATGGCCCATGTGTTTGAATTGCTGACCCTGGGCCTGCAGGCAGAAGCCGGTTGCCCGGTCACATTCAGCCGCACCACGCAAACCCTGGAAGCGGGTATTTTCCAGGTCGTCATTGAGTATTCAGAAGAAGCCGTTGGTCGCCTGGCAGTAGAACTAGCAGAAAAAATAATCAATGCTGCACTGAAAGACCAGGCCTTTGACCTGCCTGCTGCGCTCGAACAATTGCGCGATCTTGATGAAGACGTGCGCCTGGGGCCATCTACTGGCTCCATCGTGAATGCCGCCGTTGCCCGCAATATCCCTTACCGCCGCCTGACGGATGGCAGCCTGGTTGCTTTTGGCTGGGGTAGCCGCCAGCGCAAGATACAGGCAGCAGAAATGGATGGCACCAGCGCCATTGCAGAAGCCATTGCGCAAGATAAGGAACTGACCAAGAAACTTTTGCATGCCGCTGGCGTGCCTGTACCTTTGGGACGTTCCGTATCCGACCCCGATGATGCCTGGCAAGCCGCCCTTGAAGTCGGCCTGCCTGTGGTGGTCAAACCCAAGGATGGTAATCAGGGTAAAGGCGTGACCGTCAACGTTACGACACGCGAACAACTGGATGCAGGCTTCCATGCTGCCAGCGAATTCCGTGATGACATTCTGGTCGAGCGCTTCTTGCCCGGCAATGACTTCCGCCTGCTGGTGGTGGGCAACAAGCTGGTCGCTGCTGCCCGCCGTGACCCGCCGCAAGTAGTGGGCGATGGCAAGCAAAGCGTGCGTGAACTGGTTGAGCAAGTCAATAAAGACCCGCGCCGTGGCAGTGGTCACTCCACGTCCCTGACCAAGATACGTTTTGACGATATCGCCCTGGCCAGCCTGGCCAAGCAGGGTTTTGTGGCTGACTCCATCCCGCCCAAGGGCCAGCGCGTGGTATTGCGTAATAACGCCAATCTCTCTACTGGTGGCGCAGCGACCGATGTGACAGATGATGTGCACCCTGAAGTCGCCGCCCGCGCAGTAGCCGCAGCACAAATGGTAGGCCTCGATATTTGTGGCGTTGACCTGGTTTGCGACAGCGTCTTGAAACCGATAGAACAGCAAAATGGCGGCATCGTCGAAGTCAATGCTGCGCCAGGTTTGCGCATGCATCTCTCCCCTTCTTTTGGCAAAGGTCGCCAGGTCGGTGAAGCGATTATTGCCTCGATGTTTGATGACAATGACGATGGCCGCATCCCTATTATTGCAGTCACCGGCACGAATGGCAAAACCACGACAGTACGCCTGATCGCCCACCTGCTGACAGCCAGCGGCTTGCGTACAGGCATGACCAATACGGATGGTGTGTATGTTGCAGGCCGTCAGATTGACAGTGGTGATTGCAGCGGCCCGCGCAGCGCCCGCAATGTCTTGTCCCATCCTGATGTCGACGCAGCCGTGTTTGAAACAGCACGTGGCGGTGTCTTGCGTGAAGGCCTGGCCTATGACCGTTGCCAGGTTGCCGTCGTCACCAACATAGGTTCTGGCGACCACCTTGGCTTGAATTACATCACCACGGTAGAAGACCTGGCTGTATTGAAACGCGTTATCGTGCAAAACGTTGCAGACAACGGCTATGCGGTGTTGAATGCGGCTGACCCTATTGTTGCCGCCATGGCCAGCAATTGCCCATCTGCCGTCATCTTCTTTGCCGCAGACCACCAGCATCCCGTCATGGCAACACACAGGGCCCAGGGCAAGCGCGTCGTATATATAGAAAACGGCCATCTGATCGCCGCGGAGGGCAAAACGCGCCATAGTGTGCCGCTGGCAGATATCCCTATCACCCGTAATGGCAGCATAGGCTTCCAGGTAGAAAATGTCATGGCATCCGTTGCCGCAGCCTGGGCAATTAATATTGATTGGGACAGCATACGTGCAGGCTTGAAGTCTTTTGCCAATGAAGCCGACAATGCGCCTGGCCGTTTCAATGTATTCAACTTCCGTGGTGCGACACTGATTGCTGATTACGGCCACAACCCGGATGCGATACTGGCGCTGGTACGCGCAGTCGAAACCATGCCAGCCAAGCGCCGCTCTGTTGTCATCAGCGGTGCCGGTGACAGACGTGATCAGGACATACGCCAGCAGACTGAAATCCTCGGTGAATCCTTTGATGACGTGGTGCTCTACCAGGATCAATGTCAGCGTGGCCGTGCAGACGGTGAAGTTGTCGCCCTCTTGCGTGAAGGATTGAAACAGGCAACAAAAACCTCGCGCATAGACGAAATCAATGGTGAATTCATTGCGATTGACCTGGCCATGGACAGACTGGAAGCAGGTGATCTGTGCCTGATCCTGATTGACCAGGTAGAAGAGGCACTGGCGCATATCGCCAAGCGTGTTGCAGCGGGTTAAGCTCCAACAAGACTAAAGAAACAAAAAATGCCGGCCAGTTCATTTACAGAACTGACCGGCATTTTTTATTCCTGATTTCTTCAGGTATTACGCCCCGCCATCACACCGCCATCTACATCCCAGATTGCCCCTGTTACCCAGGAAGCCTTATCTGACAGCAAGAAAGCAATCGCTTCTGCCACATCCTGTGGCGTGCCGATGCGACCTATAGGGTGGAAACCATTGAAACCCTGCAAAGCCGCAGGAATATCTGCCTTCGGTATGAAGCTTTCATAGACAGGCGTTTCCACCACCGCTGGCGATACTGCATTTACGCGGATATTGCTGGAAGCGAGTTCCATGGCCAGATGCTGTGTCAGAGAATGTATGCCTGCTTTGGCCATGGAATAAGCAGATGAAGGCGTAGCCGCAATCGCCTGCTTTGCCCACATCGAACCTATATTCACGATAGACCCAGGCTTACCACTGGCAATCATGTTGGCAGCAATCTTTTGGGTGATAAAGAACAAGGCCTTGTTCAAAGCCTGATATTGATCGTAGTCACTTTCACTATGCTCAAGAAATGCCTTGGGTGCAAATATGCCTGCGGCATTCAGTAAAAGATTGATGTCCTTGTGCGCTTCATCGATTTTTTTCAAGAGTTGCTGTACTTCTTCTGTCCTGGACAGGTTCGCAGTAAATACGGAGACCTCACCCAGCGCTGACAACTGCTGCTGTGCCGCCTCAGCCTTGTCCTTGCGATTACCAACGATGACGACCTTGCCACCTCGGGATAAGACTATGCGTGCTGTTTCCAGACCCATACCGCTAGTGCCGCCTATTACCAGTAATTTTTTACCTTCAAAATCTGTGCTCATCATATGCCTCGTTTATCTACCTACCAATTGGTAGGTATTGGTTTTAAAAAAATGCCAGCCTCAGGCTGACACAGTGGAAAGAAAAGTTTGCGCTATATCTGCCGGCCCTTGCACGGTACGCATGCCACGCCCCAGTACCATAGCCCCCTCCAGTGCACTCAAATAAGCTTGCGCCAAAGACTCAGCGGCACAGTTAGATTTGATCAACCCTGCAGTTTGAGCATCGCCCATCATCCGGGTCAGCCAATCCAGATTGACCTTGAAGAAGCTGGCAACTTCATCAGCAGCAGATTCAGGGAGTGACCCAGACTCTGCCCCAAGCATGCCGCAAACACAAAGACGCCTGTCACGATTGAAAGTTTGCTCAAACACTGCCGCATAAGCAGCCAGCCTTTCTATAGGGCTGGCGTACCGCCCTTCCATGTTCAGCAATTCACCGCGAAAACTATGCGTGTAGCGCTGCACCAGCACTGCCACCAGATCCTCTTTCTTGGGGAAATGATGATGAATACTGGGTTTTTTGATACCAACCAGCTTGGCCACATCGTCGTAGGAAAAACCGTTGTAACCTTGTTGCTGTATCAAGCCCTGGGCAGCATCAAGGATGCGCTCAGCCATTGGCGACATTTCTAAAAAATGCTTCATGTGCTACCTGTTCAGAATAAGGCGTCAATTACAGCCCTGTATAATTTACCTTCTAGTTGGTAGGCATCATAAAGACAGCGAATTGTTGTGTCAAGCAGCTTTTTGACATGTTCATGCAAATAGCCGTCACGCACAGACATGGATAGGGAAATCAAATCAGAAAACCCTTAGGTTCCGTTTTGGCATTATGCAAGCCAGCAAGTGGTAAATGTTTGTCAGTCGTGATTTCGCCATCCAGCATCAGCGAGGTGTAGCGCAAACAGCAAACCCGCAGGAAGGATGAGAAATTGTCGATATGGCCGCGATAGGCAATCAACTCATCATAAAGCTTGGTGATGAGTTGATTGGTATTCATGCCATCACGCACGGCGATCTCTTCCAGTACCGACCAGAATATCTTTTCCAGCCGGATGGAAGTCACCACACCATGCAAACGCAGGGAACGTGACCTGGATTCATACAAGCCAGGGTCGGCTTTCACAAAAATTTCACACATATTTCCTCCCGCATATCGTCAAGAAGTAATTTCCTGACGATTATACGGCACTTGCCTGATTTGCAAGCTTAGCCATCAATGCTTACAACCTGATTTCGGTACCCAGCAATTGCAGGAACTGCCCTATCCAGGCTGGATGTGCAGGCCATGCGGGTGCAGTCACAAAATTCTTGTCCGTGACAGCATCGGTCACAGCGATATTTGCATAATGGCCGCCTGCTGCCTCTACTTCTGGCTGGCAAGCAGGATAAGCCGAGCACTTGATACCTTCGAGCACTTTGGCGGCTGCCAAAATCTGTGCCCCATGACAAACTGCTGCTATCGGTTTATTTGCTTGCGCAAAGTGTTGAACGATAGCAATCACTTGTGGATTGAGACGCAGGTATTCAGGTGCCCTGCCGCCAGGTATCAGCAAGGCATCATAATCTTGTGCCTTGATACTGGCAAAATCGTGGGTGATGCTGAAACGGTGGCCAGGCTTTTCTGTATATGTCTGCTGGCCTTCAAAGTCGTGGATGGCAGTGGCAACATAGTCACCAGGCTTTTTGTCCGGGCACACTGCGTGCACTGCATGCCCTACTGCCAGCAGGCTTTGAAAAGGCACCATGGCCTCATAGTCTTCTACAAAATCACCGACCAGCATAAGGATTTTTTTGGCTGCCATGATGTCTCCTGAATCTTGGTTTGAAGGAGCCCCATTGTTAAACAAATCTCATGATCACAGGTAATGACTGGTTACTACATTCACCAGAAATTGCCGCACAGAAATTAACTATGTTTTGCGCATTCTTATCAATATTTTGTGACTTATTAATCAAACAGTAACAAGAACTCGTATAAAATCAAATCATGCTCTGGAATTAGATAACACGGGGTGAGAATCGTTTATAGCCTGGAGACAACATGGCAGAAGCAGGACCGCTGTACAAAAATCGGGTATTGCTGCTTGCGCAGACTTTCTTCATCATCGATAACAAAGAAGAGTTATTGATCGGTGCCCACAAGTACGACTTCGACATCCTGTTTTTTGACCAGATGAGCGGTTTTGTAAAGGCAGTCCAATCCTCCGAAGGCCATGACCTGTTCGTGATTGACCTCGATGTGCTGCACAACATGCAGGAAGACATGCAGCACACCCGTCGCCAGACCATGTTCCTCAGCGATTTGCTGCAGCGTCTGCCAGATGATCAAAGTTATATCTATCTGCAAACCGTGCGCCAGGGCGAGCGCTTTTTACTGCAACAAAAACTGGTCGACAGCAATTGCATGGCTTACGCGGAAAAGCCCATCACCAATGAAGTGCTGGTCGACAAGCTGTTCAATATCTTCGCCCGCCAAAAGCGCGGTGAAACCAATACCATCATCCATTGTGGCGAGTTGTCCTCACTGGATACCGCATTGATGGCAGAAAATCATATAGATTTATTGCACAATCCTGATCCCCGTTCATTACACTTGCGCGTCAAGGAAACCCAGCCAGATATCGTCCTCATTGATGAAGCACAATATTTACAGACTGAAGCCCTGGTGCGGGTTTTGAAAAAAAATATAGAATTTGACCCCAGCCGTGAAATCATCCTGCTGCAAAGCCGCCCCGACCCGGAAATGGCCAGGCGTGCACTGTATAGTGGCTTCGACGAAATACTGATCCCCAGTGACGCCGATGTGCTGACACGCCAGTTACTGAACCGTGTCAATAAAATCCGCGCCAGCAAAGACTTGATCAGCCGCGACCGCGCCACTGGCCTGCTCAATAAAGTCGGTTTGCAAAAGAAAGCCCAGGAATGGATACGCCGCGCCAATAGGGAAAACAAGCCACTGGCCTACGGCATCATCGATATCGACAAATTCAAAATCATCAATGACACCTGGGGTCATTATTTTGGCGACATCGTCATCAAGCGTTTATCGTTGGTCTTGTCTGCACAGTTGGGAGAGCAGGATTTGCTGAGCCGTTTTGGTGGTGAAGAATTTGTCGTGCTTTTCTGGGACTGCACACCAGCACAAGGCAAACAAAAACTCGACGCCATGCGCGAAGCCTTTGGCAAAATCGTCTTTGAAGTCAAGCCAGGCGAAAATAAAAACTTCAGCTTCAGCGGCGGTGTCGCTGACTTCCCGACCTGGAATACCGAGAATGCCATGTTTTTGCAGGCAGATGCGATGCTGTATCTGGCCAAGCAAGGTGGGCGGAATCAGATTTGTGTCAGCGGTAAATAATACAGTTCATAGCGCTACATGTAGGTTGGGCTACGGTTTATCAGCCCAACACTCGGCGTTTAAATAACGTACACGTTTGCTGAGGCCAAGTGTTGGGCTGATGAGACGTAGCCCAACCTACGAAATGAAGCCCACACATCCACCTTTCACGAAAAAACAGGTAATGAGAGTAATTTCCCTGTCCCTTGCCACTCATTTCCACGTGGAAGACATCTTTTAAAAACAAGCTCGCTTACAGGTTCATATAGCAAAACATATTGTCTCGCGAGACGAAAACGCCTCCTGCGTAACTGGTGCATTGATACTGGCTTTTCCCATCCCCACTGCGAAAAAGGTTTCTTCATTGCGTTCCTGTACTCAAGTATCAATACCCTGGTCAATTGGCGCTTTAACTCAGTCTTGTCCATCCGCAAGACTGGTTTTCTCCACGGATGAACAGGCCGGAATTCACGCTGTTTCAGCATAGGTAATTAACATCAAAAATCAGTTTACGAGTTATTTTATATACTCTTTTTTATAAGCATCGACGCAGCGCTGTCTAGACTGATCTAGTGACTCACTTTTTTTTGTAAGCGGGTAACCGATTGAACTTAAAAAATCATTGCAAGCATTTATATCAAATGAATACAGGTGATTTAACGACTCTTCATAAGTAAGCTGCCTGTCATCATTACCATAGAACAGGCATGGATCCAAAACACGCCTCGTGTAGTAATCATTGGGATGACTTTTTCTTTCTATAACAATATCTTGCTTGTTCGTTATTTTCGATAAATAGGTGAAAAACATAGCAATACAAACTATCCATGGCCCAAACATCAAGCACAGAACAATACCCATACCACCTGGAACACTCGTACTGACTACAAACAAGCAAAGTGAGATCATCAATAACCAGAAAATTGCCTTGCCACCTCTTCCTTGCACAATCATGGCAATTAACAAAATCAGCGAAACAATTATGGGGAACAAAAGCCACATCGCAAACTCTGAAAAACTAACACTCATGTATACCTCTATTTGATACTACGATTAAAATCAGTCATCACCACAATTTCATGAAAAAGGTCTGTGCAGTTACAGCAACATCTGCTCGGAAATTTCCGTTTGGCGTTTGATATTCCATCACGTCTCACTTATTCAGGTCTTACTGATAAAAGTACCTGCAACTGATTCCAAAGAATCATGCCCACCCGCCCCAAACAACTGCTCTTTGACATGCGCTAACTGATCCCTGACCTGGGCAGCTTTTTCAAATTCCAGATTCTTCGCATGATCAAGCATGAGTTTTTCCAGGCGCTTGATTTCGCGGCTGATCTGTTTCTCGCTCATGACTTCATAGCGCGCCTGCTCTTGCGCTACTGCCAGTTCTTCCCTCGCCTCTTGCGGGTTATAGACGCCATCAATGATGTCCTTGATCTGCTTGCGTATGCCCACCGGTGTAATATTATTGGCCAGATTGAAAGCCAACTGCTTATTGCGACGGCGCTCGGTTTCACCCATGGCGCGACGCATGGAATCGGTTACCTTGTCGGCATACAAAATTGCTTTGCCATTCAGGTTACGCGCAGCGCGGCCTATCGTCTGAATGAGGCTGCGTTCAGAACGCAGGAAACCTTCTTTGTCCGCGTCAAGTATAGCCACCAATGACACTTCAGGAATATCCAGACCTTCGCGCAGCAGGTTGATACCGACCAGCACATCAAAAGTACCGAGACGCAAATCGCGGATAATTTCTACCCGCTCTACTGTATCGATATCGCTGTGCAGATAACGTACCTTGACGCCATTTTCGTTGAGGAATTCGGTCAACTGTTCTGACATGCGCTTGGTCAGGGTAGTAACCAGTACGCGCTCGTGTTTTTTCACGCGCTCGATAATCTGGTTCATCAAATCATCGACCTGCGTCAGGGCCGGACGCACTTCGATTTCCGGGTCAACCAGGCCAGTAGGCCTGACCAGTTGTTCTACCGTCTGGTCAGAATGCTGGTCTTCATAATCACCTGGCGTGGCTGAAACAAATACGGTCTGGCGTAGCTTGCTTTCAAATTCAGCAAACTTCAATGGGCGGTTATCCAGCGCTGATGGAAGGCGGAAGCCATAATCAACCAGGTTGGTTTTACGCGCTCTGTCGCCGTTGTACATGCCATTCAACTGACCTGTCAGTACATGTGATTCGTCCAGGAACATCAGCGCATCTGCTGGCAGGTAATCGACCAGGGTCGGTGGCGGCTCACCTGCTTGTGCACCGCTCAGGTGACGCGAGTAATTTTCAATACCCTTGGTGAAACCAATCTCGGCCATCATTTCCAGGTCAAAGCGAGTACGCTGTTCTATGCGCTGTTCTTCGATGAGTTTGTTTTCGCGGCGGAAGAAGTCGAGGCGTTCACGCAATTCTTCCTTGATGGTATCAATGGCACGCAAGACCGTTTCGCGCGGCGTCACATAATGCGAACTTGGATAGACAGTAAAGCGCGGTATTTTTTGCTTGATGCGTCCGGTCAGTGGATCAAACAATTGCAGGTTTTCGATTTCATCATCGAACATTTCCACGCGCACAGCCATTTCGGCATGTTCTGCCGGGAAGATATCAATGGTGTCACCACGTACACGGAAAGTACCGCGTCCAAAATCAACCTCATTACGCTTGTACTGCATCTGTATCAGACGGGCAATGACATCACGCTGGCTGACCTTGTCTTTCGCACGTAGCGTCAGGATCATTTTGTGGTATTCATTCGGGTTACCGATACCATAGATAGCTGAGACTGTTGCCACAATGATGACATCACGTCTTTCCATCAGCGATTTGGTACACGACAGGCGCATCTGTTCTATATGTTCATTGATGGCAGAATCTTTCTCAATGAACAAGTCACGCTGCGGCACGTACGCTTCTGGTTGATAGTAATCGTAATAACTGACAAAATACTCCACCGCATTGCGTGGAAAGAATTCCCTGAACTCACTGTACAACTGTGCTGCCAGGGTTTTATTAGGTGCAAAAATGATGGCCGGCCTACCTGTTCTGGCAATCACATTTGCCATCGTATAGGTCTTACCCGACCCCGTCACTCCCAGCAGTGTCTGAAAAAACAAACCGTCACTGATACCCTCTACCAATTGTGCAATTGCCGCTGGCTGATCACCTGCTGGCTGGAACATTTGATACAACTGATAAGGTGAATCAGGGAAACTGATAAATTTTGATTCGTCCAGCTGTTCTGACAAAGCTGTTGAATTAACTGGTGCTACGGCCATGATGCGATTACCTTTGCTAAAATAGGTGGCTGTACTTTGCAATCTGCCTCATTCCAACCTTTACTGTCGGCAACGACAAATATTTCAATATTATCACGATGACTGCTCACGCTTCTTCCCCCCTGTTTTCTGCCATAGAAATGGCCCCCCGCGACCCTATCCTGGGCATCACTGAAGCCTTTAATGCTGACCAGAACCCTGCCAAGGTCAATCTGGGTGTAGGCGTATATTATGATGACAATGGCAAGGTGCCATTGCTGGAATGTGTCAAAAAAGCGGAAGCTATTTTGATGGAAAAATTTGCCCCACGTACTTACCTGCCTATCGAAGGCCTGGCAGCTTATGATAAAGCAGTGCAGGAACTGGTATTTGGTGCCGATAGCGCGGTAGTCAAGGAAAAACGTGCAATTACTGCCCAGGCTATCGGCGGTACCGGCGCACTGAAGCTGGGCGCTGACTTCCTGCAACGCTTCACGCCAAATTCTGAAGTATGGATCAGCGACCCAAGTTGGGAAAACCATCGCGCCCTGTTTGAATCAGCTGGTTTTAAAGTCAACTCGTATCCTTACTATGATGCAGCGACACGCGGCGTTAATTTCGCAGGCATGCTGGATGCATTGAAATCCATGCCAGAAGGCTCTATCGTATTGTTGCACGCCTGCTGCCACAATCCTACTGGTGCCGACCTGACCGATGACCAATGGACAGAAGTGATTGCCGTGGTTGCCCAGCGCAACCTCATCCCTTTCCTCGACATGGCTTACCAGGGCTTTGGCGATGGTATTGAAGCAGATGGCAAGGTAGTACGTCGCTTTGCTGAAGCTGGTGGCGCCCTGTTTGTCTCCAATTCTTTCTCCAAATCCTTCTCCCTGTATGGTGAACGTGTCGGCGCACTGAGCATTGCTGCCTCCAGCGCAGAAGAAGCCGCACGCATCATGTCGCAACTGAAACGCGTGATCCGCACCAACTACTCCAACCCACCTACCCACGGTGGCCAGGTAGTAGCAACCGTGCTGGCAACACCAGAACTGCGTCAGTTGTGGGAAGAAGAGCTGGCAGGCATGCGCGTACGCATACGCGAAATGCGCACCGCCTTTGTCAGCAAACTCAAGGAACAGGCTCCAGGCCATGACTTTGATTTTGTGATCCAGCAGCGCGGCATGTTTTCGTACTCTGGCCTGACCAAAGAACAGGTTGGCAAATTGCGTGATAACAATTCCATCTACGCTGTTGATACAGGGCGCATCTGCGTAGCTGCCCTCAATAACAAGAATATAAACAACGTTATTGAGGCAATTTCCAAGGTTCTGTAATTCGATCAGACTTGCGTATTGACAAATCAGGGGTGAGCGAATATAATTTTTGTCTCTGTTCCCTGATAGCTCAGTCGGTAGAGCGACGGACTGTTAATCCGCAGGTCCCTGGTTCGAGTCCAGGTCGGGGAGCCACAGAATTCGAAGTAAGTAGTGAACTTAACAAAAAATCACTACGAACGAAATAGAGTAATAGTTTATAAAGTTTAACGAAGATCATCAAATCTTCTATTCCCTGATAGCTCAGTCGGTAGAGCGACGGACTGTTAATCCGCAGGTCCCTGGTTCGAGTCCAGGTCG